>DASXKI010000455.1:0-10291 GCA_036496945.1 Streptosporangiaceae bacterium | reverse complement strand
GCCGCGACACGCTGTCCGAGTCGCTCGTCGGGCACGCCGATGACCAGGGCGTCGAAGACGTCAGCATGTGACTTCAGCGCGCCCTCGACCTCCTCCGGGTAGACCTTCTCACCCCCGGTGTTGACGCAGGTGTTGCCGCGGCCGAGCAGCGTCAGCGAGCCGTCGGCCTCGACTCTGGCCAGGTCGCCCGGCACGGCGTAGCGGGCGCCGTCGACCTCGGCGAACAGGGCTGCGGTCTTGACCGGGTCCTTGTAGTAGCCGAGCGGGACGTGCCCGCCGCGGGCCAGCCTACCGATCCCGCCAGGGCCCACTTGCCGGTTGTGCTCGTCGATCACGATGGTGGACGGGCCTGGCGTGACCGTCGGCCCCTCGGCGCGCTTGTTGCCCGCCGACACATAGCCGAGCCCGGTGAAGCCGGTCTCGGATGCGCCGATCGCGTCGGTCACCACGATGTTCGGCAGCAGGCTCAGGTACTGGTCCTTGACGACCGGCGAGAACAGGGCGGCACTGCTCGAGATCGCGAGGACCGAGGAGAGGTCGTACTGCTCCTCCTGGTACGCCTCGATCAGCGGCCTGGCCATGGCGTCGCCGATGATGATCAGCACGTTCACCTTGCGGCGCTGCACCGCGCGCCAGATGTCGTGCGGATTGAACTGCGGCACGAACACGACGGTGTCGCCGGCGAACAGCGCGGCCAGCGCGGCCCACTGGGCGTTGCCGTGGATGAGCGGCGCCGCGGTCAGCCGGACCAGGCCGGCTGGCGACGCGGCGGCCCGCTTGGACTGCTCCCACTCATCGGGCATCCGCTCGCCGGTGGCGAAGTCGATGCCGCCGCCGAGCGTGCGCCAGATGTCCTCGTGCCGCCAGATGACGCCTTTGGGGTAGCCAGTCGTGCCGCCCGTGTAGAGCATGTAGATGTTGTCGGCGCTGCGCTCGCCAAAGTCGCGGTCGGCCGGCTGGCCGGCGATCGCGGCCGCGAAGTCGGTGCTGGCGCCGAGGGACGTCCCGCTGCCGTCCTCGATCGCCAGCGTGGCCCGGATGCCGGGGTAGTCCGGCATCAGCGCCTCGACCTTGTCGCTGAACTGCCGGTCGTGCACCAGCGCCACCAGTTCGGCCTCGGTGAACAAATACCGCAGCTCGGCCTCGACATACCGGTAGTTGATGTTCACCGCGATCGCCTGCAGCTTGTAGCAGGCCAGGAAGGCCTCGATCAGCTCGATCGAGTTCCGGCCGTAGACCCCCACGTGGTCGCCAGGGCCGACCCCGGCCGCGGCCAGGTAGTGGGCAAGCTGGTTGCTTGTGGCCTCCAGCGCGCGGTAGGTGATCTCCGCGTCGCCGCAGGCGATGGCCAGGCGCTCGGGAACCGCGTCGGCAGCATGCTCGAATAGGTCAGCGATGTTCAGCGCCATGGGTATGAAACTAGAACGTGTTATCGTTCGGGGCAACCCTTTCGTGCAGCTAGGAGGCCGCGAGGATGACCTCGAGTCCAGCTGAACAGGAGCAGCCGCACGCCCTGGTCGAGCTGCGCGGGCACGTCCTGATCGTCACGATGAACCGGCCGCAAGCGCGCAACGCTCTGACCGGCCCGATGATGGCGATCATGCAGCAGGCCTGGGACCAGGTCGACAACGACGCGCGAGTCCGGTCGTGCATCCTGACTGGCGCGGGCGGCGCGTTCTGCGCCGGCGCAGACCTCAAGGCGATGACGGCCGCGCACCCTGGCGACTCGTTCCGCTCCGGCGCCTTCGACCCGTCGGTCATCGAGCCGCTGCTGAAGGGCCGCCGGCTGACCAAGCCGCTCATCGCCGCGGTCGAGGGCCCGGCCATCGCGGGAGGCACCGAAATCCTCCAGGCGACCGACATTCGGGTGGCGGGCCGGAGCGCGCGGTTTGGCGTGTCAGAGGCCCGCTGGGGCCTGTTCCCGCTCGGTGGTTCCGCGGTCCGGCTGGTCCGTCAGATCCCCTACACGGTCGCCGCGGACCTGCTGCTCACCGGCCGCCACATCACCGCTAGCGAGGCGCTGGCCGTCGGCCTGATAGGGCACGTCGTCGACGACGGCCAGGCGCTTGCCAAGGCACTGGAGTTCGCCGAGATGATCGCGGCCAATGGCCCGCTCGCGGTCCAAGCCATCCTGCGGACGATCCGCGAGTCCGAAGGCATGGCCGAGAACGACGCATTCGCCCTGGAAACCAAGCTCGGCATGGCCGTTTTCGCCAGCGAGGACGCCAAAGAAGGCCCACGCGCCTTCGCCGAGAAGCGCAAACCGGACTTCAAGGGTCATTAGCGGCAGCGTTGGATGACCGCGAACGTCATCGGAGCCACAACCATGGCGCTCTTTCAGCATCGGTGCCACAACCAGGTCGTTCGACGCGGGTGCGTGGAGGCGAAGGTCGCGCGGATTGCGGGGCGCGGTGGATGCAGGGGTCGCGGGCCGCCAGCGGCCCAATCCGGCGGCAGGCCTTTGCGACCGGACCTAGAACGTGTTTCACTCTGATCCGTGACTACGCCGCCCATTGCGCCGCTTAGCGCACCACTCGAGATCAGCTTCGACTACACCCGGTCGCTCGGGCCGGTGCTCAGCCAGTTCATGGCCGGGCTCGCCCAGCGCCAGATCCTCGGCTCGCGCGGCGCCGACGGCCGGGTGCACGTGCCGCCGGCGGAGTACGACCCTGTCACTTTCGCGCCGCCGGAGGAATTCGTCCAGGTCGGACCGGCCGGGACCGTGCTCACCTGGTCCTGGCAGCCGGAGCCGCGCGAAGGCCAGCCGCTCGGCTACCCGTTCGCGTGGGCGCTGATCCGGCTCGACGGGGCCGACACAGGCATGCTGCACGTGGTGGACGCGGGCACCGCGGCGAGCATGCAGACCGGCATGCGCGTCCAGCCGCGCTGGGCGGACAACCGGTCCGGCCACATCACCGACATCGTCTGCTTCGAGCCCGCCGGGCAGGACGGCCCGGGCGTTGAGACGGCATTGGCGGAGAGCGACCCCGTTCCCGTCGTGGGGACTGAAGCTGACCCTGGCATGATCATCACGCCGGTACGCCTGCATTACCAGCACAGCGCCTCGGCCGAGGAGAGCCGCTACCTGCGCGCGCTGCAGGAGGGCAAGGTCATCGGCCAGCGCTGCCCCGCCTGCGGCAAGGTTTACGTGCCGCCGCGCGGCGCCTGCCCGGTCGACGGCGTACCGACCACGACCGATGTCGAGCTGCCGGACGTCGGCACGGTGACGACGTTCTGCGTGGTGAACGTGCCGTTCCATGGCCAGCGCGTGCCGTCGCCGTACGTCGCCGCGTCGGTCCTGCTGGACGGCGCCGATATCGCCTTCCAGCACCTCATCCTCGGCTGCGACCCGGCGGAGGTGCGGATGGGCATGCGCGTGCGCGCTGTCTGGAAGCCGCGCGAGGAGTGGGGGACGACGTCGGAGAACATCGACCACTTCGAGCCGACCGGGGAGCCTGATGCACCCTACGAGTCCTACGCACACCATCTGTAAGGGATGCCGCGCGTGAGTGAAGTTGCAGTCATCGGCTTTGCCGAGGCGCCGAATGTCCGCCGCACCGACGGAACCACCAACGGCGTCGAGATGCTGGTGCCGATTTTCCGTGAGGTCTTCGACCAGACCGGGCTGAGCAAGGAAGACGTCGGCTTCTGGTGCTCGGGCTCGTCGGACTACCTGGCCGGGCGGGCGTTTTCCTTCGTCTCGGCGGTGGACGCGATCGGCGCGTTCCCGCCGGTGATGGAGTCGCACGTCGAGATGGACGGCGCCTTCGCGCTGTACGAGGCCTGGGTCAAGGTGCTGACAGGCGAGGCCGAGATCGCGCTGGCCTACGGGTTCGGCAAGTCGTCGGCCGGCGATCTGCGCCGGGTACTCGCCCTCCAGCTCGACCCGTACGTCATGGCGCCGCTGTGGCCGGACTCGGTCAGCATGGCCGCGCTTCAGGCCCGTCTCGGTCTGGACAAGGGCCTATGGACGGAACGAGGTATGGCCGAGGTCGCCGCCCGCAGCAGGGCCGCGGCCGTGTCGAACGCCCGAGCCCAGTTGTCCGGCTCGGTCAGTGTCGACGAACTGCTCGCGGCGCCGGTCATCGCCGACCCGCTGCGGGCGCACGATTGCGCGCCGATCACCGACGGCGCGGCCGTCGTTGTCATCGCGGCCGCAGACCGGGCCCGCGAGCTGTGCGCGCGGCCGGCCTGGATCACCGGTTTCGAGCACCGGATCGATTCCGGCTCGTTCGGGGCGCGGGACCTGACGACGTCGCCGTCGGCCGCCGCGGCTGGTGCGGCAGCGGGCGCGTCCGGCGTCGAGGTGGCCGAACTGCACGCGCCGTTCACGCACCAGGAGATCGTGCTCCGCTCGGCACTCGGCCTGCCCGAGTCGGTCCGGATCAGCCCGTCCGGCGGAGCCCTGGCGGGGAACCCGATGTTCGCGGCTGGCCTGGCCCGGATCGGCCACGCCGCACGGCAGATCAGCTCCGGCGCCGCCGGGAGCGCGCTCGGCCACGCGACCAGCGGCCCGGCCCTGCAGCAGAACCTCGTCTGCGTGATGGAGGCCCGATGAGCAGCAGTTCAATGAGCAGCGGTTCGATGGCCCGCGGTTCGACGACGGATGGGGTTCGGTGACACAGCGCGCGGCCGTGCTCGGCACCGGCCAGACTCATCACCGCAGCAAGCGGCCGGACGTGTCCATGGCGGGCCTGTGCCGGGAGGCCGTCGACCGGGCACTAGCCGACGCCGGACTCGAGCTCGCCGACATCGACGCGGTCGTCGTCGGCAAGGCGCCCGACCTGTTCGAGGGCGTGATGATGCCCGAGCTGTACTTGGCGGACGCACTCGGCGCCGTGGGCAAGCCGCTGCTGCGCGTGCACACGGCCGGGTCGGTCGGCGGCGCCACCGGTGTCGTCGCAGCGAGCCTCGTGCAGGCGGGACTGCACCGGCGGGTGCTCGCCGTCGCGTTCGAGAAGCAGTCCGAGTCCAACGCCATGTGGGCGCTATCGATCATGCCGCCGTTCTCGATGCCGCTGCTGGCTGGGGCGGGCGGCTACTTCGCGCCGCATATACGGTCCTACATCCGGCGCAGTGGCGCCCCCGCGCACATCGGTTCGCTGGTCGCCGTCAAGGACCGGCGCAACGGCGCCCGCAATCCGTACGCGCACCTGCGGCAGCCGGACATCACCCTGGAGTCGGTGCAGGCGTCGCCGATGCTGTGGGACCCGGTCCGCTACGACGAGACGTGCCCGTCCTCCGACGGCGCGTGCGCGATGGTGATCGGCGACCAGGCAGCCGCCGAGGGTTCGGGCCGGCCAGTGGCCTGGATCCGGGCCACGTCGATGCGCACCGAGCCGACCATGTTCTCCGGGAAGGACAACGTGAACCCGCGGGCCGGCGCTGACGCGGCGGCCGCCTTGTGGGCCAAGGCAGGGATCTCGCGGCCGATCGACGAGATCGACGTGGCGGAGATCTACGTGCCGTTCTCGTGGTTCGAGCCGATGTGGCTGGAGAACCTGGGCTTCGCCGCCGCCGGCGCGGGCTGGAAACTGACCGAGTCCGGGGAGACCGAGATCGGCGGGCTTATCCCGATCAACCCGTCCGGCGGCGTCCTGTGCTCCAACCCGATCGGGGCGTCCGGGCTACTCCGGTTCGCCGAGTCTGCCATGCAGGTCATGGGCAAGGCCGGTGAGCACCAGGTAACCGGGGCGCGGACCGCCCTCGGGCACGCCTATGGCGGTGGGTCGCAGTACTTCTCGATGTGGGTGGTCGCGGACACGCCGGACTGACCGCCGTGGCCCGTGCCAGGCGTAGGCCTGCCTAAGCGTGCCAGGCCGGGCTCTCGACGACGGACTCCCAGAGACTCATCGACCCTGGCGGCGTGGCGCGGTCGGCGTGCGGCAGATACGGGTTGAAGTAGCCGTTGGCGACCTGGATGAATACCTCCACGCCGTCGGGCCGCCGATCGTAGATGTTGTACCCGTAGAAGCCATAGGAGTCCGCGTACATGACGGCGGCACGCTCGACGCCGCCGCCGGGCGGCGTACGGACCACGCAGCTGATGGGTAGCGCGCCGGCCGGCCGGGTGCCCTCATCGGTCCAGAGCGGATTCGGGCAGCTCAATGTTGTCTGGTCGAATGAACCAATGCTGATCATGACGTCGACCATGCCCTGGCCGTCGTTGTAGTTCACCTCGAGATTGCCCCGGCTGTTCCTGGCCGACGGCACACTCGTCAGCACAGCGCCGGCCGGCAGCATGCTCCGGAAGGTGCGGAGCATCTGCTTTGGTGTCAGCTGCTTCGGGGGCACTGGCGCCTGGCTAGGTGCCGACCAGCCAGGTGACGGCTGGACTGCCGGCTTTTTTGTGGCCGGAGATGGCTTGTGCTTCGGCTTGCCGTTCGATGCGCCCAGAGCGGGCTGCCCCGAGGCGGTCGAGCCCGCTGCGCCAACGGCTTGCCCGTGCCAGCGGCTGCCGTCGATCTGGCTGACGGCCCAGGCCGTGTATCCGGTCCCGGCTATGAGCGCGAGCGCGAGGGTGCCGCTCGCCGCCTGCCACAACCTGGCACGGTGCCGCCGCTGGCGGCCAAGCTGCTCGGCCCGCTGGACAATGAAGCTGACATTAGGCGTCAGGTCTGCGACCGCGCGCTCGAACAGCGCGATCAGCTCGTCATCGGTCTGCATCTCTCATTCCTTACTTGGTGGTTGCTCAAGACCGCAGGATGTGGGCGTCGGCGCCGAGCAGCTCGCGCAGCTGCCCGAGTCCTCTGGAGTTCAGGCTCTTCACGGCGGCTGGACTGATGCCAAGTGCCTGGGCGACCGAGTCGATGCTGTGATCGTCCACGTACCGGAGCACGACCACGGCACGGCTCCGGGCTGGCAGTCTGCGCAGCGCCGCGACCAGCGTCAGCCTGAGGTCGGCGTCGTCGGGGGTCGCGGTCGGGTTGCCAGGATCGGCGACCGGCGTCTCGGCGGATCGCTTCAGCCTGCGGTGCGAGAGGAACGAGTTCATCAGCACCTTGCGGGCGTACGCGTCCGGACTATCGGTGCGCTGGACTCGGTGCCAGGCGACGAAGAGTTTCGTCAGCGTCGTCTGGACTAGGTCTTCGGCCTCATGCCAGTCACCGCAGACGAGGTACGCGACGCGGAACAGCTGGCCAGCCCGTGCCGAGGCGAACTCGCGGAACTCCTCATGGCTGCTGACCGCGCTTTCGGCCACACGTCCTCCTAGCTGTTCGCCGCGCCCACGATCTCACCCCTTGTAGACGCGCTGAGCAGGTCCAGAAGTATCGCAAAGTTTTGCGGCCGATGAGCGCCGCCGGCTGACGAGCTAGCGGTAGCTGACCGGGAGCCGCTTGACGCCGTTCAGCCAGCCGGAGCGCAGCCGCTGCGGATCGCCCGCCTTGCTGATGGCCGGCATCGCCTCGGCGATGGCGTTGAACATCAGGTCGATCTCCAGCCGGGCGAGATTGGCGCCGAGGCAGTAGTGCGCGCCGCTGCCGCCGAAGCCTAGGTGCGGGTTGGGGCTGCGCAGGACGTCGAATTGCTCGGGGCCGGAGAAGACCTCCTCGTCGAAGTTGGCCGACCGGTAGAACAGGCCGACCCGCTGGCCCTTCCTGATCTGCTGGCCGCCGAGCACCGTGTCCCTCGTGGCGGTCCGCTGGAAGCTGGTCACCGGCGTCGCCCAGCGCACGATCTCGTCCACAGCGGTGACCGGGCGGCTGGCCTTGAATAGCTCCCACTGATCGGGGTTGTCGAGGAACGCGAGCATGCCGTGTGAGATCGCGTTGCGCGTCGTCTCGTTCCCGGCCACGGACAAAAGGATGACGAAGAAGCCGAACTCGTCGGAGGTCAGCTCGCCGCCGTCGACCTGGGCGTGCACGAGCTTGGTGACGATGTCGTCGCGCGGGCAGGCGCGCCGGTCCTCGGCCATCACCATGCTGTAGCCGAGGATCTCCGCCGCCGCGTTCTCGCCGTCGCCTGTGTACTCGGGGTCGTCATAGCCGACCATCTCGTTCGACCACGAGAAGATCTTGTGCCGGTCCTCCTGCGGCACGCCGAGAAGCTCGGCGATGGCCTGGAGCGGCAGCTCGCACGCGACGTCGGTGACGAAGTCGCCGGTGCCCTCGGCCAGCGCCCTGGTCACGATCCCCTCGGCCCTGGCCGCCAGCACGTCCCGCAGGCTGTTGATCGCGCGCGGGGTGAAGCCGCGGGAGACGATGCCGCGCAGCTTGGTGTGCTGCGGCGGGTCAATGTTCAGCATGATCACCCGCTGCATCTCGATCTGCTCGCGCGTCGTGCCGTGGGTGAACCGGATGATCGCACTGTTTTCCGAGCTGCAGAATGTGTCGCTGTCGCGAGACACGGCCACGACGTCGGCGTGCCGGGTGACGGCCCAGAAGCCGTCATCGTCGAAGCCGATGTCGGTGGGCTGTGGGTTCCACCAGATTGGGGCGGCCCGCCGTAGCTCCGCCAGCTCCTCCTGCGGCACGCGATCGGCATACAGGTCAGGATCAGTGAGGTCGAAGCCTGGCGCTATCCGCGGCTGAGCCATAACGGACCTCCGGATCTGTAACGTGTTCTAGTGGGATTCAAGCACGCCTGGGGCCCGTGGTGAAGCCTGGCGGAGAACTGCCTCGCTGTCGAAATTCTAGAACACGTTCTACTATGGGCGCAGACAACGCGGAGGAGAAGCTGTGGGCACTGCGGTCATCGTCGAAGCCGTCCGGACGCCTATCGGGAGGCGGCGCGGCGCGCTCGCTGGCCTGCACCCCGCGGAGCTACTCGGATACGCGCAGATGGCCCTGCTCGAACGCGCCGGCGTCGACGCGGCCGAGGTCGAGCAGGTGGCCGGCGGTTGCGTGACCCAGGCTGGCGAGCAGGCCGGCAACCTCACCCGCACCGCCTGGCTGCACGCCGGGCTGCCGAATGAGGCTGGCTGCCTGACCCTGGATGCGCAGTGCGGGTCGGCCCAGCAGGCGGTGCACCTGATCGCCGGGCTGATCGCGGCCGGCGCGATCGACGTCGGCATCGGCTGCGGCGTCGAGGCGATGAGCCGGGTCGGCCTCGGCGCGAATATCGGCACGGGCATCGGCTCGCCGCGCCCGGACTCGTGGGCCGTCGACATGCCGAGCCAGTACGAGGCGGCCGAGCGGATCGCCAGGCGCCGCGGCTTCACCCGCGAGCAGGTCGACACGTTCGGCGTGCGCTCGCAGCAGAACGCGGCGCGCGCGTGGTCCGAGGGCCGCTTCGATCGTGAGGTCGTGCCCGTGACGGTGCCGGTGGTCGACGGCGAGGGCAAGCCGACCGGTGAGAGCCGCGTGGTCGACAGGGACGGCGGCCTGCGTGAGACCACTCTGGAGGCGCTGGCCAGGCTCAAGCCGGTGCTGCCTGATGGACTGCACACGGCTGGCACGTCGTCGCAGATCTCCGACGGGGCCGCCGCGGTGCTGCTGGTCGAGGAGGCGAGAGCGCGTGAGCTCGGGCTTCGGCCGCGGGCCAGGATCGTCGCCCAGTGCCTGATCGGCGACGAGCCCTATTACCACCTGGACGGGCCTGTCGCCGCGACTGAGCGGGTGCTAAAGCGCAG
The DNA here is from genome assembly GCA_036496945.1 of Streptosporangiaceae bacterium. Taxonomy (GTDB): domain Bacteria; phylum Actinomycetota; class Actinomycetes; order Streptosporangiales; family Streptosporangiaceae; genus JAJYUU01. Next base: position 720 of record DASXKI010000455.1, on the reverse strand, counting down.
CGGGATGACCATCGGCGATATTGACGTCTTCGAGGTCAACGAGGCGTTCGCGTCGATCGTCATGTCGTGGCTGAGCGTGCACGAGCCAGACCCGGACAAGGTCAACGTCAACGGCGGTGCCATTGCGCTCGGACATCCGGTCGGCAGCACCGGCTCGCGCCTAATCACCACGGCGCTGCATGAACTGGAGCGTACGGATGGCAGCACGGCGCTGATCTCGATGTGCGCGGGCGGTGCGATGGCCACCGCGACGATCATCGAACGGCTATAGCCGACGCATAAGGAAACCGGGCCCGAGCTGTGCGCTCGGGCCCGGTCTGCTGCTAGCCGGATCGCTCCTGCCGTGCGGCTACCTGGTTATGTAGTGGTAGGGAATCGCGATGACCTCGTCGGTATTCGGTTCGTCGAAGCCGACGAAGAAGCCTGCGAGCGTCAGATCGTCGACGTAGAGGATGCCGGAGTGCGTGGAGCCGTGCGCTCCACCAGCCTTGATGTGGACGGTGATCGTCCTGCTGCCGCCGGCCGGGATGTAGACGAAACTCGCCGTGCCCATGCCTTCGACGGCCTTCCATACGTCGCCGGTGGACGACGAGACCGCCGGGTCGAACGCCTTAGTGACAGCCTTGAACGTCGCCGACGCCGTGACCGTAGGCGCTCCGGTCGTGGTGTAGGGGCCGATCTCGGACGGGTTCAGCGTCCACAGCCCAGGGCTGACTTCCG
>DASXKI010000454.1:0-3217 GCA_036496945.1 Streptosporangiaceae bacterium | reverse complement strand
ACCCCGAGAAACCTTCATAACCCAACGCAGGCAGCCACTCGCGGTAGGGCTTGAGCTGGTCGCCGGTGTAGATGGCGGGCAGCGGCGAGGGGACCCAGCCGGACTCCACGGTGTTGGACGCGTAAGCGCGGGAGCCGACCGGCTCGATGCCGAACTCCTTGCCGGCCTCCAGGATCGCGTCGCGGATCTCGAAGTACTCCGCGTACGGGCCGAAGACCTCCAGGCCCGGCTGGCCGGACATGCCGTGCCGCAGCGCACGGACCCGGCGGCCGTTGATGTTGATGTAGTCCGTGCGGAAGAACTTGATGTCCGGGAACGGGCCGCCGTTCAGCTTCTCGATCACCTGCCAGGCGTTCGGTCCCTGGATCTGGAACCGGTACTGCGTCCGGGTGACGGCCCTGCCCATCGGGCGCGACGGCGAGCGGTCGTCGCGGACCAGCTCGACGTCCCAGTCGCCGGTCTCCACGTGGAACTGGATCCAGTTCACGGTCGGCACCCGGCCGACGAACTCGTACTCGTCCTCCTCGAGGTGGAACAGGATCCCGTCGCCGATCACGTGCCCGTCGTAGGTAGTCGGCACGAACTGCTTGGCCATGTTCGTCGGGAAGTTCTTGAACGTGTTGATGCCCAGGTGGGAGATCAGCTTGAGCGCGTCCGGGCCCTTGATGTACACGTTCGCCATGTGGTGCGACTGGTCGAACAGCACACACGTGTTCGCCCACGCGAGCTGCTCGTTCTTCCAGTTGGAGAACTCTGTCGGGACTACCGGGTAAACGTAGGCTCCCTCCTGGGAGCTGCGCAGCAGCTCAACGGGATTGGCTGTCTGCAGCAGATCCTCAAGGCTTCGCTGCGTCATATGTCGTTTCCTGCCTCTCGTGGTTACTCCGCCTGGCACGGGCGCCGGGCAGCGCAGCTAAAGGCTCCTGTCGCCGGTGGCCCGATGACCATCATGTACCCGCGCCTTCACGCTGTCGCTGTTAGATTCACCCGAATTTGCGGCGCCCCGACTGGGGCGGCACCCGTGGTCAGAGCGCGAAAGGAGATCATGAGCACAGGACAACCGAAGGGAATCGATTCATGGAAACCTGGGATGCCATCCGCGCCCGGCGCAATGTTCGCAGCTACCGGCCGGACCCGATCCCTGACGCCGACCTCGAGCGGATCGCCGAGGCGGGCTGGCGGGCGCCGTCAGCGAGCAACAGGCAGCACTGGGACTTCGTCCTCGTGACCGATCGCGAGCAGCTGAAGGAGCTGTCCACCGTCTGGCGCGGCGCCGGCCACATCGCCGGGGCGGCCGCCGCCTTCGCGCTGGTCATTCCGCAGCCCCACGACGAGCGCGGCAGGGTCATCGACCAGTACGACCTGGGCCAGGCCACGTACGCCATGATGGTCGCCGCGGCCGACCTCGGCATCGGCACCGGCCACTCCTCGGTGGGCGATCAGGAGGCCGCGCGCGCGATCCTCGGCGTGCCAGCCGACCACGACGTCGCCTACCTGATCGGCGCCGGCTACCCCGCGGACCGCCCTCTGCACCCCATCGCCAAGCCGAACCGCCGCCCCTTCAACGAAGTCCTCCACCGCGGCCACTGGTAGCCGCGAGGCCCTGTCCCCGCCCGGTTATTCGTAGCCGGGCGGGGTGCGGCTGACGAAGCAGCCGTAACCCCGGCGGTAGGTCCCTTCCCCGTCAGCCCGGCAGACGGCGGGAGAACCGTGACCGCCCGTACTCGTGTTACTGAGCTGCACATAGCTACTTCTTGCGTTCGCGAGAACACAATGACATGAGTGCTTTATGGTCGTTTCGTGCTGGTCGGGGATTTTCCGGAAGTGCTGCGTGGGGCAGCCGCCGGGGACGCATCCGCATTCGCGAGATTGTGGCGAGACACCCACCCCCCGCTGCTGCGCTACCTGTGGGTGTCGGCAGGGGACGCGGCCGAGGATGTGGCGGCCGACGTGTGGCTGGAGGTCGCGCGGCGGATCGGGTCGTTCCGCGGCGGCGAACACGAGTTTCGCGGCTGGCTGTTCACGATGGCCCGCAGGAAGATGATCGACCGGCATCGCTACGAGGCGAGGCGCCCTGTGTCTCCCACCGGCGACGGGGAACTGCTGGACCGCCCGGCGGCCGACGACACCGTGGCCGCGGCGCTGGAATACATCTCGACCGAGACGGCGCTGGCCCTGATCGCGACCCTGCCCCGTGACCAGGCGGAAATCATCGTGCTCCGCGTCGTGGTCGGCCTGGACGCGAGCGCGGTCGCACAGATCGTCGGCAAGAGCCCGGGCGCGGTCCGGGTCGCGGCGCACCGCGGCCTGCGCACGCTCCGCGAGCGCGCGGCCGGCGCCACCGTTGCCTCGCCAGGGCGGGGAGGCGTAACGCTATGAGGGTGTTCGCCGCTTCCCTGGCTGAGATGTGGTCCTCTTCCCGCAAGCGTAATCGGCTGTCCCCTGATGAGGCGACCGCCGAACTCTTGCTGGCCAGACGGCGCCTGGGCCGCCATGAACCGGCCAGCCAGCGAACCCTGGAACTGGTTCTCGCGGCGGCGGCCGGCCCGGCTACCGAACGCGAGCTAGCCGGGGAGACAGCCGCGGTGACCGCGTTCCTTGCCGCCCTGCCAGAGCCCGAACCGGCGCGGCGGCGGGGCCCGCGGCGGCTCCCGGCGCTAGCAGTAGCGTTCGCGCTCGTCGCGCTCGTCGCGCTTTGCGGGACGGCTGAGGCGGGTGCGCTTCCGGCTCCGCTGCAGCGGCTGGCGCACCAGGCAATTAACGCACCCGCCCCGTCGCCAGCCATACGCGTTCCGCGGCCCAGCGCGGACGTCACACCCGGCCCCGGCGCTACAGGAAACCAGTCAGCCCCGGGCAGCTCTGGTCCCAGCCAAGAGTCCCGCACCGGGAAGCCGAGCGCCAGCCCCAAGCCGACGCACACCAGCGACAGCCAGGGAAACGGCAACGGCCAGCCCACCGCCAGCAACAGCGGCCAGCCCACCGCCACCGACAACGGCAAGGGCAACGGAGGCACGCCGGGTCAGGGCGGCGGGAGCAACGGAAACGGCAATGGCAGTGGCAATGGCAATGGCAATGGCTGAGCCTCAGCCGACGCACCCCAGCGCGCGCAGGCCGCGGGCAGCCAGCAGCGGCACCGCCGGGCCGACCTTCGCGTAGCCCTCCCCGAGGGTCTGCCCGCCGAGGTAACGGGCGTGCACGCCTTCGCAGATGACGGCCA
>DASXKI010000453.1:0-21551 GCA_036496945.1 Streptosporangiaceae bacterium | reverse complement strand
GGATCACGGTGACGTTGAGTGTTCCGGTTTGCCCGTTCTGAGAATTGCCTGCTGACGCTGAAGTTCCGCAGCCTGCGCAGACGAGCGCCATGGCCGAAAGGGCGCCAGCCCATCCTGAGGCCGGGAGTTTAGTCCTGGCCTCAGGATGTAATACGCGGGTGTTATTCATCGCTGGAAGACTACATGGATTGTCCGGGACGGGGCTGCCGTCAACGAACTGCTGCGGAGAGACACGGCTCGCCGGCCTGCGACCGCAATCTGGGGGCCACCGGGCATGAGGGCGCGGCCGTTGTCGTCGCCCGACGACCCAGGCAGGGCAGCGGCCTGGTCCCTGAAATCTGGCGATTCGCGGGGGTGACACCCGCCGCCCGGTTGAGTACTATGGAGTAAGTTACTCACCAGTAGCTCGAATGCCGTGAGGTAGCGAGCGACGGTCCAGGGGAGCGGCAATGGGGCACTTCAAGAGCAATCTCAGGGACATCGAGTTCAACCTCTTCGAGGTTCTGAACAGGCAAGAGCTGCTCGGCACCGAGCCGTACCCCGAGGTGGACGAAGTGACGGCCCGCGGCATCCTGGACGAGGTCCGTCGGCTGGCCGAGGGCCCGGTCGCCGAGTCGTTCGCCGACGCCGACCGCAACCCGCCTGTCTTCGACCCGGCCACCCACTCGGTCACCATGCCCGAGTCCTTTAAGCGCTCGTACCAGGCCTTCGTCGACGCCGAGTGGTTCCGCCTGGAGCTTCCGGCCGAGCTGGGCGGCACGGCCGTGCCACGCACGATCGCCTGGTCAGTCGCCGAGCTCGTGCTCGGCGCGAACCCGGCCGTTTGGATGTACTCGAGCCTTGGCTCGTTCTCGCACGCCCTCTGGCTGATGGGCACCCCCGCGCAAAAGAAGGTGGCCGAGCAGGCAATCGAAGGCCAGTGGGGCTACACCATGGTGCTGACCGAGCCGGACGCAGGCTCGGACGTCGGCGCGGGGCGGACCAAGGCCATCCAGCAGCCCGACGGCACCTGGCACATCGAGGGCGTCAAGCGCTTCATCACCAGCGCTGAGCACGACCTGACGGACAACATCCTGCACATCGTGCTCGCCAGGCCTGAGGGCGCCGGTCCCGGCACTAAGGGCCTGTCCATGTTCCTGGTGCCCAAGTTCCAGGTGAACGACGACGGCTCGCTCGGAGAGCGCAACGGCGTGTACGCCACCAACGTCGAGCACAAGATGGGCCTGAAGGCGTCCACGACCTGCGAGCTGACGTTCGGCGCCGAGCACCCGGCCGTCGGCACCCTGATCGGTGACGTCCACGACGGCATCCGGCAGATGTTCATGATCATCGAGTTCGCCCGGATGATGGTCGGCACCAAGGCCATCGCGGCGCTGTCGACCGGATACCTGAACGCGCTCGACTACGCCAAGACCAGGGTGCAGGGCGCGGACCTGACGCAGATGACCGACAAGGCCGCGCCGCGCGTGACGATCATGAAGCACCCGGACGTCCGGCGCAGCCTGCTGCTCCAGAAGTCGTACGCCGAGGGCATGCGCGCGCTCGTCCTGTACACCGCGAGCCAGCAGGACGCCATCCAGCTGGCCGCCGCCAGGGGTGCGCAAGACGAGATGGCGGTCGCGCTGAACGACCTGCTGCTGCCGATTGTCAAAGGCGTCGGCTCCGAGCGCGGCTATGAGCAGCTCGCTCAGTCGCTGCAGACGCTCGGTGGCTCGGGCTACCTGCAGGACTACCCGATCGAGCAGTACATCCGGGACGCCAAGATCGACAGCCTGTATGAGGGAACAACCGCTATCCAGGGCATGGACCTGTACTTCCGCAAGATCGTCCGGAACCAGGGCGCGGCCTTGACTTATCTACTCGACCAGGTGCGGGAGTTCGCGGCGGCCGATAACGGCAACGGAAGGCTGAAGAAGGAGCGCGCCGCCCTCGCCAGGGCAGCCGACAACGTCGAGGGCATCGTCAGCGCGATGAACGGCTTCCTCGGCGGCAGTCTTGAGCAGGCACCGCAGATCTACCGGGTCGGCCTCAACACGACCAGGCTGCTGCTGGCCCTTGGCGACCTGGTGATCGGCTGGCTGCTCGGCTGGCAGGCTGAGGTCGCGCTCGGCCGGCTCGACCAGGGCGATCTGAGCGCGAGCGACGTAGCGTTCTATCAGGGCAAGGTAGCCGCGGCCGGGTTCTTCGCAGCGACCGTGCTGCCCCGCCTCGCGGCCGAGCGCGAGATCGTCGAGGCGACTTCGCTCGACCCGATGGAACTGCCCGAGGACGCCTTCTGAGCACCCGGATCGTCAAGACGTAAGCAAGGCGCCTGTGAGCCGCCTTGTTTACGGGATCATGGTCTCAGTCGCGGTCAAGCACCGGCTGCACCGCCGCGGCGACAGTTTTCGCGACCTCGGCGACCGACAGTGCAGTCGAGTCGACCACAAGGTCGGCCGCCGTTTCCATCCAGGACCGGGCCGCCGCGAACTCGCTGAGATGATCGAGCCGCCACTGGCAGGCGCCGCGCTCGACCTCATCAGCCCTGATGCGCTCGGCCAGCACCGCGGGATCGGCTTCCAGCAGCACGTGGAACACCGGCAGACCGCGGCTGTCAAGACCGGCCCGCAGGTGCCGCCAGTAGTTCTCGACCAGGACTGACTGCACGGCGATCAGATGCTGCCCGGTGAGCCGGCAGACCTCGTCCATGACGACGGGCACCAGCGTGCGCCAGGGCGGCAGCTGCTGGAAGTCGGTGAACTCATGGTCTGCCAGGTTCGCCTTCAGCATGTAGCCGACCCACTCAGGATCGAACTGGCGGACACCGGCGAGCATGCCTGCGAGTTCCCCGGCCGTGCTGGTCTTGCCCGCGCCGAAGGCACCGTTGAGCCAGACGATCATCCAACGCGCCTGTGCTCAGATCTCGTACTGGACCGCGGCGCGCGTCTTAGTGTGCGGTCCGCTGAACCGGCTGATGATGTCCTTGTGCTCAGCGTTGTCGCGGTAGCCGAAGTAACTGTCGACGTCATCGAAGTCAGCGACCACGGCGAAATCAAAGTTGCCCTGGTTGATCCCTGCGTCCGGACCCGCGTGGTACGCACGCAGTCCGGGCAGCGTCGGCGCGAGCGCGGTCAGTTCAGCCGCGAACTGCTGCTCCATCGCGTCCGTCATGCCCTCGGTCCAGGTGAACAGCACGACGTGCCTGATCATCAGGCTCCCTCCGCAGTGATGTGACTAAGTCCTGGTACCCACCGTAGAGCTCAGGACCAGGCCAGCATCGTCAGCGGGTCGGTCAGCATCGCGCCGACGTCCCGCAGGACCGCCGAGCCGAGGTCGCCGTCGACAAGGCGGTGGTCGAATGACAGCGCGAGCGTGCACACCTTGCGCACGGCAAGCTGACCGTCTACGACCCACGGTGCGTCCTTGACCTGGCCGAACGCGAGGATGGCGGCCTCGCCAGGGGACAAGATCGGGGTACCGGTATCGACCCCGAAGATGCCGACATTGGTGATCGTGATAGTGCCCTGAGCCATGTCCGACGGGGTCGACTTGCCGGCCCGCGCGGTCTCAGCCAGCTGCGCCAGCGCTCTGGCCAGCTCTGGCAAGGTCAGCGCGTGCGCATCCTTGACGTTCGGCACGACCAGGCCGCGCTCGGTCGCGGCGGCGACGCCCAGGTTCACGTAGTGCTTGACCACGATCTCCTGCGCTGCCTCGTCCCAGCTGGAGTTGATCATCGGATGCCGTGCGGCCGCCACGATGAGCGCCCGCGCGACCAGCAGCAATGGCGACACCTTGACCTCGGCGAACTCCGGCAGCGTGCGCAGCCGCAGTGTCGCCTGCATCGTCTCGGTGATGTCGATCTGGAGGAACTCGGTCACGTGCGGCGCCGTGAATGCGCTCGCCGCCATCGCCGCAGCGGTGTGCTTGCGCACGCCCCGGATCGCGATCCGTTCCTCGCGCGCGACGGCCGTAACCGTCCGGGTCGGGACATTCTCGATCGGAACGGGGCCGCCTGCTGTCTCCACCGCGGCCTGCTGGACGTCATCTCTGGTAATCGAGCCGTTCGGCCCGGTCCCCGTCAGCTCAGCCAGGTCGACGCCGAGATCCCTGGCCATCTTGCGCACCGGCGGCTTGGCCAGCGCGGCCGGCGGCCGCACCACGCCGTTCCCCGATCCGGCCGATTCGGCCGCAGTCGTTCCGTTCGCCGGCTGAGTGCGCTCCGCCGCCCCCGCCGCCGTTTCCGCACGCTGGATCGGCTGGGCCGCCTGTACCTGCTGGGCCGCCTGGATCGGCTGGGCCGCCTGTACCTGCTGGGCTGGAGTCGTCTTCCGCGCGCGGCGGCTGGTCGTGCCCAGCTTCACGCCATATCCGACGAGTACCGCTTGCCGCTCGGCCTTGGGCGCCGGGCTGCCGTGCATGCCCGGCTCGACCGCGCCCTCGTAAGGCGGGGACGGCACGAGATCCTCGGTCTCGCTGATCGCGCGCTGCGCGATCACCTCGGCTGGTATGACCTCGGCTGGTATGGCCTCGACCGGCACCGCGTCCCCAGCATTGGCGCCGACGTTGACCGAGATGATCGGCGTGCCGACGTCAGCGGTCTGGCCCTCAGGGACCAGGAGGCCCGCGACGACACCCGCGTAGGGACTCGGCAGCTCGACGATCGCCTTGGCGGTCTCGATCTCCACGATGATCTGGTTGACGGTCACCTGGTCACCGGGCTTGACGTGCCACCTGACGATGTCGGCCTCGGTCAGGCCTTCTCCGACGTCAGGGAGCTTGAACTCCTTGAAATCTGACATGAGGGCCTCTCAGTAGCTGAAAGTGCGGTCGACAGCATCCAGGATCCGGTCCAGGTCAGGCAGGTAGTGGTCTTCCAGCCTGGACGGCGGATACGGGGTGGTGTAGGCGCCGACACGCAGTACGGGAGCCTCGAGGCTGTAGAAGCATTCCTGCGTCACCTGGGCCGCGATCTCGGCGCCGATGCCGCCGGTCACCACGGCCTCGTGCACGACGACGCACCGCCCGGTCTTGCGGACCGAGGTGAAGATCGTCTCGGTGTCCAGCGGCGCTAGCGAGCGCAGATCGATGACCTCGATGGACTTGCCGTCATCCAGCGCCGCCACGGCGGTCTCCGCACAGGTCCGGACCATCGGGCCGTAGCAGAGCACGGTCACGTCGGTGCCGGGCACGAGGACACGCGCAGAGTCCATCGGCAGCGCCGCGGCGAGGCCGCCTTCGATGTCGACGTCGGCCTTGTCCCAGTACCGGCGCTTGGGCTCGAAGAACACCACGGGGTCGTCGCAGGCTGCGGCCTGCTGGATCATCGAGTAGGCGTCCGCCGGGTCGCCGCAGGAGACAACCCGCAGGCCTGGCGTGTGGGCGAAGAGAGCCTCGGGCGACTCGCTGTGATGCTCGACCGCGCCGATGCCGCCGCCGAACGGAATCCTGATGGTCACCGGGAGCCGCACGGTCCCGAGCGACCGGTAGCGCATCTTGGCCAGCTGGGTGACGATCTGGTCGAACGCCGGGAAGACGAACCCGTCGAACTGGATCTCGCAGATAGGGCGGTAGCCACGCAGCGCGAGGCCGATGGCGGTGCCGATAATGCCGGACTCGGCCAGCGGGGTATCGATGACCCTGGCCTCGCCGAAGTCCTTCTGCAGGCCGTCGGTCACCCGGAACACGCCGCCGAGCTTGCCGACGTCCTCGCCCATAATGAGCGCCTTGGGGTCGCTCTCCAGCGCCTTGCGCAGGCCCTCGTTCAGTGCCTTCGAGAGGGTCAGCGTGGTCATCGGCCCTCCTCCGCCAGTGCCGGCTCCGCGTCGGCGAACGAGTCAAGGTAGGCGGCGAACTCGGCGCGCTGGGCGGCGAGCTGCGGCGTCTCGCTGGTCAGCACGTCGTCGAACATCGACTCTGGCGCCGGGTCGGGCATCTGCTGGCAGCTGGCCCGGATTCTCAACCCGACCGCGGTGGCCTCCGCCTCGACCTCGTCGAAGAAGCTCATCTCGGCCTGCTCGGTGCGGATCAGGTACTGCTTCACGCGCTCGATCGGGTCCTTCAGCTTCCACGCCTCCAACTCGGCCGACAGGCGGTACCTGGTCGGGTCGTCGGTCGTGGTGTGCGCGCCCATCCGGTAGGTGAACGCCTCGATCAGCGTCGGGCCCTGACCCTCCCGCGCGGCCTGCAGAGCCTTGCGGGTAACGGCGAGGCTGGCCAGCACGTCGTTGCCGTCCACCCGGACGCCGGGGAAGCCGAAGCCCTTGGCCCGCAGGTACAGCGGGGTACGGCTCTGTCGCTCCAGCGGCTCGGAGATGGCCCACTGGTTGTTCTGGCAGAAGAAGACGACCGGCGCGTTGGTGACCGACGCCCAGATGAAGGCCTCGTTGACGTCGCCCTGGCTGGTCGCGCCGTCTCCGAAGAACGCGATGACCGCCTCGCCGTCCTCGCCGACCGCACCGTCGCGCTGGATGCCCATCGCGTACCCGGTGGCGTGCAGCGCCTGGCTGCCGATGACGATCGTGTACAGGTGGAAGTTGTGCGCCGTCGGGTCCCAGCCGCCGTGGCTAACCCCGCGGAACAACTCGAGCAGCTTCATCGGGTCCAGGCCGCGGCACCACGCCACGCCGTGCTCCCGGTAGGTGGGGAACGCCATGTCCCCTGGTGCGAGCGCGCGTCCGGCCCCGACCTGCGCGGCCTCCTGGCCGAGCAGCGACGCCCAGATCCCGAGCTCGCCCTGGCGCTGGAGAGCGATCGCCTCGAAGTCGATCCGGCGGACGATGACCAGGTCCCGGTACAGGGCCCTGATCTCGGCGGCCGAGATCTCCAGCGGGTAGTCCGGGTGCTCTACTCGCTCGCCTTCTGGTGTGAGGAGCTGGATCAGCTCGGCTGAGTCCGCCTGTCGTTCTGGCTCACGAGCGGTAGCCCGTTTGGCAGAGCGGGCGGCGCGTCCGGCATCTTTGACGGCCACGTGCCACTCCTTGCGTAACTCGATGTCCGGTCGGGAGCTCGCCCGGACCGTCCTGTTCGTCCCGTCCATGACGGTGCGAACAGTACTATCGCGGCGCCCGGAACGGTCAAGCGCTGCGGGCCCCGGGGTAGCGATGGTGACGCAAGTCACGAATCGGGTCACGGTGGCCTGTATCAAGGCTACTGCCAGGCGGCCCCCATCCCTACCCGCCTTCGGCGACCTCGCTCGCGTACTGTTCGGGATGTGCCCAGATTCGTCATCGACGTCATGCTGAAGCCCGAGATCCATGACCCCCAGGGCGAGGCGATCGCCAGTGCCTGCCGGCGCCTCGGCTTCGGCCAGGTCGCCGGGGTACGGCAGGGCAAGCGGTTCGAGATCGAGCTCGCCGAGCCGGTGACGCAGGATCGGATCGCCGAGCTTGCTGCGGAACTGCTCGCGAACCCGGTCATCGAGGAATATTCCGTCCGTCCCGCGTAGGCGACGTCCGCCAGCCGGGCTTACCTGATTGTTATTTTCAACTCACCCCGGTGAGCGATCCCCGCACCTGGGTCTGCGACCTTTCGCAGCCTGCATTCCCGCAGGTCAGGCGGCTGTGGCGGCATCCTGAAGACCTCAGCCCGTAGCGCACTGTTCGTCCAGAGATCGCCTGAGTTCATGATTACCGGGCCTCGTCCGGGGAAGCCTCCACAATGTGAACTGACTGTCACCGCACGGGGCGAGGAGCGGATGCGATCTCGGGTGTTCCATTCTGGGGAACCAGCCGCAGACGTTGAGTTCTGCCTGGTCTTCCCCAGGGAATCGCTGAGCGTCCCGGTGATGCGCCGGGTACTCGGCGACACGCTCACGAGTCTCGGCGTCGACGAGAGCTGCATCAACGACCTGCTCCTCGCCGTGACGGAGGCATGCACGAACGTGCTTCGGCACGCCGGGCCAGGCCGCCGATATGAGCTGGTAGCGCATGTCGGCAGCAAGCGCTGCCTGCTAGAAGTCCTCGACAGCGGCCGCGGCTTCGACCCGGCCACCGTCGGTCGTCGCCGGCCAGGGATGCGGCATTCCGTTCGCCCGGTCGCCAGGCTTCGGCGCCATTCCGCGCCCGCCTCGACTGCCCCCGGCTCGCCGACCACGCTGCGCAGCCGGATCGCCCGGTCCAGGCGGCTGGCCAGGGAGCGCGCCATTGCCGAGCTGCCCGAGTCAGGGCGTGGCCTGGCGATCATGCGGGCTTGCGTCGATGACGTGACGATGCACAGCAAGCCTGGTCAGGGGACCATAGTCTCGCTGCACAAGCGGATCGAATGGCGCAGCGACGCGCCGCTGGCGGTCCGACCGGCCTCACAGCTCAGGGACGCCGGCTGAGCAGGTAATCTGCGAGTATGCGCCGCCCGCGAGGACGCCCATGACGGCCCGCATCGGAGTCGTCACATTCCCCGGTTCCCTAGATGATCGCGACGCGTGTCGTGCCGTGGAGCGCGCCGGCGCGACGCCAGTCGAGCTGTGGCACGGCGATACCAGCCTGCATGCGGTTGATGCTGTCATCTTGCCTGGCGGCTTCTCCTACGGCGACTACCTGCGGTGCGGAGCCATCGCGCGGTTCGCCCCGGTGATGGCCGAGATCGTCCCGGCCGTGGCGCACGGCCTGCCCGTGCTTGGCATCTGCAACGGCTTCCAGATCCTCTGCGAGGCCCACCTCCTGCCAGGCGCGCTCACCCGTAATCAGGCCCGCCGCTTCATCAACCGGGACGTGCGGATCAGGATCGAGAACAACTCCTCGGCCTGGACCAGCGGATACGACTCGGGCCAGGAGCTGACCGTCGTGCTCAAAAGCGGCGAGGGAGCCTACGTCGTGGACGAGCAGACGCTAGCCGGGCTGGAGGCACGCGGCCAGATCCTGGCGCGGTACGCGGGCGGGAACCCGAACGGCTCGGTCGCCGACATCGCCGGCGTGGTGAACGAGGCCGGCAACGTCGCCGGGCTCATGCCGCATCCCGAGCACGCCATCGACCTGCTCACCGGCCCCGGCGCCGACGGTCTGGGCTTCTTCACCTCGGTTCTTCAGGCGGTGCCAGTCGCATGAGCTCTCCTGACATCACTGCCGACATCACTGGCGCGCCGCAGGACACGGTGCCGGACGCCGCGACGACTCCGGACCGGTCGCAGCCATTCGCCGCACTCGGGCTGACCGCCGAGGAGTACGCGCGGATCAGCGGCATCCTCGGCCGCCGCCCGACCGACGCTGAGCTGGCGATTTACTCGGTCATGTGGAGTGAGCACTGCTCGTACAAGTCCTCCCGCAAGCACCTGCGGCAGTTCGCCGATAAGGCACCGGCCACCGATGTGATGCTCGCCGGGATCGGGCAGAACGCCGGCGTCGTCGATATCGGCCAGGGCTACGCCGTCACGTTCAAGATCGAGTCGCACAACCACCCGTCCTACGTTGAGCCGTTCCAGGGCGCGGCGACGGGCGTCGGCGGCATCGTCAGAGACATTCTGGCCATGGGCGCGCGGCCGGTCGCGGTGATGGACGCGCTGCGGTTCGGGCCTGCCGACGCGCCGGACACCCACCGGGTCCTGCCGGGCGTCGTCAGCGGCATCTCGTTCTACGGCAACTGCCTCGGCCTGCCCAACATCGGCGGCGAGCTGGCCTTTGATCCCTGCTATCTCGGCAACCCGCTGGTCAACGCGCTCTGCGTCGGGGTGCTGCGGCACGAGGACCTGAAGCTGGCGGCCGCGACCGGGCCGGGTAACCAGGTCATACTCTTTGGCTCGCGCACCGGCCCCGACGGGATCGGCGGCGCGTCAGTCCTGGCCAGCGCGTCGTTTGGCGGTGCGGGCGAGGGTGCGAAGCGGCCCAGCGTCCAGGTCGGCGATCCGTTCATGGAGAAGCTCCTGATCGAGTGCTGCCTCGAGCTCTACCGGGCGGGGCTGGTCGTCGGCATCCAGGACCTGGGCGCGGCAGGTGTTGCCTGCGCGACGACTGAGCTCGCCGCAGGCGGTGGCACCGGCATGCGGGTCTGGCTCGATCAGGTGCCGCTGCGCGATTCCTCGCTCGGCCCGGCCGAGATCCTGATGAGCGAGTCGCAGGAACGCATGATGGCGATCGTCACCCCCGAGAACGTGCCGGCCTTCCTGGCCACCTGCGCCAGGTGGGACGTCCAGTCGACGGTCATCGGCGAGGTCACGGACTCCGGCCGGCTGGAGATGAGCTGGCACGGCACGCAGGTCGTCGACATTCCGCCGGGCAGCGCCGCCGACCAGTGCCCCGTCTACGACCGCCCGGCGCGGCGGCCCGAGAGCCAGGATGCGCTCATTGCCGACGATCCGGCGCGGCTGCTGGGGCCGGCCGCCGAAGACGCTGGGCTCGGTGCCGAGCTGCGGGCCGACCTGCTGCTGCTGATCGGCTCGCCCGAGGGCGGGGACAAGAGCTGGGTAACCGAGCAGTATGACCGCTACGTCCGCGGCGACACCGTGCTGGCGATGCCGCACGACGCCGGGCTGCTGCGGATAGATGAGTCGACGGGGCTAGGCGTCGCCCTGGCGACCGATGGCAACGGCCGCTACTGCCAGCTGGATCCCTACGCGGGCACGCAGCTAGCCCTGGCCGAGGCGTACCGGAACGTGGCCGTATCCGGCGCCAGGCCGCTAGCGGTGACCAACTGCCTCAACTTCGGCTCGCCCGAGGATCCAGGAGTCATGTGGCAGTTCACTGAGGCCGTCCGCGGCCTCGCCGATGGATGCCAGCAGCTCGGCGTCCCGGTGACCGGCGGCAACGTCAGCTTCTACAACCAGACCGGGACCACTCCGATCCAGCCGACGCCGGTCGTGGGTGTCCTCGGCGTGCATGACGACGTCCGCCGCCGGGTCCCGTCCGGCTTCAGCCTGCCGGGGGCGACCGTCGTGCTGCTGGGCGAGACCAGGGCCGAGTTCGGCGGGTCGCTGTGGGCCTGGCTGCGGCATGGTCATCTCGGCGGCCTGCCGCCGGCGGTCGACCTGGAAGCCGAGCGGGCGCTGGCCGACGTGCTGATCACGGCAGCGGACCGCGGCCTGCTTGTCGCCGCCCACGATCTGTCCGACGGCGGCCTCGCTGTCGCGCTGGCCGAATCATGCCTGTACGGCGGGACCGGCTGTTCGATCAGACTGCCGGCCGATCAGGCCACGTTCCTGTTCAGTGAATCCGCAGCACGCGCCGTTGTCGCGGTACGTCCAGGCGCCGAAGCAGACCTGGCTGATCTTTGCGCACGGGCCGGAGTGCCCGCGGCCACGCTCGGCGAGACGGGCGGCACGACGCTGGAGATCAGCGGCTTGTTCGCGGTGCCGCTCGAGGAGCTGGCGGGCGTCCACCGCGGCGCGCTGCCGGCGCTGTTCGGCTGAGCTACGCCGACGACCACCAGAAGGCGATGAGCTGGTCGGCCGGCTGCGACGGTGCGCACGCGGCGAGCCTCGCGCCGAAGATCTGGCCAGGCAGCACGCCCGTCTGCGTCAGGCACGACCGGTCGCCGATATTCGCGTACTGGTAGAAATCGTGCGCCCGGTTCAGAACCGCCGCCTGTGTCCGGCGCCAGCGCTGGCCGGCGTCCAGGTCGCAGTGCCGGAGGGCCAGCTTGGGCTGGCTGGGGGTGCCAGCGGCGCTGAGGCACTGGCCGGTCGGCAGGTAGATGAAGATGTAGCCGCCGCCGGCCATCAGGTCGGCAGTCCACTGCGGCGAGCCGTTGTCCTGCTGCGCTTGCCCGAGCAGACTGAACTCCGGTGTGCCGCGACTCGCCACCAGCTGGAGCAGCTGGTTGGGGGCGCCGCCCGGCTCGGTGTCCGCCGCTACGAGTCCCACGGACTGGTAGCTAACCACCCTGGTCGGCAGCGCTGCTGCGCGCCGCCCGCCCGCCGGGTGGAAGGCCAGCACGTAGCCGGTCACCGCGGCCGCCGCGAGCAACACCACGACGCCCATGCCTGCGAGCCTGGGCAGCCAGGAACCCCTGGCTCGTGGGCCTGCCGTGCGGCGCTGACCGGGCATACCGAACGAATACCGGGATCAGGGTCGTGATGGGGCCAGATGGCACGAAAATCAGGAAGAAATTTCTGCCTGACCTCGACAGGCGTGCCGCGGGACCTGCCACGGACCTGTCACAACCGGCGGCCTGGCCACAGGCGGTCGCGTGTCGCCAGCGTTACCGCCACAACGCTGCCGGCCTGCTAAGCGGGTCGGTGGCGTCCGCTAGCCTGCTTAGCCGTGCCACCGCGCGGACCTGACCTGGGCAAGTTGCTCGCCGCCCTCAACGAGCAGCGAGCCGCGCTCGGCCAGCCCCCGTGGCCGGGACTCGCGACCGAGCGGGTGCTAGGCGCTGCGAGCCTGGCCGCTGTGACCGAGGCGCTGGCTGGGGGATCGCAGCCCTTGCGGGCCGCCCTGCGCGCGGCTGTCCGGTACAGCCTGGGCCTGCTCGAGCAGCGGGCGCCAGGCCGGACGGTGGAGGTGCGGGTCCCGCCGTTCGCGGCCATCCAGTGCGTGCCTGGCCCGCGGCATACTCGCGGCACGCCGCCGAACGTCGTGGAGACTGATCCGCTGACGTGGCTGGACCTGGCCGCAGGGCGGGTGGACTGGGAAAGTGCGGTCGCGGCGGGCCGGGTGCGGGCCAGCGGCCAGCGCGCGGACATCTCCGCTTACCTTCCGCTCACGTCCAGCGGACCTGGCAGGCCCGGAAGTCACTAGAATTAACTAGTGATTAAGCCCGATGGACTTCTGTCACACGATCCCGACTCAGCCGACCGGCCGCCGAGGGATGCCTGCGGCGTCTTCGGCGTCTGGTCTCCGGGCGAGGATGTGGCCAAGCTTGCCTATTACGGCCTGTACTCGCTGCAGCACCGAGGCCAGGAGTCCGCTGGCATTGCGGTCAGCGACGGCTCCCGGATCGTTGTCTACAAGGACATGGGCCTGGTCGCCCAGGTTTTCAACGAGTCGGTGCTCAACACGCTGCACGGGCATATCGCGGTCGGGCACTGCCGGTACTCCACCAGCGGTTCCTCGGTCTGGGAGAACGCGCAGCCGACCTTCCGCGCCACCCCGTCGACCAGCCTGGCGCTCGGCCATAACGGCTACCTGATCAACACGCTGGAGCTGGCCAGCTTGCTCGGCCCTCAGGCCGGGGCGCTGGCCGGGCGGGCCACCTCTGACACCGACGTGCTGACCGCGCTGTTCGCGGCGAACGGCCAGGGCCTGAACGGCCAGGGCGCCGGGGCGAACGGTGCGACCGGGTTCCCGGGCGTCGAGGCTGCGGCGCTGGCTGTGCTGCCGCTGGCGCGCGGCGCTTTCTCGCTCGTATTCATGGACGAGCAGACCCTGTATGCGGCCCGCGACCCGCAGGGCTTCCGTCCGCTGGTACTCGGCCGGCTGGCCAGGGGCTGGGTCGTCGCAAGTGAGACGGCCGCCCTGGACATCGTCGGGGCCACCTTCGTGCGCGAGATCAAGCCGGGCGAGATGGTCGCGATCGACGACCGCGGGGTGAGATCGCACACGTTCGCGGTCCCGGAGCCCAAGGGCTGCCTGTTCGAGTACGTCTATCTGGCCAGGCCCGACACCGCCATCGCGGGGCGCAGCGTGCAAGCGGCCAGAGTCGAGGTCGGCAAGCGCCTGGCGATGGAGTACCCGGCCGATGCGGACCTGGTCATCCCGGTGCCGGAGTCCAGCACGCCAGCGGCCATCGGATACGCGCAGGCCAGCGGCATCCCCTACGGTCAGGGACTGGTCAAGAACTCCTACGTCGGCCGGACGTTCATTCAGCCCAGCCAGACCATCAGGGAGCGCGGCATCCGGCTGAAATACAACCCGCTGCGCGACGCGATCGCGGGCCAGCGGCTTGTCGTGGTCGACGACTCGATCGTGCGCGGTAACACCCAGCGCGCCATCGTGGCCATGCTGCGAGAAGCAGGCGCGGCGGAAGTGCATGTCCGGATCTCCAGCCCGCCGGTGGCGTGGCCGTGCTTCTTCGGGATTGACTTCGCCAGCCGGGCCGAGCTCATGGCGGGCAACCTCACCATCGAGGAGATAAGGCAGTCGATCGGCGCTGATTCGCTCGGTTTTGTCTCGCTTGAGGGGCTCATTGAGTCGACCACCATCTCGTCCAGCCGCCTGTGCCACGCGTGCTTTGACGGGAACTACCCGATTCCGGTGGCCGAGGACGAGAAGGGCAAGCACCTGCTGGAGGCGGTCGGCACACGGGTCGAGGGGCTCAGTTGAGCGGTGCGGACAAGCCGGTGAGTTATGCCTCGGCCGGCGTTGATATCGCCGCCGGGGACCGGGCCGTCGAGCTGATGAAGGCGGCCGTCGGCAAGACCGCGGGCCCGGAGGTGATCGGCGGCATCGGCGGGTTCGCCGGGCTGTTCGATATCTCCAAGGTGGCCGGGATGCGGCGCCCGCTCCTGGCGACCTCGACCGACGGTGTCGGTACCAAGGTGGTCATCGCCCAGCGCCTCGGCAAGTACGACACCATCGGCCTGGACCTCGTCGGGATGGTCGTCGACGACCTCGTGGTCTGTGGCGCTGAGCCGCTGTTCATGACGGACTACATCGTCTTCGGCCGGGTTCAGCCCGAGCGGGTGGCGGAGATCGTGACCGGCATCGCCGACGGCTGCATGCAGGCTGGCTGCGCCCTGATCGGCGGCGAGACGGCGGAGCATCCGGGTCACTTCGCGGCGGATGACTTCGACATCGCCGGCGCGGCTACCGGCGTGGTGGACGCGGACCGACTGCTCGGTCCCGACCGTGTCCGCATCGGGGACGCCGTCATCGCGATGGCGAGTTCGGGCCTGCATTCCAACGGATTCTCGCTCGTCCGCGCGATCATCGACGCGCCAGGCTCGGGCCTCGACCTGCACAGCCAGCCAGCCGATCTCAGCCAGCCGCTCGGCGCGGAACTCCTGACGCCGACGCGGATCTACGCCAGGGACTGCCTGGCCCTCGCAGACGCCTGCGCGGTGCGGACGTTCGCGCACGTCACGGGCGGCGGGCTAGCGGCGAACCTGGCCAGGGTGCTGCCGCCGCGGGCAGACGCGGTGCTCGACCGCGCCAGCTGGCAGCCCGCGCCAGTCTTCGGCCTGCTCGCCGAGCGCGGCAACGTCGAGGCTCAGGAGATGGAGCGGACGTTCAACATGGGCGTCGGCATGGTGGCTGTCGTTAGCCCTGAGGACGCTGACCGGGCGCTTGGCCTGCTGGCCACGCGCGGCCTGCAGGCCTGGGTCATTGGGAACATCACGGCCGGCTCAGGCAGCGTGCGCCTGACCGGCCAGCATCGCGCCTGACGCGCGGGCATCGGTCCTGACGCGCGGGCATCGGTCCTGACGCACCGGCATCGGCAGTGACGCCAGCCACAGGCCATGACGCCAGCAACAGGCCATGACCTAACGGCGCCAGACGAAAACCGCCGGCTGCGACATGCGCCAGCCGGCTGCGGCGTCCGCGGCTAGTGCCCGCGATCGCCTAGCGTGCTGTCAGGCTCCGGCCGACGAGCCGGACTGCCGGACGAGACCCTCGGCGCCTTGGTCGCCGTAATCATCGTCTTCTTGCCAGTCCTCGTCCTCGTCGTCCTCATCCGGTGAGTGATCGGAGTCGTCGTCCCCGGAATAGCGATCGCCTAGCTCCGCGTAAGCGGAATCCCCGCTGGCGCCATGCTGGTCCGAGTCGACGCCCAGCTCAGCCCGCAGCCTGTCAAGGTCGGTCCCGCCACCGCTGTACTTCAGCTGGCGTGCCACCTTGACCTGCTTGGCCTTGGCTCGGCCGCGCCCCATTGGCTCGACCCCCTCTAAACGTACGGAACCCGAAGGGTTCCTGGTCACCGCACTAGTAGTTGCCCGCTACCACGCCGATGCTCGCGGTTTCGTGCACAAAAGCGACCCGCCGCGGCTCCGCCTACGGGACTGCGACGCGCTCGCCCTGACGTACAGGTACAACCGTACCTGCTTTGGGCGCCCGGCGCCTCCGATGATTCAGCCGAACCATCGCCACCGTCGAATCGCTGTCGATCCACCGGCGGAAGGCCGCCTGGCTCACCTTAGCGGCCGAGATAAATGCCCCGGAGCCTGCCCACCTCGGCGATCCGCCGCTCGGCCAGCCGGTCGGCTGCTACGGCGGGCGGAATGCCGTCGGCGTCGGCCATGGCCAGGATCTGCCGGGTCGTGCCCAGGATCTGCTCTGCCCTGGCCTTAGCCCGGTCGAAGCTGAAGCCGTGCAGCTCGTCGGCGACCTGGATGACGCCGCCGGCATTCACCAGGTAGTCGGGGGCGTAAACGATGCCGAGGTCGGCGAGCATCTTCTCGACACCAGGGTGGGCCAGCTGGTTGTTAGCGCCACCGCAGATGATCTTGGCGGTGAGTACCTCGACGGTGTCGTCATCGATGGCGCCGCCGAGGGCGCACGGCGAGTAGACGTCCAGCTTAGTGCTCAGCAGGTCCGCCCGGCTGGGCGCGACCGTCACCTCGGGATGCTCGGCCCGTACCCGCTCGACGGCCGTCTCGCTGGTGTCAAGGATCACGACCCGGGCGCCGTCGGAGACGAGGTGGTCAACCAGGCGGCGGCCCACCTTGCCCACGCCCTCGACGCCGACAGTCTTGCCGTCCAGGCTGGTGCTTCCCCACACGTGCTCGGCGGCGGCCCGCATCCCCTGGAACACGCCAAATGCCGTCAGCACCGACGAGTCTCCGGCGCCGCCGTTCGGCACGGTCCGCCCGGTGACGAACCTGCACTCACGGGCGACGACGTCCATGTCCTCGCTATAGGTGCCGATATCGCAGGCGGTGATGTAGCGGCCGTTCAGCGACTCGACGAACCGGCCGTAAGCGCGCAGCAGCGCCTCGGTCTTCAGCTTGCCTGGATCGCCAATGATCACCGCCTTGCCGCCGCCGAAGTCAAGCCCGGCCAGGGCGTTCTTGTAGGCCATCGCCCTGGACAGGTTCAGCACGTCGCTGAGCGCAGCGTCTTCGTCCGGGTACGGGTAGAACCGCGTGCCGCCGAGGCCTGGGCCGAGTGCGGTGGAGTAGATCGCGATAATGGCGCGCAGGCCGGATGGCTCGTCCTGGCAGTACACGACTTGCTCGTGTCCGGGCTGGCTATCTGCGTGGCCGGCCCCAAAAACAGTGCTCACGGTCGGTGGGCTCCCGGTATCAGCCCGCGTCGCCGTTGACACGGGATCGGCCACCAGCCTATCGCCGGTCCGGCTGCTGGGTGGAGACGTGTGGATCACTACCCGTGCGTAACCCTTTGCCCAGACGGGTACGGCATGTCACGATTAGTCATGCTGCCTAATGGGCGACGAGTGCCAGGTTTTCGGCCGCTTTCATCTGTGCCGTCCGATGGCATGTGTCGATCTGCCTACAGAGAGTGGGGACACCGCGATACTCTGCGGTCAAAAGCTCTCGAAGCAGATTATGTGGCAGCAGTTCGGGGATTAATACCGGAGTCCGTCCTGTTGCACAGAAAACGTCGCAGCACGCACGGAACCGGCCATCCGGCATCGAGCGGGCTGGTCGGGCGGCAAACGGGTCGAGCGCGACATCGCACGACCGGGGAGGGAGGATGCGGGCACTCACGCCCGTGGGCCAGCGTCGGGCTCAATGCCTTGACCTGGGACCCCTACGGTGCCGACCTGGAGGAGATCGGCAGCTAATCAGGGGGTTGCACAGGACGAGGCGGCAACCGAGCTAAGTATCTGATGGGAGGCGCGGATGACTTTTCCGAATCCGCCCGTTGCGACGGTGCGTGTCGCTAGAATCACGCAGCGTGACAGATCGCAACAGGGGCGTCGGGGCGACTCGCATAAGAAATCTTTGCTCCCGGTTGTCGACTTGTTACCGCTGGTGATGGCAATATGGTCTCAGTGGACTATATGGGACATCCGAGGCAGGCTTCGCTAGAAGCCACGAACAGCAAGACAAGTAGGTAGGGATCGCAGTACCGGTCCAGGAGGAGAGGCCGTCACATGTCAGCACGTACACCCGAGGCTGAGCCGCTGCTTACGCCGGCAGAAGTCGCAACGATGTTCAGGGTTGACCCGAAGACAGTTACCAGGTGGGCAAAGGCAGGAAAACTCACGTCAATCCGGACGCTCGGCGGTCACCGCCGGTACCGGGAGACCGAGGTCCGCGCCCTTCTGGCGGGAATCCCGCAGCAGCGCTCGGAATGAGGCATGGCCGCGGTCCGGCGTTTCATCGCCGGTATGGCTGGCGCTCGAGGTTGCGCCGTCAGCCAGCGGCCATTTGCCTAGCAGTTGGGGGGGTCGACCCCGGTGGCCAGCACACCGCATCGGGGGGCGCGCTTCGCGTTCGATGCGACGATGAGCATCGGTCAGTGGAAGTTGCCGGGGTCGATCCGGCCTCCTGTCAGCACCAGGAGACCGAGAGGCTGTCGCTGAGGCAGCAGTAAGTTCAAGACCATTCACATACCGGGAACGGGCTCGCTTCAGTACCACCCGTCCTGACGGCGCGAAGTCTCGCCGAGGCGCCACGGCTACTCGAGGACAGGTCCGCCGCAGCAGGCTGCGCGCGCGATCCGGCCGCGCCCGGCGGCAAGCCCAGCTGCTGTTTCCCGGCGTTTCCAGCTCGTAATGCCCGCTCCGGGCCTGCAATGCTCTGATCACTCTCTGTAGTGTCATAGCAACTTTTCGTAATCTCGCCTCTTGAGGAAACGCCATGGGGATACTGGGTGGGCATGCCGCCGTAGCCCGTCGCCTCGGCGGCAGGATTGGCCTCGTGCGTCGCCGTGATAGCAGACCGTGCGTCCGGTGAGGCATGCAGCGTCCCAGGGGGGACCCGCCTGTCAGGCGGAAGTGTGCGGCGCTTTGGAGGGGAGGTACGCACAATGCGTGATCCGGACTTGGTGCAGCGCGCGGAACGAGCTGCACTCGCATTGGAGCGAGCGTGGGGTCGCTGGCGGACCATGCACGGCCTTGGCTCAGATCCGTTACCGCCAGTATCGAGCTACGTCGGTTATTCGCTCGAAGAGCCCTGGGGACAGCCGCGTGTGGTCTTCGGGGTCCGCGCCGACGAGGCCGAGCGCCTGGCCGCGCTGCTAGACGGACACGACTGCGTCGGCCCAGTGCACGCTGAGCTAACGGGCAGGCCTGACTGGCGGCGAACGCCAGGCAGCGACCCTAGCTTCACCGCGCATGGCCTCGATGCTCAATTCACCATTCCGGCGCAGGCCTCGCAGCCTGCGGCCGACATGTTCGCCTCTGCCAGTCAGGCCGACATTGCCGCAGCGACCGGCGTCAGCACAACCGGCACAGTGGACTCTCCGGCCAAGGTCGCCGCTCGCGCCACCCCTGTGCCTGAGGTCGACGGGGCTGGCGGCACTGTCCAGGCTGGCGGCACTGTCCACTCTGGTAGCGCTGTCCAGGCTGGCCGCGCGATGGCTCAACAGACACCTGCGGACGCGCCCGCGAGCGGCGTGAGGGCGGGCGGTGTCGAGGAAGCTGACCTTGAGGCGGCTGACCTTGAGGCGGCTGATGTCGACGCGGCCCATGTCGAGGCGAGCGATGTCGGGGCGGCTGACGTCGAGGCGGCTGTGGTCGATGCGGGCGGTATCGAGACGGCTGATGTCGTGGCTGGTGACGTCGCGCCAGATGGCGGTGGCCAGCCTGAGCCGACGGCGACGATCAGTGAGTCCCGCAGCAGCGGGAAGGCAGCATCGCCGGTGCCGCGGCCGCCCACCTCGCGCCGATCGCCCGCGGGGCCGCCGCGGCCGGCGAAGGGCCGGGGCCGTGGAGGCAACGCGCGTCAGCTTGCCGAAGGGCCGCAGCCCGGCGACCAGGCGGAGCCGGCTGGCGCGGCGGCGGAACTGCCCGAGATCGAGCAGCCTGGCATCGTCGCCTTCCGGCCACGCCCAGACCAGCAGCCTGGCGCGGCAGAGGAGTCCGAGCCGCTCGCGCCCTTGCCGACCATGAGCGGTGACGAGGGCATGCCGAACCAGGGACCCGGCTACCGGGGCCCGAGGTATCAGGGCTACCCGCCGAGATATGAGGCGGCCAAGGAGCGGGACCAGGCGGGGCCGGAGTCCGCACATGCTCCCGAGGCGGACAGCGGCGCGTCAGCGGCTGCCATCCAGCCCGCCCACGGCAAGGCGCGCCAGCTCTCCAGGCTCGGCCGCACCCGCCGCAAAGGACCGGGCGCCCACGAGGCCTGGGATTCAGAGGCCGAGCAGTCTGCCGCTGATCACGCCGTCTAGCTCAGCGGCGCCGCGGGCGACCGCGCTGCCGCCAGCGCCGTCGCCGGTCGCAGCCTCGTGCGCCGCCGGCAGCGGTGGCGCGCGGGGCTTGTCGGCGCCATGCAGCACAATCTGGATGTGCGGATAGCTGTCGTGCCGGCCCCTGATGGCAGCGGGCTGCTGTCCAGGCTGCGTGACGACGAGACGCCCGCTGGCCAGCCTGAGCCGGTCACGGACCTGGCGGCTGCGGTCGCCGCGCACGAGCGCATGCCCGGCGTGCGCTGGGTATGGCCGTCGACGCAGTCGCTGTACCCGGACCTGCTCCGGTCGGGCGTGCGGGTCGCGCGATGCCATGACGTCGAGCTCACCGCGGCGCTGCTCACGGCGCGGGATGGCCCTGGCGAGCATCCTGAGCCGCTCGTGGCGCAGCTGCGCGACGCTCGCGAGCCTGTCGCGCATCCGCGCGCGGACGGGCCAGGGGAGCAGCTTCTCTTCGACGCGGACGCCGCACGGCACGATCCGCGCGACCAGTTGGCCGCCCTGGTCGCCGTGCACGCGGATCAGCAAGCCCGGGTCCGGGCCGATGCCGATCCGGGCAAGTTCGGGCTGCTGGCCGCGGCCGAGTCAGCCGGCGGGCTAGTGGCCGCGGAGATGGCGGCGGCCGGCTTGCCCTGGCGCTCCGACGTACATGACCGCCTGCTCACCGAGCTCCTCGGCCCGCGACCGCCTGCGACTACCGGACCCCCGCTGCGGCCGGCCAGGCTCGGCGCCCTCGCTGCGCAGATCTCCGCCGCACTCGGCGCGGTCCGCCCGGTCAACCCCGACTCGCCGGCCCAGCTGCTGCGAGCCCTGGCCGCGAGCGGCATCCGGGTGGCGTCGACCAGGTCCGCGGTGCTGCGTCAGGTTGATCACCCGGCGATCCCGCTGCTGCTTCAGTACAAGGAACTGGCGCGGCTGCACACAGCCAACGGCTGGTCCTGGCTCGACACTTGGGTAGCTGGCGGCCGGTTCCGGCCCGAGTACGTGGTGGGCGGCGTGGTGTCAGGCCGGTGGGCGTCGCGTGGCGGCGGCGCGCTTCAGATTCCGAAGCTGCTGCGTCAGGCGGTCGTCGCGGATCCAGGCTGGACGCTTGTCGTCGCCGACGCGGCGCAGCTTGAACCGCGCATCCTCGCCGCACTGGCAGGTGACCGTGCGTTCGCGCAGGCCGCAGGCGCCGGCGACCTCTACGAGGCGGTGGCGGCGGCGATCGGCGGCGACCGCGCGACGGCCAAGCTCGCGCTCCTGTCGGCGATGTACGGCGGCACCGGCGGTGACGGCGGGCAGTCGCTGGCGCTGCTGCGGCGACGGTTCCCGCAGGCGTCGGCTTTCGTGGAGAGTGCGGCCAGAGCCGGGGAGGAGGGCCGGGTTGTCAGGTCCGTGCTCGGCCGCACG
>DASXKI010000452.1:0-4516 GCA_036496945.1 Streptosporangiaceae bacterium | reverse complement strand
TCACCAGCGGCATGCGGACGCCGTGCAGGCTCAGGGCGACGGGGTCGCGGTTCGTGACCGTCGCGCACGCTCGGTGCTGTCGGCTCACTACCCTGCACTGGATTCGGCCGCGGTGTGACCGAAACCGGAAAAGACAAACAGATCGCATAGGACTCTGTGGTCTAAAACACGTCAGACAAAGCCCCTATTAGGATTGAATCAGGGCAGGCGCGCCTGGCTGCCGCGACGCACGACTGATCCGATTCGCGTAACTGGACAGCGTGGCGAGTCACCGGTTGTAACGAAGGCGAAGCTGACGGTATTGGCGTGCCCTGGTGAAAGAGCACCCGCCAGCCCGTGGCCGTTCTGCGCCATATCGAGCTGCGATAGCAGCGCCGCTCGTCGTTCTCGCTGATGTAGGTGACCAGAACGATGCCCGGCCCGATGCGCGTAGCCTCCACGTTGAGCGCGACGGCCACTTCGCCGCCCTCACTCGAGTCGCTGGCAAGCATCTCGAGGATCGCTGGCCGACTCCACCGGCATCCCGACGCCCCGAACTCGAAAAACTCGGGATCAAGCAGCGCATCGACCTCGGCTGGCGCCCGGCGCGTATGGGTCTGCAGCAGGCGAAGCTCACCGTCGATCGCCAGCTGAAGGTCCGCGTCTCGCTGGTCGGGAGTCATTGCGGCCGATCCTACTGGTGCGCGGCGGCATTAACGGCGCGCACCTACAGGCCGGACGGCGTGCACCTACAGGCGCCGACGGCGTGCATCTGCCGGCGACGGAGGCTGAGCGAAAGCTGCCGTCAGCCGGGCGCGCGCTCGAAGCCGATCTGCGTCTCGGCGTCGATGAAGCCGACGGAGCGGTACACCCGGATCGCGACGTAGTCCGGGTCCGCGGCGATGACGAGGGTCCTGGCAGCCAGGTTCCTGCGGCCGTGCTGCCCGGCGCGCCACACCAGCGTGCCCGCCAGGCCCTGTCGCCGCCAGCCGGGGTGGGTCTCGACGTTCTGGTACCGGGCGATGCCGGATCCGTCGGTGATGAGGCCGAGCTGCGCGACAAGCTGCCCGTCGACGAAGGCGCCGAACCAGGATCCGTGGCCGGCCTCGGTCAGCGCTCGCTCGGAAGCGATCTTGGCGGCCAGGAACGGGGGCTCCGCGCCGGGCTCGCCTTCGCTCAGGACCGCGCGCAGGTCCGCGGCCTGCTGCCAGTCGTCGTCGCCGGACAGCTCGCGGTAGGTAGCTGTCAGGTTCGGGCGGGGCGGCTTGTGCACAGCCGTGGCCGTCAGCACGGCGGAGCGCTCCAGGCGGAGATCCTCGGCGACAAGTGCGCCGACGTCCACCGCGCTGATCTCGGTAACGTCGATGCCCAAGGCGACATGCTTGGCCTCCGGGAACTCAGCGGCGAACCTCGCCGGCCACTCTCCGGCCTGGCCCGGCTCGGGCGGCGCCGACATCAGCAGGAAGTTGCCCCACCAGTACGCCGGGTTGTGCGGGCTTCGGATGGCGAGATAGTCGCCGCGGTCGTCGACGCGGCAGCCCTCCAGGAGGCGGATCATCAGGTCGGTGCGGTACCCGAGCGATCGAATGTCCACGCTCTGAGCGTAGTCGCGCTGCGCCTTGTAACCTCGCAACGTAAGCCGGGTCCTTCCCAACATCGCAGGGAGCAACTGACATGAGCCTGTTCCAGCGTGCTCACGACATCGTCGCCGCCAAGGCCAACAAGGCTCTCGACTCAGCCGAGAACCCGAACGAGATGCTCGACTACTCCTACGAGCAGATGCTCGACCACATCACCCAGGTCCGGCGTGCCCTCGTCGACATCACGGCGTCGAAGAAGCAGCTCGAACTCCAGCAGCAGCAGCTCCAGCACTCCGTCGACCACCTGGGCGACCAGGCCAAGGCCGCGCTAGCCGCAGGCCGCGAGGACCTAGCCCGCGAGGCGCTGTCTCGCAAGGCGGCCGCCCAGCACGAGATCGACGGCATGACGCAGCAGCATGAGCAGCTCGGCGAAGAAGAGCAAAAGATGGAGCAGACGCTCAGCACGCTCCAGGACCGGGTCAACAACTTCCGTTCCCAGAAGGAAGTGATGAAGGCTCAGTACACCGCGGCCGAGGCAACAAGCTCGGTCAACGAGGAAGCAGCCGGCATCTCCAGGAGCTTCAACGACTCCGGCGCGGCGCTCCAGCGCGCCCAAGACAAGATCGCGAACATGCAGGCCAGGGCCGCCGCCACCGACGAGTTGCTCCAGTCTGGGGTGCTCGAAGACGTCGGCGGCGACACCGATGACATCCAGCACGAGCTCGACGAAGCGGGCGCGAACGCGCAGATAGACAAGGAGCTAGCCGGGCTCAAGGCCGAGATCGCCAGTGCGCCCGCCACGCCGGAGCTGCCCGCGGGCAGCTAGACCGCGGGCAGCTAGACCGCGGGCAGCTAAGCCGCGGGCAGCCAACCCGCGGGCAGCTAGCCCGCGGGCAGCCAACTCACGACGAGCGGATTCAGGCGCGGCGCACCGGTCACTGGAACAGGCGGCCCGGGCGTGGCCCTGGCTCGCTCGGCCCGGACTCGCCTGGTGGCAGCTGATCCCACCACCAGGGAAGCTGCGACGGCTGCCAGTCGGGGTCCGGCCGGAAGTTACACCATCGCCCGTCGAATAGGCCTCCTCCGGCCTCGGCCGCCTCGATGAGCCGTTCGCCCTCCGCCCTGATCCGTGCCGCTTCGTCGTCGGTCCAGTACAGCGGGTGCCCGGTCCGGTCGGCGAACTCGTCCTCGTCCTTCCACCGCCAGCTTCGGTCGGCGGCGACGACAACGTCCAGCGCGTGGTCCCGCATGTCGAATCCGCCCCACCAGCGGCGGACCGGCGTCTGCAGGTTTATGTACCAGGAGCGGAACTCGCCAGTCTCGCGGAAGAACAACCAGATCGCGTGCCAGGCATCAGGGGGCGTCCAGACGACGACGCCGGGCCCGGTCCACTCCCTGACGGCTGGCACCGTCGGTATGTCGACCTTGTCCGCCAGCTTCATGTAGCGAACGGGCTCGCCCGACGCGGTTGTCCGCCGGACTACTGCCGAGCGCGGACCGATCCAGGTCACGAGCCCGTCGGCGTCGTCGCGCAGAACGCGCGCGCTCTCGACCGAGCTGATGCGCCCGTCTCGGTGCAGGCCTCGCTGCACGATGTTCTGGCCCGCCCTGAACATGCGTCACTCCCCGTCCGAGTACCTGTCTTCCCAGCGTGCCAGAACAACCTTGAGATCAAAACCTTTTGACCGGGAACGGGGTAGTCCGAAGTAATTGTCCCTCGCCCCTCCGCCGGCGCGTGTCCACTCCGAGAGCCGCGTGGCAGAGCGAGAGCCGACAAAGCGCGCAAGAA
The DNA here is from genome assembly GCA_036496945.1 of Streptosporangiaceae bacterium. GTDB lineage: Bacteria > Actinomycetota > Actinomycetes > Streptosporangiales > Streptosporangiaceae > JAJYUU01. The sequence continues at coordinate 1,168 of DASXKI010000452.1, read as the reverse complement.
AAGTCGCATGCGACGCGCGGAGGGCGCCCGCTAGCATCGGCGTATGGGCTTCCTTTGACTGTGACCTGAGCTAGCGGCACGTGCTCCGCCTTTCTCGTTCGTCCGAGCCACAGACGACGAGGAAGGACGTGACATGGAGTTCGCACGCATGAAAGCTCGCCTTACGCCCCCATCTGCCGGTGCGCCGTCCGGCCGGGCTGCGTGGACCCGGTTCGCGCGCCGTGGGCTGGGCGGGTTGCTTGCCGCGCTCGCGGTGGAGCTGGTTGACGAGCTCGTCGATGGCACCAAGAGCGCGGCGATGCCGCTGATCCGGCACGATCTCGCCCTCAGCTATCTGGAAATAGGCCTGCTCGCGGCCGTGCCGCTCGTCGTGGGCAGCATCCTCGAACTGCCCGTCGGCGTCATCAGCGGGACCGGATCGCAGCGGCAGCGGTTCATCCTGGCCGGCGGCCTCGTCTTTATCGCCTCGGTGCTGGCGGCCGGGCTGGCTACCTCGTTCGTCGGTCTGCTGATCGCGCTCACGATCTTCTTCCCGGCCTCTGGCATGTTCGTCAGCCTGACTCAGGCCACGCTGATGGACTCCGCCCCGGATCGGCAGGCTCAGCACATGGCGCGCTGGACGCTCGCCGGCTCCATCGGCGCCGTGACCGGCCCGATCGTGGTGGCGGTCGTGCTCGGCGCTGGCGGCACCTGGCGGCTGGCTTTCGTCCTGATCGCCGGGTGCAGCGCTGCCGCCTGGTGCGCGGTGGCCTGGACCGGCCGCGCGACGAAGGCCCGCACGACGAAGGCCCGCACGACGAAGGCCCGCCGGGCGGCCCACCCCGCTAGCGACGCCGCAGCCGCCTGCGATGTCCTCGACAGCAACGCCGACACCGCCGTCGCCACCGCGAGCGTCGGCCAGTGCGACGCCCGCCACCGCGATGTCGGCCAGCGCGACGCCGGCGAGCATCCCGACAACGCTCGCGGCGGCGGCGACCCGGCCTGGCCGGGCTGGCGGGCAGCTGTCTCGATCGTGCGCCGCTCGGGCGCTCTGCGCTGGCTCATGCTGCTCGAGGTCGCAAACCTGCTGCTGGACGTGCTCACCCCGTTCCTGGCTCTGTATCTGGTAGCGGTCGGGCACATCTCGCCGCCCGTGGCCGCGCTCGCCATCGCCGTTCGGCTGGGCGCT
>DASXKI010000451.1:0-7595 GCA_036496945.1 Streptosporangiaceae bacterium | reverse complement strand
GTCGCCATGGGCTACATGCTCATCACGATGCTGTGAGCTGCTGAGTCAGCGTTTGGCGAAGAAGTCGCGGATGTTGGCGAATAGCAGGGCGATGGCGGCGAGGATGAGGAGAACAGCGACGGCAAGTCGCCAGTTACCGATGACCGCCTCGAGGGTCAGGAATGCTGCTAGGCCTATGGCCGCAGCGCCGACTAGTCCGGCGACGAACCGCCAGAGATGACCTCGGGCGAAGGCTTCGATACACAGCATTGCCACCACCAGGCCACCGAAGGCGAACGGCAACGCGCCAAAATGGCCGAGGATGACGACGGCTAGCCCGGCAAGGAGGATCGACGCCGAGATGCCGGACCACACCCGGAGTACCCGGCTGCGCGTGCGCTCTGGATCGACGTTCGGCAGGGCCCGGTGGCGCAGGTGCGCATGCGGGTCTTCCAGGGGAAGGCCCTCGACGGAGGCGAGGACCAGCGCCGCCCGCTCCTCGGCGAGTGCCTGGCGGCGTGCGCGCGTCTGCTCGACAGACGCCTCGAGCTCAGACAGATCGCTGGGCCGGCCCAGCGCCCGGCTGCCGACGCGTGCGCTGCGTAGTTCGTCGCCGCAAGCTTGGAGTTGCTCGGCGGTGGCGGTGAGCTGAGCGTCCAGCTCGGCGATCCGATGTTCGATGGCCCGATGCTCAGCAGCCGGCGAGGGTGGCTCCTTATCCAGGCCGGCCCATCCCACCGGGTCCGACCAGCAGAGCCGCACCGATCCGTCTCGCTCGTAACGTGGGCCCGCTGGCGCGCGCTCCCCACCGAACGGGTCGCCGGTGTCGAGCCCCCACAGGCCTCGGTAGTCGCGCACCCAGGGCGTCGAGTCATCGGCGAGCACGGCGCGCCACTGCTTGGCCTCACCTGGCCCCACGCTTGGACCATCACCCCGGCGGTAGTCGATGAAGGGTATGCCGAACGCGGTGCCGGCTTTTGCACGCGTCCACGGCAAGAGCAGTCGGCTCACCCGGCGAAGCGCGGCCGTCAGTCGCCCAAGCGCTGGCGGCTCGACTGTAATCAGGTAATCCCCGGACAGGTAAGAACCCGAATGGGACCCGGCCCCGACGTACACGAGCGGATGGGTCCCCCGCCACTCGATGTCGGGGTCGTCCGACCGCCGGCGCAGGTCGTCGCCGACCTCGTCGTGAGAGGAGACGGCAATCCAGGCTGGCCGGGAGGCCGGGTCGGGGGGGTCGGGCAGGAACACCGTGACCTGCTCCCAGTCGGCCTCGTGGTCGTTGACACCGCCGAAGGTCGATCGCCAGTCGTTCATGGCGTAGAAGAACCAGTACTGGAGCACGACGAAGCCCCGATCGCGGACGACCCGGCCGTAGTAGGAGCAGGTGTCCGGATCGGCTTCGGCCCGGTAGCTCTGCTCGGCCGCAGCCGCCGTCCCGCCTGGCACCGTCCCGCGAAGCAGCATTGACAACCGGAGTGCCGCGTCGATCAGGCGACTTAGCAAGCCGACCAGGGCGAAGCGGCTCGCCCCTCTCGCCAGCCGTGTGCGGCCCGGATCGCGCCGCCACGCGCGAAGCTCCTTGCGGCCCAGCGAGCGCGCCACGAAACGAAGCCAGAGACCCTGACTCGAGAGCGCGCCAAGCTCCGCCAGGGACGTGGGGGTGATCTCTCCCGGCGCGCGCACCTGGACCGGTCCCGCCCCGCGGCCCTTGCCCTCGCGCGCTGCCGAGCGCCACAGGCTGCACGTCTCCAGGTAGCGCTCGACCGGCATCGGCAGGAACAGCTCGCCCTGGGTAAAGCGCAGGACAGGCTCGTAGCGTCGCAGCAACCGGCCGTCCTCGGCCGCACGCGTCCCCGCCGGGTATCCGACTACGTCCGCCCTGATCAGCTCGTCACTGGCCATCACGCCGCCCGTACCCGCGAGCCGCAGACAGCAATCACGCCCGCGGGCCTACGCTCTGGGCTCGGTGCGCATCGGTTCCTGGCGAGAACTTGCCGTCCGGTCATGCAAATTTTGCCGGCTGTCGGCTGGGTGGCACCGTCTATAGGACTTATGCCAGATATTATCCGTTAATCGGGGTCGGCACCGTGCTGTCCGCCTGGAGTATCAGATCAGAGCTGAGGGGTCGACCTGTGGCGGACGTTGCCAGAGCGGGCAAGCAGCGAGGCAAAGGGCAGCTGGTTGCCGTCGGGATGACTGGCCTGCTGATCCTTGCCTTGGTCGCGGCCTGCGCGATGGCCCCCCTGCCAGCCCAGCGGACTTGGCGGGACCACAGCCACGTGACGCGCACCCAGGTCGACCGGGCTGCCGGAGGACCGTCGGGTACCTACGTGGTGCCAGCTGACATCCACAAGATCAAGCACGTGATCATCATCATGCAGGAGAACAGGTCGTTCGACAATTATTTCGGGACCTACCCGGGTGCTGTCGGCATTCCCATGCGTGCGCCCGCCGCGACCGAGACGGTGTACGGCGGCGTGGCCAGCCGGGGGAAGGCTGTCCCGGCCGTGTGCGTGCCGAACCCCCGCGGCAACTGCGTCCGGCCCTTCCACGACACCGCCGACGTTGACGGCGGCGGCCCGCACGGCGTCCCCAACGCCATTGCCGACATCAACGGCGGCGCGATGAACGGGTTCATCGAGCAGCGCGATGGCGCGCACCAGAACTGCACCAATCCCGACGACCCGGCATGTGGTGGACTCGCACCGCCCGACGTGATGGGCTACCACACCGCCGCGGAGATACCGAACTACTGGGCCTACGCCAAGAACTTCGTGCTGGACGACCACATGTTCGAGCCGGTGAAGTCATGGTCGCTGGCCGACCATCTCTTCATCGTGTCCGCCTGGTCGGCCAAATGCCGGAACCACTCTCCCTCAAGCTGCGTCAACAACGTCATCGGCCCTTACGCAATCAATCAGTTCGATCGCGCTGTGCATGACGAGCTCAGCACTGGCAAGACCTCGATCGACCTGGCCTGGACGGATATCACCTGGCTGCTGTATGCCCACCACGTCAGCTGGGCATATTACGTGCAGACAGGGACCCAGCCCGATTGCGCAAGCGACTCGGCCGAGACCTGCGCCCCGGTCGTCCAGAGCGCAGCGACGCCGGGAATCTGGAACCCGCTGCCGCTGTTCGCCGACGTACAGCAAGATCACCAGGTGCACAACGTTCAGCCGCTGGGCTCCTACCTGGATGCCGCGCGGGCCGGGACTCTGCCTGCAGTCAGCTGGGTTGTGCCGTCCCAGCCCGACAGCGAGCACGGGCCGGCCAGCATCCACCAGGGCCAGGCGTACGTCACGGCGCTCATCAACGCAGCGATGAAGAGCCCGGACTGGAACTCCACCGCCATCTTCCTGTCCTGGGACGACTGGGGCGGCTTCTACGACAACGTGGTGCCGCCGACGGTTGACGCTAACGGCTACGGCCTGCGGGTGCCGGCGCTCGTCATCTCCCCGTACGCCAAAACGGGCTTCATCGACCACCACGTCCTCAGCAGCGACGCCTACCTGAAGTTCATCGAGGACGACTTCCTCGGCAGCGCCCGGCTCGACCCGGCGACCGACGGCCGGCCAGATCCCCGGCCCGACGTCCGCGAGGACGCCTCGGTCCTCGGGAATCTGCTCAACGACTTCAACTTCGGCCAGCCGCCCCGCCCGCCGCTGCTGCTGCCCACGAACCCGCCAACCGATTCTCCGCAGATCCCGTCCTGGTTCATCGGCAAGCCGCCCTGCGTCGGCTGCACGAATCCGCCGCCTGGCAGCTAGCATTCACCACATGACCGGGCGTGTGACTAAGCGATGAGCGCCGTCAGGGTTGACACCGCTAGGCGCACCTTCCGCAGCGCCGAGCCGATTCACGGCATGATCTACTTCACTCCGCATGGGCCGGACGCGTACGCCCAGGTCGGCCTGACCCATCAGCGCATGACCTACTTCGCCTCACGCTCGGCCGCGATGGGCGCTGCCCCGGCTGAGCTGGTCGTGGCGACGTTCTTCAACTTCAACCCCGCGATCATCCACCAGGTCATCCCCGCGGCCTGGGATATTGCCAGTCCCGCCCAGGTGCTGGCGGCGCGAGTGGAAGCGGTCGACAGGTCGCTGCGCCAGGCCTGGGGCGACGACATCGGCAGCCCGCAAGTACGCGAAGCTGCGGCCCTGGCCCGGCGTGCGGGCGAACGGGCAAGCAGCCGGCCGCAGGGTCGGCCGCTGTTCGCTGGGCACGCCGCCCTGCCGTGGCCGGAGGCGCCGCATCTGGTGCTTTGGCATGCACAGACGCTCCTGCGGGAGTACCGCGGCGACGGCCACGTCGCGCTGCTTCTCACCGAGGGACTCGACGGCCTGGGCGCCCTGATCACCCACGCAGGGACCGGCAGCATCCCCGCCGAGGCATTGCGGACCACCCGGGCCTGGAGCGAGGACGAGTGGGCGGCCGGAATGGATCGCGTCCGCGAGCAGGGCTGGCTGGCTGACGGCCCTGCGCTTACCCTCAGCGAGGCAGGACGACACCGTCGCCAGTCGATCGAGGACCGCACCGACGAACTGGCCGTGTACCCCTACGAGGCGATCGGCGAGGACGGGTGCGCCCGGCTCAGAGAACTCCTCGTCCCATTGTCGGCAGCCGTGATGAGGGCGGAACTCGGCTTCCCCGCGCTCCTGACCGCCCGATATTCGCAGGCTAGCTGACGCTGGCCGACGCGGATGTCAGCGGTCGCCGGGCGCCCCGCTGCGCTCGCGGAGGCGTTCGCGCTGTGGTCCCACGGTGTACTTCGGATCGCGGGCAGAGGCGCGGCCCGCCTCGAAGAGGCCAAAGCGGGTCAGCGCGGATGCCGCCATCAGCGCTGCGCCTGCCAGTGGCGCCGCCAACCGGCTCCGGCCAGCCAGGACCGCGCCCGCCAGCCCGGCCGACGTCAGCACCTCGGCGGTCTGCAGGAGAGTCCCGGCCCGCCCGCGCCGGTATGGCTCGGCTTCGGTGTCCAGGCGGCGCATCAGCAGTCTCTTGGCAGTGAGTTCGCCCACGCCTCCGAGGACGGCGAACCTGACGGCCTGGCCAGCCTGCTCCGGGCGGACGGCCAGCATGCCGAGGCCGCCGGCGGCGGAGGCGGCGGATCCGACGAAGAGGAACGGCAGCTCCCGGTAGGCCTCGTGCCACGCAGGTGCGGCTGTGTCAGCGATCAGGACTGACGTGTAGGACGCGACAGCAGGGCCCAGCGCGGCCGCGCCTATCGTCGCTGCCAGCCCCGCCCACGGCAGCTTGCGCGTGACAGCGGAGGCGGCGGCCCCCAGGGCGAGCGGAGTGTAGGCCGAAACGATCCAGGTGCCGACGCTCATCGGCGAGGTCACCTTCAGCACGCGGAGCATGTTCAGGAACCTCGCAGGTCGTCCGAGGTCGTGGACCAGCGCGACCAGCGACAGGCTGATCGCGCCGGCGGCGCCGCACTTCGCCGCGCGAGCCAGCTCCTGATGACCGGTCAGGTGCGCGCCTGCGGCCAGTGCCGACGAAGCGCCGGCCAGTCCGCCGAGGAAAAGGTAGCTCGGGACGTCCGGCCCCCAGACCGTCTCCTTGACGACCGGCCGGCCGTAATAAGAGCTGAAGTCGGCCTCTGGCACCAGCTCCTTCTCGCCACCGTGCTTCCGGCCACCGTGCTTCCGGCCAACGCGCTTATCGCCATCACGAGGCTGGTGACCGCGCCGGTCACTGTGCTGGTCACTGTGCTGGTCAGTGGGCTGGTCAGTGGGCCGATGGCGGCCGGTGCCGCCGATCATGCCCGGCCTGCCGCGCATGCCACGACGGCGGCGGCGGCGAGACTGCCCGCGGCGACGGCCGCGTGGCGCCACATGCTCGGCAGATCGCGGGTCGTGACCACCGGATCGGGTGGCAGGCCGTAGACCTCCGGCTGGTCGAGCAGCAGGAACATCGCGCCGGCGCCGCCGATGCCGTCGGCGGGGTCCTCGCCGTACAGCCGAGCCTCCGGCCGGCCGGCCTCATGCAGGTCCTCCATCCGCTGCTGCGCTCGTTCGCGCAGTTCGTCCAGGGGGCCGAACTGGATGGACTCGGTCGGGCAGGCCTTGGCGCAGGCCGGCATCAGGCCGTCGCCCAGCCGGTCGTAGCACAGGGTGCACTTGTGCGCGCCGCCGTCGGCCTGGCTTCTGCCGATCACGCCGAACGGGCAGGCTGACACGCAGTAGCCGCAGCCGTTGCAGATATCGTCCTGGACGACCACAGTGCCGAACTCGGTGCGCATCAGCGCGCCGGTCGGGCACACGTCCAGGCACGCCGCCTCAGTGCAGTGCTTGCACACGTTGCTGGCCATCAGCCACCGCACCTCGTCGCCGCCATCAACGTCGCCGCCATCGAGGCCGGCGCCATCGAGGCCGGCGCCAGCGACGGCGGCGCCAAGGAGGTCGGCGCCGCCATCGACGGCGCCGCGATCGACGGGGACGGCGACGGGGACCGTCTGCTCGATGAACTCCACGTGCCGCCAGGTCGAGGCGCTCAGTTCCCCGGTGTTGTCATAGGACATGCCGGTCAGCAGGAGCCCGTCCTCGGGCACCGCGTTCCACTCCTTACAGGCGACCTCGCAGGCCTTGCAGCCGATGCAGACCGAGGTGTCGGTGAAAAACCCCATGCGCGGCGGGTGATCGGCGTAGCCGGCCCGCGCGGCGGGGTCGAGACCGGCATCGTTCGGCCCCGTTCCCGGACCAAAGGTTGTCTTTAGATCCTGTGCAGGTGCGGCATCCATCTCACATCTCCGTCCCGGTCTGGTCAGTGATGCCGGCTCGCTGCTGGTAGGCCCGGACGAGCTCGCGGAGGGCCGGCCCTCTGGGCCGCCGGCCGGGCCGGATGTCGCAGGCCATGGCCTTGTCCTCCTGGATATGCACGTTCGGATCCAGCGCCAGGTGCGCCAGCTCGTTGGCCGCATCCCCGGTCGTGTAGCCGTTCGGTCCCCAGTGCCAGGGCAGCCCGACCTGGTGCAGCGTCCGGCCCTGCACCCGCAGCGGCCGCATGCGCTCCGTGACGAGCACGCGAGCCTCGATCGCCGAGCGAGCCGTCACGATGGTCGCCCAGCCCAGATGCTCCAGGTTGCGCTCGGCAGCGAGCTCGGGCGAGATCTCGCAGAAGAACGCGGGCTGAAGCTCGGAGAGGTACGGCAGGAACCGGGACATGCCCCCCGCGGTGTGATGCTCGGTGAGCCGGTAGGTGGTGGTCACGTACGGGAACACGTCGGCGCCCGGCTCGTCGCCACTCGGCTGGTACCGGACCTGCGGGTGCCGGATGATGTGCCGGACGGGATTGTGCTGCTGGCCGTAGACGACGTTGCGGAACGGGGATTCCTGCGGCTCGTAGTGGGCAGGCAGCGGGCCGTCTACTAGCCCGGCCGGAGCGAACAGCCACGCCTTGCCGTCGGCCTGCATGATGAACGCGTGGGTGCCTGAGATCGCGTCTATGCCGGTGGCCCCCTCGGGCGGCCGGTACGACGGCGGCCGGCCAGCGACGAAGTCCGCCACGTCCGCGCCGGCCCACCTGCCCTGCTCTCCGTCCCACCAGACCAGCGCCTTGCGCTCGCTCCACGGCCGGCCCTCGGGATCGGCTGAGGCCCGGTTGTAGAG
>DASXKI010000450.1:0-22506 GCA_036496945.1 Streptosporangiaceae bacterium | reverse complement strand
CCACGGCGGGTGCCGGCTCGGTCACGGACGGCAGCGGGTCGGTCACATCGGCCGTCCCGAACGTCGCTGGCGCGGTGCCCCACGTCACGTTCAGCGCCGCCGGCTGGCAGGCGCTGGTCGTCGTCGGTGCCCTCGCCATGATCGGCGCGGGCGTCCTGGTCGCCTGGCGGGCAGACCGGATGGCCGTGATGTCGAGCCGGTACGACTCGCCAGCCGGCGATGGCCGCGGCCGCGGCGCGGCCCGGCGCGATGCCGCTCGCCGCCGGGTCGCCACCACGGCTGCGCCCGCTGACTCGGCGTCGATCTGGGAAGCACTGAGCCGGGGCGACGACCCCACGGCAGCAGCAGCCTCCGCACAGCGGGCACCTGACCACGGGCACCTGGATAAGGGCGCTGCTGCCACATAGGCTGGCCTGGCAGCGCCGGGTAAGGGCCCGGCCGTCGGCTAGCTTCAGGCCAGATAACGGGGGCGGCGGGCCGGCCGATTGCGCCCTCGCTACGATTTTGAGGCAAGGCATCCCACCCGAGGGGGCGGCATTACCGCGTGAGCGTGCTTGATGACATCCTCGACGGAGTGCGAGCCGACCTGGCGGCCCGCCAGCAGGAGACCCCGCTAGAGCGGCTCAAGGAAATGGCAGCCAAGGCAGCCTCGCCAAAAGACGTGATGGCGGCGTTCGCCGGGACTGCGGTCGCTGTCATTGCCGAGGTGAAGCGGGCCAGCCCGTCGAAGGGGGCGCTTGCCGCCATCGCCGACCCGGCCGGGCTCGCCGTGGATTACGAAGCGGGCGGCGCTCGCATCATCAGCGTGCTGACGGAGAAGCGCCGGTTCGGCGGCAGCCTTGATGACCTCGCCGCCGTCCGCGAGGCCGTGCAGGTCCCGCTGCTGCGCAAGGACTTCATCGTCAGCTCGTACCAGCTCTGGGAGGCCAGGGCCTACGGCGCTGATCTCGTGCTGCTCATCGTCGCGGCGCTCGAGCAAAATGCGCTCATCTCCCTGGTCGAGCGCGCCGCCTCGATCGGGCTGGTACCGCTGGTCGAGGTGCATACGATGGCAGAGCTAGAGCGCGCGGTCGATGCGGGCGCCACTGTGCTCGGCATCAACGCCCGCAACCTCGCGACGCTGGAAGTCAACCGCGGGGTATTCGCCGAGCTAGCGCCGCACGTGCCCGAGGGCGTCATCAAGATCGCCGAGTCCGGGGTGCGCGGCCCGCACGACCTGCTGGCCTATGCCGCCGCCGGCGCCGACGCCGTGCTGGTCGGCGAGAGCCTGGTGACCGGCAAGGATCCGCGGACCGCGGTTGCCGACCTGGTGACCGCCGGGTCGCACCCGGCGCTGCGCACCGGCCGCGGTCACGGCACAACCGATGGAGGCCAGGAATGACGGGCACGCCAACGACGGGCACGCCAGCCACGGGCACGCCGGTGCAGCAGCAGGTCGTCCCCGACGCGAATGGCCACTTCGGCCAGTTCGGTGGCCGCCTGGCGCCTGAGGCGCTGATGGCGGCGCTGGACGAGCTGACGGCCGCCTATCTCGAGGCCAAGGCGGACCCGGCGTTCCAGGCTGAGCTGGCCGCACTGCTGACCGGCTACGCCGGCCGGCCGACTCTGCTGACCGAGGCGCCCAGGTTCGCCGCGCACGCGGGCGGCTGCCGGGTCTTCCTCAAGCGCGAGGACCTCGCCCACACCGGCTCGCACAAGATCAACAATGTGCTCGGCCAGGCGCTGCTGACCAAGCGCCTCGGCAAGACGCGCGTCATCGCCGAGACTGGCGCCGGCCAGCACGGCGTGGCGACCGCGACCGCCGCCGCCCTGCTGGGCCTGGAGTGCGTCGTCTACATGGGCGAAGAGGACACCAGGCGGCAGTCGCTCAACGTGGCGCGGATGCAGATGCTCGGGGCCGAGGTCGTTCCGGTCCGGACCGGCAGCCGGACTCTCAAGGACGCGATGAACGAGGCGTTCCGCAACTGGGTCTCCACCGTGGACAACACCCATTACTGCATCGGCTCGGTGGGCGGACCGCACCCGTTCCCGGTCATGGTGCGCGACTTCCAGCGGGTGATCGGCGTCGAGGCGCGCGAGCAGATCCTCGCCGCGACCGGCCGGCTGCCCGACGCGGTGATCGCCTGCGTCGGTGGCGGTTCCAACGCCATCGGCGCCTTCCATGCGTTCATCCCTGACGCTGATGTCGCACTGATCGGCTGCGAGGCCGGCGGCGACGGGCTGGAGACAGGCCGGCACGCCGCCACGTTGACCGCAGGCTCGGCCGGCGTGCTGCACGGGATGCGGACCTTCCTGCTCCAGGACGCCGACGGCCAGACGCTGGAGACGCACTCAATCTCGGCCGGCCTGGACTACCCGGGCGTCGGCCCCGAGCACGCCTGGCTCAAGCAGACCGGCCGGGCGACCTACCACGCGATCACCGACGCCGAGGCGATGAGCGCGTTCTCTGTGCTGTGCCGCACCGAGGGCATCATCCCGGCGATCGAGTCTTCGCACGCGCTGGCCGGGGCGCTCCAGCTTGGCCAGGAACTCGGGCCCGACGCCGTGCTGCTGGTCAACCTGTCCGGCCGCGGCGACAAGGACGTGGACATCGCTGGCCGCTGGTTCGGCCACCTGGGCGATCAGCCGGGCAATAGCAACCTTCAGAACGGGAACGGGGTAGCCCAGTGACCGCCGTCGGTCTCGCGTTCGAGGATGCTGCCGCGCAGGACCGGGCGGCGCTAGTCGGGTATCTGCCTGCCGGGTTCCCGTCCGTGTCAGGAGCGATCGAGGCAGCGATCGCCATGGCCGACGCAGGCGCGGACATCATCGAGATCGGCTTGCCGTACTCGGACCCGCTGATCGACGGCCCGGTCATCCAGGAAGCCGTGCACCGGGCGCTCGTCGGCGGTACCAGGGTCGCCGACGTGCTGCACACCGTCGAGGCGCTGGCGGCCGCGGGCGTGCCGACGCTGATCATGACGTACTGGAATCCGATCGACCGGCACGGCGTCGCCGAGTTCGCGCGCGATCTGGCCGCGGCCGGCGGCTGCGGGCTGATCACCCCCGACCTAACGCCGGAGGAGGCCGGCCCGTGGCTGGCCGCGGCCGCCGAGCACGACCTGGACCGGGTATTCCTGGTTGCACAGAGCTCGACCCGGCAGCGGATCGAGCTGGTTACCTCCGTCTGCGGCGGGTTTGTGTACGCGGCTTCGCTGATGGGGATCACCGGCGCCAGAGATTCGGTCGATAGCCAGGCGGCAAGCCTGGTGAGCCGCGTCCGGGAAAGCACCAAGCTTCCGGTGGCCGTCGGGCTCGGCGTGCGCGACGGCCGGCAGGCCGCCGAGGTGGCCGGCTTCGCGGACGGCGTCATCGTCGGCTCGGCGTTCGTGCAGCGACTGCTGGACGCGGATAGCCCCCAGGCCGGCCTGGCCAGCGTCCAGGCGCTCGCGGCCGAGCTTGCCGACGGCGTCCGGGACCGCCGCTGACGCTGTCGTCCGGCGCGGAGGGGCGGCCGGTCGCCGCCCTTGGCCACGGCACGATGCTCTGTCCGGTCTCGGCTACGCGGATGATCTGCCGGTAGCTGGGCATGCTCTGGGTGAGCGGGGCGCTGATCCCCGACGGATCCCTTCGTTATACTGCTTCGTAGTGCGCAGGGCCACCGGCACGGTCGCTGGCCCCTGCCACCAGAACTGGGCCAGTGTTGTCCCGCGTGATAGGGCCAGTGTCGTCCCGATCCCATCAACCGCTCCATTGGCGATGGCGGCGGACGAGACGACAGGAGCGCTCTGGATGGCATCTGCCTCCCTGCCGATTAGTGCTGGGCAGATTATTGCTGGGCCGGTTAGTACCGGGCTGGTCGGTACCGGGCGGGTTGGTACCGGGCCGCGGAGTACCGGGCGGGTTGGTACCGGGCCGCGGAGTACCGGACGGCCAGGCACTGGCCTGTACGACAGCCAGTACGAGCACGACGCCTGTGGCGTCGGGTTCGTGGCTGACCTGACTGGCGAGCGCCGTCACGAGACCGTCGCCAGTGCCCTCACCGTGCTGCGCAATCTGGATCACCGGGGCGCCAAGGGTGCCGATCCGGATTCCGGCGATGGCGCGGGCATTCTCACCCAGATGCCGGACGAGCTACTGCGTTCCCGGTGTAATTTTGATCTTCCTCCGGCCGGGTGCTATGCGGCCGGGCTGGCTTTCCTGCCGGTCGGGTCAGACCGGGCCGCTACACAGGCGGCCGTGGCGCGGATCGCCGCGTCCGAGGGCCTGGCGGTACTCGGCTGGCGCGACGTTCCGCATGACCCCGGCTTCTGCGGGCACGAGGCACGCGCAGTGCTGCCGCAGCTTGTGCATCTGATCGTGGCGGGGCTGGCGGGGGAGTCCGGCCTGGAGCTCGACCGGAAGGCGTACTGCCTGCGCACCCGGGCCGATCACGAGCTGGGCCTGTACCTGGCCAGCCTGTCGAGCCGGACGATCGTGTACAAGGGCATGCTGACGGCGCTGCAGCTGGAGCCGTTCTTCGCGGACCTGGCCGACCCGCTGTACCGGTCAGCGATTGCGCTGGTGCACGCGCGGTTCTCGACCAACACGTTCCCGTCCTGGCCGCTGGCGCATCCGTACCGGCTGATCGCGCACAACGGCGAGATCAACACCATCCGCGGCAACCGGAACTGGATGCGCGCACGCGAGGCGCAGCTGGCGGCGGATGTGCTCGGCACCGACGCCGACGGCCGCGGGATCGAGCGGCTGCTGCCGATCATGCCTGAATCATCGAGCGCGGGCGCGGCCAGCGACTCGGCGAGCTTCGACGCGTGCCTGGAGCTGCTGCACCTGGGCGGCCGGTCGCTGCCGCACGCGGTGCTGATGATGATCCCGGAGCCGTGGGAAAACAACCCGCACATGGACCGCGACCGGCGCGAGTTCTACCGGTTCCACGCCTCGCTGATGGAGCCGTGGGACGGCCCGGCGCTGATCGCGTTCACCGACGGCACCGTCATCGGGGCGGTGCTGGACCGCAATGGCCTGCGGCCGGGCCGGTACTGGGTGACCAGGGACGGCCTGGTCGTGCTGGCCAGTGAGGTCGGCGTGCTGGACATCGATCCGGCGCAGGTTGTGCGCAAGGGCAGGCTCCAGCCGGGTCGCATCTTCCTGGCCGACACCGGCGCCGGCCGGATCATCGAGGACGAGGAGGTCAAGTCGGCGCTGGCGGCCGAGCATCCGTACGCCGACTGGCTGCATGCCGGCATGATCCACTTGCGTGACCTGCCAGACCGCGCCCGCGAGCTGCCCGACAGCCGGGTGCTGCTGGTCCAGCAGCAGATGTTCGGCTACACCGAGGAAGAGCTCCGGGTCCTGCTCGCGCCGATGGCACGCACTGGTGCCGAGCCACTCGGCTCGATGGGCTCCGACACGCCGCTCGCCGTGCTGTCGGACCGGCCGCGGCTGCTGTACGACTACTTCAGCCAGCTGTTCGCCCAGGTGACCAACCCGCCGCTGGACGCCATCCGGGAGGAGCTCGTGACCTCCCTTGGCACCGCGACGGGGCCCGAGCACAACCTGCTCGAGCCGGGCCCGGCCTCGTGCCGCCAGGTCGTGCTGCCGTTCCCCGTGATCAGTGACAGTGACCTGGCCAAGATCGTGCATATAAACGACGACGGCAACCTGTCCGGCTTCAGCTCGCACGTCGTGGACGGCCGGTATGAAGTCGCGGGCGGCGGCGCTGCGCTGACGGCCCGGCTGGCCGAGATCCGGGCCGAGGTGTCGGCTGCGATCGCGGGCGGCGCCCGGATCATCGTGCTGTCCGACCGCGGCGCCGAGGCCGGCGGTGGCCTGCCGGCCACCGCAGTCGAGATCGCTGCCGACGACGCACGGCTGGCTCCGATCCCGTCCCTGCTGCTGACCGGCGCCGTGCACCACCACATGATCGCCGAGCAGACCAGGACGATGGCTGGCCTGATCGTAGAGTCGGGCGACGCGCGCGAGTGTCACCACATCGCGCTGCTGCTCGGCTACGGCGCAGCGGCGGTCTGCCCGTACCTGGCCGTCGAGACGGTGGAGGAGATGGTGCGCCGCGGCACGCTGCGCGACGTCACCGAGCGGCAGGCGGCCGCGAACCTGATCAAGGCCCTCGGCAAGGGCGTGCTCAAGATCATGTCCAAGATGGGCGTGTCAACGGTGCGGTCCTACACCGGCGCGCAGCTGTTCGAGGCCGTCGGCCTCGGCCGCGAGGTGATCGGGTCCTGCTTCGCCGGCACGTCGTCGCCGCTTGGCGGCGTCGGGTTCGCCGAGCTGGCCGCCGAAGTCAGCGGCCGGCACGTTGTTGCCTACCCGGCCCGCGGTGGCAGGCCGCACCGGCGGCTGGAGACAGGCGGCGAGTACCAGTGGCGGCGCGACGGGGAGCCGCACCTGTTTAGCCCGGAAGCGGTGTTCAAGCTGCAGCACGCCACGCGCAGCGGCCAGGACAGCGTGTTTCGCGAGTACACCAAGCTGATCGACGACCAGTCGGCGCAGCTCATGACGTTGCGCGGGCTGCTGCGGATCCGCGGCGTCGACACCGGGGATACGGCGCCGATCCCGATCGACGAAGTCGAGCCCGTCGCCAGCATTGTCAAGCGATTCGCCACGGGCGCGATGTCGTACGGATCGATTTCCGCCGAGGCGCACGAGACCATCGCCATCGCGATGAACCGGATTGGCGGCCGGTCCAACACCGGCGAGGGCGGCGAGGACGCGCGCCGGTACGTGCCGGACGAGAACGGTGATCTGCGCAGGTCCTCGGTCAAGCAGGTCGCAAGCGGCCGCTTCGGCGTCACCAGTGAGTACCTCGTCAACGCCGACGACCTGCAGATCAAGATGGCGCAGGGCGCTAAGCCGGGCGAGGGCGGCCAGCTGCCGGGGCACAAGGTGTACCCGTGGATCGCCAAGACCCGCCACTCCACGCCCGGTGTCGGGCTGATCTCCCCGCCGCCGCACCACGACATCTACTCCATCGAGGATCTGGCACAGCTCATCCACGACCTGAAGACCGCCAACCCGCTCGCTCGGGTGCACGTCAAGCTCGTGGCCGAGATGGGTGTCGGCACCGTCGCGGCGGGAGTATCGAAGGCGCACGCCGACGTCGTGCTGATCTCCGGCCAGGACGGCGGTACCGGCGCGTCGCCGCTGACGAGCATCAAGCACGCCGGCGCGCCATGGGAGCTCGGCCTGGCCGAGACGCAGCAGACGCTGCTGCGCAACGGCCTGCGCGACCGGATCGTCGTACAGGTCGACGGCCAGCTGAAGACCGGCCGGGACGTGATCATCGCGGCGTTGCTCGGTGCTGAGGAGTTCGGCTTCGCCACCGCGCCGCTGGTCGTGGCCGGCTGCGTGCTGATGCGGGTCTGCCACCTGGACACCTGCCCGGTCGGCGTCGCCACCCAGAATCCGGAGCTGCGGCAGCGGTTCACCGGCAAGCCGGAGTTCATCGTCAACTTCTTCGAGTTCCTGGCGCAGGAGGTGCGCGAGTACCTGGCGCAGCTCGGGTTCCGGACGCTCGCCGAGGCGGTTGGCCGGGCCGAGTTCCTGGACACGGCCGCGGCCGTTGGCCACTGGAAGGCCGCTGGCCTGGATCTCGAGCCGGTGCTCGATGTGCCCGAGCTGCCGCCGGGCGCGGCGCGGCACTGCGTGTCCAGCCAGGACCACGGGCTGGACAAGGCGCTGGACAACACGCTGATCCTGCTGGCCGAGGGCGCGCTGACCGAGGGCACGCCGGTCAAGCTCGAGCTGCCGGTGCGGAATGTGAACCGGACCGTCGGCACCATGCTCGGGAGCGAGCTGACCAGGCGCTGGGGCGGGGACGGGCTGCCGGACAACACCATCGACGTTGAGCTGACGGGCTCGGCCGGGCAATCGCTCGGCGCGTTCCTACCGCGCGGCATCACGCTGCGCCTGCGCGGTGACGCCAACGACTACCTGGGGAAGGGCCTGTCCGGCGGCCGGATCATCGCCGCGCCCGTCCCGGCCGCAGGGTTCGCGGCCGAGCGGAACGTGCTCGCCGGGAACGTCATCGGCTACGGCGCGACCAGCGGCGAGATGTTCCTGCGCGGCGTGGTGGGCGAGCGGTTCTGCGTCCGCAATTCCGGTGCGACGGCGGTGGCCGAGGGCACCGGAGACCATGGCTGCGAGTACATGACGGGCGGCCGCGTCGCCGTGCTCGGCCCGGTCGGCCGCAACTTCGCGGCCGGCATGTCGGGCGGCATCGCTTACCTGCTCGACGCTGATCCGGTGCGGGTCAACACCGAGATGGCCGACCTGGAGCCGCTGACCGCCGAGGACGGCGACTTCCTGCATGAGCTGATCGGGCGGCACCAGGCCGAGACCGGGTCGGCGGTCGCAGCTGCGCTGCTGGCCGACTGGGACGCGGCGCTGCCCAGGTTCGCCCGGGTGATGCCGCGCGACTACAAGCGAGTGCTGGCCGCTGCCACCCGGGCAGAGCGCGACGGCCTGGACGTGAGCGAGGCCGTGATGGCCGCGGCGACGGGCTGAGGGAGCACGACATGGCTGACCCCAGGGGTTTCATGACAACGCCGCGGCAGACTCCCGCTCGCCGCCCGGTCGACGTGCGCATCACTGACTGGCGGGAGGTGTACACCGAGTTCGGGCCTGACCAGCTCGAGCGCCAGGCCGGCCGCTGCATGGACTGCGGTATCCCGTTCTGCCACTCCGGCTGTCCGCTCGGGAACCTGATCCCGGAATGGAACGACCTGGTCCACAGCGGCGACTGGCGGGCGGCCGTCGAGCGGCTGCACGCGACCAACAACTTCCCCGAGTTCACCGGCCGGCTGTGCCCGGCGCCCTGCGAGTCGTCCTGCGTGCTCGGGATCAGCGCCGACCCAGTGACGATCAAGCAGGTCGAGGTAGAGATCATCGATCGTGCCTGGGCGGAAGGCTGGGTGCCCCCACGGCGACCGGCGCCGGCCGCGCTGGCGGCCGGCCGCAAGGTTGCGGTCATCGGCTCCGGTCCGGCTGGGCTGGCCGCAGCGCAGCAGCTCACCAGGGCCGGGCACGCGGTCACGGTGTTCGAGCGCGCGGACGCGCCGGGCGGCCTGCTGCGCTACGGCATCCCCGAGTTCAAGATGGAGAAGCGCCATCTCGACCGCCGCCTGATCCAGATGCTCGCCGAAGGCACGGAGTTCCGGTGCGGCGTGGAGGCTGGCCTCGATGTCAGCGCAGCGGAGCTGCGGGCACAGTACGCGGCGATCGTGCTGGCCTCCGGCGCCACCGTGCCGCGCGGCCTGCCGGTGCCGGGCTCCGACCTCGCCGGGATTCACCAGGCGATGGATTACCTGCCCCTGGCCAACCGGGCCGTGGCCGCGGCCGACGGCGCCGGCGGCGGCCGCGCGGGCGATGGCCGGCGGCGCCGCGCTCGCATTCGTGCCGCGGACGGTCGTGCCGCGGCCAGTCGCGCCGCGGCCAGTCGCGCCGCGGACGGTCGTGCCGCTGGCGGTCGTGCCGCTCACGGTCAGGCAGTCGACGGTCAGGCAATCGACGGTCGTGCCGTCGACGGTCGTGCCGCTCACGGTCAGGCAGTAAATGGGCGTGCTGGCAATGGCCGGGTGCCTGCGGCGGCCGCCGAGGCCGTTTCGCGGGTGCCCGAGACAGCGATCTCGGCCCGCGGTCGCGACGTGGTGATCATCGGCGGCGGTGACACCGGCGCGGACTGTCTCGGGACGGCGCTGCGCCAGGGCGCCGCCTCGGTGACGCAACTGGAGATCCTGCCCAGGCCGCCGGGGCAGCGGCCGGCCAGCCAGCCGTGGCCGGTGCACCCAGCGATCTTCCGGGTCTCGGGCGCGCACGAGGAAGGCGGCGAACGGGTCTATGCGGTATCGACCCAGCAGTTCCTTGGTGATGAGAACGGCCAGGTACGCGCCCTGGTGCTGATGGAGGCGGAGCCGTCGGGCGGCGGCTTCCAGCCGGTCCCTGGCACCGAGCGCGAGCTGGCCTGCGACCTGGTGCTGCTGGCCATGGGCTTCACCGGCGCCGAGTCCGGGCCGCTGGTCACCGACCTCGGCGTGGAGTTCGACGGCCGCGGCAACATCGCCAGGGACGGCGCCTTCGCCACGTCGGCGCCGGGCGTGTTCGTGGCCGGAGACGCGGGCCGGGGCCAGTCGCTGATCGTCTGGGCGATCGCGGAAGGCAGGTCGGCCGCCGCCGCAGTCGACTCCTACCTGTGTGGCGACACGATTCTCCCGGCATCGATCAGCCCCACGGCGGCGCCGCTCAGATAGGTAGCGCCGCAGCCGTCCAGATGGGTAGCGCGGCAGCCGCTCAGGCAGGTCAGCGCCGCCACGTCGGCAGGCCCGCCGCGAGCCGGCGCGCAGGAGCCGGTCAAACCTGCCCGATCGGAGGCGGTGTGCGGGTAACGTCCTGATCATGCCGGTGGCGTACCTCCCGAGCCCCGCCAGCGCGGTCTGGCATCTGGGCGCGATCCCGGTCCGGGCGTACGCGCTGTGCATGGTGGCCGGCGTAGTGGCCGGCCTGTGGCTGACCGACAGGCGGTACCGGAAGGCAGGCTATCGGCCCGGCGTGATCCTGGAGATGGCTACCATCGCCGTCCCGGTGGGGCTGGTGGGCGCCCGCGTCTACAGCCTGCTGACCAACCTCCACCGCTATTTCGGGCCCGGCCAGGACTGGACGGACGCACTGCGCGTCTGGGACGGCGGCATGGGCGTCGCCGGCGCCGTGGCGGCCGGCGCGCTGGCGGCATGGGTGTACTGCCGCCGGACGGGCATCGAGATCGGCCCCGTGGCGCTGGCCGCGGCGCCGGCACTCGCCGTAGCGCAGGCCATCTCGGTCTGGGGCAACTGGTTCAGCCAGGAACTGTACGGCCACCCGTCCGGGTTGCCGTGGGCTGTCGCCATCTCTCCCCAGCATCGCGTCGCGGGGTTCCAGGCGTTCGCCACCTTCCAGCCGCTGTTCCTGTACGCGTCGCTCGTCGATGTGCTGATCGCCCTCGCCGTCGGCTATGCGATCCGGCGGTACCTGCTGTCAGGTGATTGCGCCTTCGCGCTGTACGGGGCGCTGTGGGCAGCCGGCAGCGCTTCGATTGAGACCCTGCGGATCGACTTCTCGCCGCGGATGTTCGGGCTGCGGACAAACATGGTCGCGATGGTGATCGTGTTCGTCCTGGCGTGCGGCTACCTCGTCGCCGTGCGGCACCGGCGCCGCCTGCGCGTGGCGAACCAGCACGCGGAGCCGCCGGCCACGCCGCGGATGCTGCGGCCGCGCTCAAGCCGGGCCGCCGCCGGCAAGATCGGTTACGCCGATGCTGGCGAGCGAGCCGATCCGGCGCCCGAGCGCGGCACCGGGCTGCAGCCCTGACCTGCTGAAATCTGCGACAGCGACCAGTCGCAACGGTCCTGAACCATTCGCGCTGCCGCGGCCACCAGCCGGCCCGCCACGCTGGTCACCTGGTAGCCGATGACAACAGCGCGCGGGCGATGATGAGCTTCTGGATCTCGCTCGTTCCCTCATAGAGCCGGTACAGGCGCGAGTCGCGGTACATCCGCTCCACCACTGTCGAGCTCATGTAGCCCAGCCCGCCGTGGACCTGCACGCCCCGGTCGGCGACCCTGGAGACCATCTCGCTGCAGAAGAGCTTGGCCGACGACGGCCCGGCGGCCCGGTCGGTCCCCGCGTCGTAGGCGGCGGCAGCGGTCAGCACGAGGCTGCGGCCGGCCGCGATCTCGGCGTAGGAGTCCGCCAGCATCGCCTGGACGAGCTGGTAATCGCCGATCGGACGGCCGCCCTGCTTGCTGGCCGCGGCGTGCGCCACCGACTCGTCCAGGATCCGCTGTGCGGTGCCGACGCACATCGCGGCGATGTGCAGTCTGCCGCGGGCCAGCACCGTCATGGCGCTGCGGTAGCCACGGCCTTCGGCGCCGATGAGGCGGTCGGCCGGTACCCGCACGTCGCTGAAGTTCACCTCGGCAGTCCAGGCTCCGCGCTGGCCCATCTTGTGGTCGCGCGGTCCGACGGTCAGGCCGGGACTGTCGGCGTCGACCGCGAATGCGGAGATGCCGCGCCCGGCCTCGGCCTCGGGGTCGGTGCGGGCGAACACGACGAACAAGTCGGCCAGCGGAGCGTTGGTGATGAAGCGCTTGGTTCCGGACAGGATCCAGTCGCTGCCGTCACGCCGGGCCGCGGTCTTGAGCCCGGCCGGGCTGGACCCCGCCTCAGATTCGGTGAGCGCGAACGAGGCGATCATGTTGCCGGCCGCCAGTGCCGGGAGGAAGGTCTTGTGCTGGTCCGGGGAGCCGAACTTGGCGATCACCTGGCCGGCGATCCCGTTGTTGGTGCCGAACAGGGATCGGAACGCGGGTGTGGTGTATCCGAACTCGAAGGCCAGGCGCACATCCTGCGACATGGTGGCCCCGGCGCCGCCGAACTCCGCGGGCAGGGCGTAGCCGAAGAGGCCGAGGTCCGCGGTAGCGGCCCGCAGGTCGTCCGGGATCGCGTCGGTGGCCTCGATCTCGTCCTCGCGCGGGATGACGCGCTCGCGGATGAACTGCCGCACGGCGTCGAGCACCTGATCAAACGAGCTCTCGTCCACCTGCGCCTCCTGTCGAGTGCGAACCTCGAATCTGAGGGTTCCACGGCGCGGGAGCGATCTGCACGGCAGGTCGATAAAGCAGGGGAGTCGGCTGGCCGCGATCGAGGCCGTGCGCCGCCAGTCAGTACTTCGGCCCAACGAACTCATCCAGCCGCGAGGGCTGGACTGGTGCCGAGAGCGGGAGTCGAACCCGCACGTCCTTGCGGACAGATGCTTTTGAGGCATCCGTGTCTGCCATTCCACCATCTCGGCATATTTTATGACAGTTATTACTTTGTCCGTTATGCCGCCTTCGCTGTCATGATGCCAATATACTGGCGGGTCATCGGCTCGTCACTATCCGGTGCACCGCGCTGAGCGTGGCTGACGTGCAGCGCAGTCTTACCGGCCCAGCCACCCTTCTGGCCGTGGTGCCGACTCTCCCAGGTGCCGCATGTCCACGAGGGAGCCGCCGAGCGCCAATGTACTGGGTTTTCGATACGCTCGCCTCGTGAGCAAGACCCCTTTCAACGTCGTGATAGCCGAAGACGAGGCGCTGATCAGGCTCGATCTGCGCGAAATGCTGGAGGAGGAGGGCTACGTAGTAGCCGGTGAGGCCTCCGACGGCGAGACCGCCGTGCAGCTGGCTGAGCAGCTACGGCCTGATCTGGTGATCATGGACGTCAAGATGCCGGGCCTGGACGGGATCTCAGCGGCTGAGCGGATCACCGCCAACCAGGTAGCCCCGGTGATCATCCTGACCGCGTTCTCCCAGCGTGACCTCGTGCAGCGGGCGAGCGAGGCCGGCGCCATGGCCTACCTCATCAAGCCGTTCACCAAGGCCGACCTGGTGCCGGCCATCGAGGTGGCTGTGAGCAGGTTCGCCGAGATTGCGGCGCTGAACGCCGAGGCGGCAAGCCTGCGCGACCGCCTTGAGGTGCGCAAGCTCCTCGACCGGGCCAAGGGCACGCTCCAGGACGGACGCGGGATGACCGAGGCCCAGGCGTTCCGGTGGATACAGAAGACCTCGATGGACCGGCGGCACACCATGCGCGCCGTGGCCGAGGAGGTCCTGGCCGAGGCGGAGAAGGCTGCCGCAGACGCGGCCGCCGACGCCGGGACTGGCGCCGCAGACCCGGCAAGCTGACCTGTCGTCGCTGAACTCAGCAGCCCGGCGCGCCTCTGGTGCGCCGGGCTGTTTCATGCTTGCTGGTGGCAAGCGCGCGGGGCCGGCCACATAACCCCCGTTGTAGCCGGCGCCCGCCGCTTGCGGCCGCCGGACGCCGGAAGCGGTCGACGGTCAGTGAGCTAGTGAACCTTTGGTGCCATGTCGACCTTCCCCGGGCCGGCACGTTCTCTACTCGGTCGCCTTGCTCTGCCCCCACGTTAGCGACGGGCGGTGGCGGCGCGCAAAGACACGGGAATTCCCCTGCCGGTATGGGGGAAACATCCCCTCGGCATGCCCACCCGCGCGGTCCCGATGCCCTAGTTCGCGCCGTGAAGCGCAACTGAGCCACGCCGTCCCAGTCGCAGACCCCGCATCCCCGGAGCCGGACTTGTGACCTCACATGTCCCATCCGTCTCGTCTGTCACCAGGGGGACTCCGTGCAATCGAATGCGAGGCGGTGCAATCGAATGCGGGGCTAGGCCGGCTTGGACTCGCCGGGGACCGCGTCCCGGTGCAGGCAGCTGAGGCGTGCGGTGCAGATGCGCTTGCCGTCCTCGTCGGTGATCACGATGTCGAACGTGGACATGGTCCGCCCGCCGTGCACGAGCGTCGCCACACCGGTGACAAGCCCAGCCCGCGCCGAGCGGTGGTGCGTGGCGTTGATCTCGATGCCGACGGTGAAGCGGCCGGGCCCGGCCTGAAGCGCCGAGCCGAGCGAGCCGAGGGACTCCGCGAGCACGCACGACGCGCCGCCGTGCAAGATGCCGTACGGCTGGGTATTGCCCTCGACTGGCATCGTGCCGACGACACGTTCCCTGGATGCCTCGAGAATCCGGATGCCCATCCGGCCGGCGAGCGTCTCAGTGCCCTGGCTGTTGAAGGCGGCCTTGATCTGCTGCTCACGTTCCGACAACTCGGGCACTGAACCTCCACGTTCCCTGCTTATGCGATCTTTGCGGTCGGCTGGAGCCAGCGTAGGGGTGGCCATGATCGACTGGCGACGTGGGCGGCAACGCCCGGGCAATTGCCAGACCCGCGCACTAAGATCTGGACGTGGCTACCAAGGACGCAGCATCTCAGGATCAGGCCAGCGAGACAGTTACGGCCGATCTGATGGCTGACCTGGGACCCGCCGACGCGGACCCGGCCGAGCTGGACCCGGCCGAGCTGGACCCGGCCGGCGAGACGGCGGCTGGTCAGGCTCCGCCGCCGGCCCGCCGCGGCCGGCTGCTGCTCCTGGACGGGCACTCGCTGGCCTACCGGGCCTTCCACGCGCTGCCGCCGGAGAACTTTTCCACCACGACCGGACAGCCCACGAATGCCGTCTACGGCTTCACCGCCATGCTCATCAACGTGCTGCGTGACGAGCAGCCGACGCACGTGGCTGTGGCCTTCGACCGCGCCGAGAAGACGTTCCGGCATGAGCAGTACGTCGAGTACAAGGCCACCAGGAAAGAGACGCCCGCCGATTTCCGGAGCCAGCTGAGCCTCATCTTCGAGGTGCTGGACGTGCTCGGCATCCCTCGGATGTCGGTGGCCGGCTACGAGGCCGACGACATCATCGCGACGCTCGCCACGCAAGCTGAGCCTGACATGGACGTGCTGATCGTGACCGGCGACCGGGACCCGATCCAGCTGGTGACCGATCACGTCACGCTGCTGTACACCATGCGCGGCATCAGCGAGATGGCCCGGTTCACCCCGGAGTCTGTCGCGGCGAAGTATGGCCTGACCCCGGCGCAGTATCCCGACTTTGCCGCGCTGCGCGGGGATCCGAGCGACAACCTGCCTGGCATCCCCGGCGTGGGGGAGAAGACGGCGACCAGGTGGATCGCGGAGTTCGGGTCGCTGGCCGAGCTGGTCGACCGGGTCGATGAGGTCAAGGGCAAGGCCGGGGACGCACTGCGCGAGCACCTGGCTGGCGTCCTGCGCAACAGCCAGCTGACCCAGCTGGTCCGCGACGTCCCGCTTGAGGCCGGGCCCGCTGACCTGCGGCCGGTGCCGTGGGACCGCGAGCAGATCCACCAGTTGTTCGACACGCTCCAGTTCCGGGTGCTGCGGGATCGGCTGTACTCGACGCTCCCGAACGGGATCGGGGTCCTAGCGTCCGCGGCCGAGGTGCCGGCCGGTAATGCGCCCGCGTTCGACGTGGCTGCCATGATCCTCGGGCCGGATGAGGTCTCCGCTTGGATTGACGGGAACGTGGCTGGTCCCGGCCGGTCTGGCCTGGCCGTCAGCGGCAGCTGGGGCCGGGGGACCGGGACCATGACTGGCCTCGCCATCGCCGCCCCCGGCGGGACGGCGGCGTTCCTCGACCCGACGCGCCTGACCGAGGCCGACGACAAGGCGCTCGGCGCATGGCTTGCTGACCCGGCCAGGCCCAAGGCGCTGCATGACGCCAAGGGGCCGATGCACGCGCTGGCGGCGCGCGGTTTCGACCTGGCCGGGCTGACGAGTGACACGGCACTGGCGGCGTACCTGGCCCTGCCGGGACAGCGCTCGTTCGACCTGGCGGATCTGTCGCTGCGATACCTGAACCGCGAGCTGCGTGACGCCGAGCCTGCCTCCGGGCAGCTCACGCTGGACGTGGCCGACGACAGCGAAGTCGCCACGGCGCTAGCTCAGCGGGCGCAGGCGACCGCTGAGCTGGCCGACGCGCTGGACCAGGGCCTGGCCCAGCGCGGCGCGACCGAGCTGCTGGCCGACGTCGAGCTGCCCCTCGTGCGGGTCCTGGCGGAGATGGAGCGGGCCGGAATCGCAGCTGACACGGACCATTTCATCGAGATGTCGGTCAGCCTGGGTGGTGAAGTCAAGGCTGCGGAGCAGGCGGCGTTCGCGGTCGTCGGGCACGAGTTCAATCTCGGGTCACCTAAGCAGCTCCAGGAGGTCCTGTTCACCGAGCTCGGGCTGCCCAAGACCAAGCGGATCAAGACCGGGTACACCACCGACTCTGAGGCGCTGACCGGCCTGCTGGCGCAGACGGAGCACGCGGTGCTGGCGCATCTGCTGCGCCATCGCGACGTGGCCAGGCTGAAGAGTGTCGTGGACTCACTGATCCCGATGGCGGACGCCGACGGCCGGATTCACACGACCTACAACCAGATGATCGCGGCCACGGGTCGGCTGTCCTCGACCGACCCCAACATGCAAAACATCCCAATCCGGACTGAAGAGGGCAGGCGGATCCGGGAGGGCTTCGTCGTCGGGTCGGGTTATGAATACCTGCTCACCGCGGACTACAGCCAGATCGAGCTGCGAATCATGGCCCACCTGTCCGGCGATGAGGCTCTGGCCGCCGCGTTCTCCTCCGGCCACGACTTCCACGCTGCGACCGCTGGCCGCGTCTTCGGCGTCGCGCCGGAGGAGGTGACCCAGGAGCTGCGCAGCAAGGTCAAGGCGATGAACTACGGCCTGGCCTACGGCCTGTCGGCCTACGGGCTGTCGCTGCAGCTGCGGATCTCGCCCGAGGAGGCCCGCGGCTATATGGAGGAGTACTTCCAGCAGTTCGGCGGCGTCCGGGACTACCTGCGGGACGTCGTGGCCAGGGCTCGCATGGACGGTTTTACCGAGACCATGCTCGGCAGGCGTCGCTATCTGCCGGACCTCACCTCCGACAACCGGCAGCGCCGGGAGATGGCCGAGCGCATGGCTCTGAACGCGCCGATCCAGGGCTCGGCCGCCGACATCATCAAGGTCGCCATGCTGGTCGCGCACCGCGAGCTCACGGCGGCCGGGCTGCGGTCCCGGATGCTGCTCCAGGTCCACGACGAGCTCATGTTTGAGGTGGCACCGGGCGAGCTGGACGCGGTGCGAGAGCTCGTGACGGTCGCCATGGGGAGCGCGGCCGATCTTGCCGTGCCGCTGGAGGTCTCGATGGGCTGGGGCCGCAGCTGGGCTGATGCCGCGCACTAGGTAGCTCTACGTTGTGCTGCTGTTAGTTCCTCGTTTCCTCGGCTGGTCAGGTAGCGGCGGCGCATCCGCCCGACCCAAGATTGACCCGTCGGCCGGGCTCTCATATGCTGGTCGCTGCACTGTGTTCTGGTGCAGTCCGCCAATGGTCAGGCAGCCCGCGGGGCAGTCTCACTGCAGGCCGCGGTCGGTCATGCTGACCAGGCATGTCACGCAAACCATGGCTTTTCCTTTGTCGGACACGCAGCGCACAGTACTGTCCAGCAACCCATTCCCTGTCCGCAGTCCGGAGTCCACCTACACATGACGAGCAGCACACAGGCCACCTCGACCCCCAAGGTAGCGATCAACGACATCGGTTCCGAGGAGGCCTTCCTCGCCGCGATCGACGAGACCATCAAGTACTTCAACGACGGCGACATTGTCGAGGGGACCGTCGTCAAGGTCGACCGGGATGAGGTCCTGCTCGACATCGGCTACAAGACCGAAGGCGTGATCCCGTCCCGGGAACTGTCCATCAAGCACGATGTCGACCCGCATGACGTGGTCAAGACAGGCGAGCACATCGAGGCCCTGGTTCTCCAGAAGGAGGACAAAGAGGGCCGCCTGATCCTGTCCAAGAAGCGCGCTCAGTACGAGCGGGCCTGGGGGACCATCGAGAAGGTCAAGGAGGAGGACGGCGTCGTCACCGGCACCGTCATCGAGGTCGTCAAGGGCGGCCTGATCCTGGACATTGGCCTGCGCGGCTTCCTGCCCGCCTCCCTCGTCGAGATGCGCCGCGTCCGCGATCTCCAGCCGTACGTGGGCAAGGAGATCGAGGCCAAGATCATCGAGCTGGACCGCAACCGCAACAACGTGGTCCTGTCCCGGCGCGCCTGGCTGGAGCAGACCCAGTCCGAGGTCCGCCAGAACTTCCTCAACACGCTCCAGAAGGGCCAGATCCGCAAGGGCGTCGTGTCCTCGATCGTCAACTTCGGCGCGTTCGTCGACCTGGGCGGCGTGGACGGCCTCGTGCACGTGTCTGAGCTGTCCTGGAAGCACATTGACCACCCGGGCGAGGTTGTCGAGGTCGGCCAGGAAGTCACCGTCGAGGTCCTTGATGTCGACATGGACCGCGAGCGCGTCTCGCTGTCGCTCAAGTCGACGCAGGAGGACCCCTGGCAGCAGTTCGCCCGGACGCATCAGATCGGCCAGGTCGTGCCCGGCCGGGTCACCAAGCTGGTGCCGTTCGGTGCGTTCGTGCGGGTCGAGGAGGGCATCGAGGGACTGGTGCACATCTCCGAGCTCGCCGACCGCCACGTCGAGATTCCCGAGCAGGTCGTGCAGGTCGGCGACGAGATCTTCGTGAAGATCATCGACATCGACCTGGACCGGCGCCGGATCAGCCTGTCGCTGAAGCAGGCCAACGAGGGCGGCGGCGCGGACGTCTCCGGTGAGGACTTCGACCCGACCCTGTACGGCATGCCGGCCGCCTATGACGAGCAGGGGAATTACCTCTACCCGGAGGGCTTCGACCCAGAGTCCGGCGAGTGGCTCGAGGGCTTCGACAGTCAGCGCGAGGAGTGGGAGCGGCAGTACGCCGAGGCGCGGTCTCGCTACGAGGCGCACCAGCAGCAGGTGGTCGAGGCGCGGAGCAAGGCCGAGGCCGCAGCTGAGGAGGCCGGCGAGGAGGGCGAAGCTCGCGAGCACCACACCACCTCGTCGAGTGGCGACTCTGAGCGGGTCGGCACCCTAGCCTCGGACGAGGCACTTGCCGCCCTTCGCGACAAGCTGTCCGGTGGTCAGAGCTGACGACCCTTCCTGGCGAGTACGTGACGATGGCGGGCTCCTGGTGTACTGCACCGGGCGCCCGCCGTCGGCTTTTCCTGCCCTGGCCGGGGCAGCGATGTCCGATGGGCGGCTGACATGCTGCGGGTCGGGCTGACCGGTGGCATCGGGGCAGGTAAGAGCGAGGTGTCCAGACGCCTTGGCGCGCAGGGCGCCTGGATCATCGACGCGGACCTCATCGCGCGCGAGGTCGTCGCGCCGGAGACAGCCGGACTTGCGGCGGTGATCGGGGCATTCGGCCCCGGCGTACTCGGGTCCGACGGGGCACTGGACCGGGTAGTTCTCGGAGACATCGTCTTCGCCGACCAGCAAAAGCTGGCCACGCTCAACTCGATCGTCCATCCGCTGGTCGGCGCCCGCATGCGTGACCTCGAGGAGGCGGCCGGGCCCGGCTCAGTCGTCGTGCACGACGTGCCGCTCATCGCTGAAAATGGGCTGGCGGATGCTTACGACCTGGTTGTGGTGGTGGACGTGCCGCCGCGGATCCAGCTCGACCGGCTGGTCCGACTCCGAGGCATGAGCCGCGAGCAGGCGCAGGCTCGGATGGCGGCGCAGGCGAGCCGCGAGCAGCGGCTATCGATCGCGGACATCGTCGTGGACAATTCAGCCTCGCTGGCCGAGCTCGACCGCCAGGTCGGCGAGCTGTGGAGCGAACTGCGGCGCCGGGCGCTAATCGCCTCTGGTGACCAGGCAAAGGCCTGACTTCCTGGCCCACTGACCCGCCCGCTATGGGCGCGGGACGGTCGGCCCATCCGCCGGACCACACGAAACGGTCCGACGGACGCGCCGCCCATCCCGCGCTCGCCGCCGATGGGCGACATCACGTGAAAACCAGTTACGTGTGCGGTGCCTAGCACGGCAGGCTGCCAGATACAGACTGCTCGGCACCTGCGGGGTAGTTCACGGTCGCCCGAAAGGAACCGCATCAGTGACGGTCCAGTCCGCCCGCACCGCCATTACGGAGCTGCCGGTGCGGCGGCTGGGGCCGGCGGACCTGGGTGCGATAGTCGCGCTGGCGGGTGACCGGGGGTGGCCCGCGGAGGAGAGCAAATGGCGTCTGATGTTCGCGGTCAGCGAGGCTTACGGCGTCGACGACCCCGTCGGCGGCCTGGCCGGCATCGTGGTCCTGACCAATTACGGGAGCGAGCTGGCGGCCGTCGGCATGATGCTGGTCGCATCCCGGTACGGGCGCCAGGGCCTCGGCCGGCGGCTGAATCCCGGTACGGGCGCCAGGGCCTCGGCCGGCGGCTGATGCGGTACGCCCTCGACGAGGCCGCGGGAGCGGTCGTCTACCTGACGGCTACGGCACACGGCCGACCGCTCTACGAGCGACTCGGGTTCCGCGCCATGGATACCTCGACCAGCTATATCGGCATATTCAGCGCATGTCAGCCGGACGACGCGGCCCGGGTGCCAGTGCTCGCCGGCCTGCGGTCCGTGACCGTGGCCGGCCTTGGGGGGCTTGGCGCGCTCGACCTGGCTGTGTTCGGCGCGGATCGCGCTCGTGTGCTTGCGGAGCTGGTGACCTTCGCTGACGAGTTCCTGGAATGCGGCGAGCCTGTCAGTGGTTATGCCGCCGCGTGGGCTAAGGGCGACGTCAGGATGATCGGGCCGCTAGTAGCCGGCGACGATCGGACGGCGAGTGTGCTGATCAGCACCCTCGCCCGCGGCTGGAGCGGGCCTATCCGGGTTGATATCGCCGGACAGCATGCCGAGCTCGCGCGGTGGGCGGAAGCTCGCGGCCTGGCGGCCCGTGGTCAGACGACCCTCATGGTCCACGGCGGATCGCTGCCTGGCGACCGGGCAAGGCTGTTCGCCCCGGTCAGCGTCGCGATCGGCTGAGGACGCCGCATTGTCGGCAGGTCGCCCTAGAGTTATAAGCGAGCAGCAAGCAGAGGAGATGTCATGCGGCCGGTGACCGACCTCCAGCGGCGCGTTGCCCCCTTCGAGGTCGTGACGGAGATGGTTCCGGCTGGCGACCAGCCACGGGCGATCGCCGAGATGGAGGGCCGCATCCGCGAGGGCGCCAGGGACACGGTGCTGTTGGGTGCGACCGGGACCGGCAAGACCGCGACCGTGGCCTGGCTGTCGGAGCGACTTCAGCGGCCCGTGCTCGTCATGCTGCCCAACAAGACCCTCGCCGCCCAGTTCGCGAATGAGCTGCGCGAGATGCTGCCGCACAACGCAGTCGAGTACTTCGTCTCTTATTACGAATACTACCAGCCCGAGGCGTACGTCCCGCAGACCGACACCTACATCGAGAAGGACTCGTCGATCAACGACGAGGTAGACCGGCTCCGGCACTCAGCAACTAACTCGCTGCTCACCAGGCGCGACACGATCGTGGTGGCGTCGGTTTCGTGCATCTACGGTCTCGGCACGCCGCAGGAGTACGTCGACAAGATGCTGAAGGTGAAGGTCGGCGACACTATGGACCGAGACGGGCTGCTCCGCCAGCTCGTCGGCATGCACTACGCACGCAACGACCTGGCCTTCACCCGCGGCACGTTCCGGGTGCGCGGCGACACCATCGAGGTCATCCCGCAGTATGAGGAGCTCGCGGTCCGGATCGAGATGTTCGGCGACGAGGTCGAGCGGCTGATGACGCTGCACCCGCTGACCGGTGAGGTCATGAGCGAGGACAAAGAGCTGTACATTTTCCCCGCGTCGCACTACGTCGCGGGCCCGGAACGCATGGAGCGGGCGATCGCCGGCATCGAGGCCGAGCTGGAAGGACGCCTGGCTGAGCTGGAGAAGCTCGGCAAGCTCCTAGAGGCTCAGCGGCTGCGGATGCGGACGACCTACGACATCGAGATGATGCGTCAGGTCGGTACCTGCTCGGGCATCGAGAACTACTCGCGCCACATCGACGGCCGCGAGCCCGGCAGCCCACCCAACACCCTGCTCGACTACTTCCCCGAGGACTTCCTGCTGGTCGTCGACGAGTCGCATAACACCGTGCCGCAGATCGGTGCCATGTACGAGGGTGATGTCTCGCGCAAGCGCGTACTGGTCGACCACGGGTTCCGGCTGCCGAGCGCCATCGACAACAGGC
>DASXKI010000449.1:0-9573 GCA_036496945.1 Streptosporangiaceae bacterium | reverse complement strand
CTGGGCGCGATGCTGGCACGAACTGAGCCAGGGGAGGAGCAATGAGCCACTCAACCCTGGGCCATGCCATTGTGCTGGCCGGCCCGGCGGCCGAGACTGCCAGGCTCGTCGGATTCTGGGTGCTGGCGATCGTCTCGGTGGCTGCCGCACTCGGCATGGTGCTCGCGCGCAAGGCCGTGCACTGCGCGGTGCTGCTGGCGGTCGTGATGCTGTCGCTTGCCGTCATGTACGCGATGCTCGGCGCGCCATTCCTGGCCTTCGTCCAGATCATCGTTTATACCGGCGCGGTCCTGATGCTGTTCCTGTTCGTGCTGATGATCGTGGGCATCTCGGCAGCCGACTCCATCATCGAGACCATCCGCGGCCAGCGGCTGTGGGCGACGGTCGGCGGAATCGCCATGCTCGTGCTCCTCAGCCTCGTCATCGGCAACGCCGCGATCGGGCCGGCTGCGCCGGCGAGCGCCAAGTTCGGCAACTCCAACGTCACCTCGCTTGCCAGGCTGATCTTCACGACGTACCTGTATCCGTTCGAGATCACCAGCGCCCTGCTGATCACCGCCGCGGTCGGCGCGATGGTGCTGGCGCACCGCGAGCGCCTCACGCCGAAGCCGACCCAGCGTGAGCTCGCGGCCCAGCGGGTCGCCAGCGGACGGCCGACGCCGCTGCCAGGGCCAGGCACCTATGCGCAGCACAACGCGGCGGACATGCCGGCGCTGCTGCCCGACGGCAGCCAGTCCGAGCTGTCGGTGAGCCCGGTGCTGTCGGGCCGCACGGGCGGCGCGACCGCCGTGCCGCCTTCGCTGCCGGGCGGGACCTCTGCTCCTGCCGGGACTCCCACCCCTGCCGGGACTGGCGCTCCTGCCGGGACCGCCGGCCAGGAAGCAGGTGAGCAGTAGTGGTCACCCCAGCCCATTTCATCGCCCTCTCGGTGATCTTGTTCGTGATCGGTGCCGTCGGTGTGCTCGTCCGGCGCAACGCCATCGTCGTGTTCATGTGCGTCGAGCTCATGCTCAATGCAGCCAACCTGGCATTCGTGACCTTCGCCCGGATGCACGGCGCACTCGACGGCCAGGTGATCGCCTTCTTCGTGATGGTGGTCGCCGCCGCCGAGGTGGTCGTCGGGCTGGCGATCCTGACCGCCATCTTCCGATCCCGCAGGTCCGCGTCGGTGGACGACGCGAACCTGATGAAGTACTGACGAGAGGGAGCCATGACGGGCTCAGTCCACAGTGTGCTGGTGTCGCATGCCCTGGGGGCGGCGACATTGTCTTCGCAGGCACAGCCGCTGACGCCGCTGCACGCCACCGGGGTCCAGGACTACGCGTGGCTGCTGCTGGTATTTCCGCTCGTCGGAGCTGCGGTGCTGCTGCTCGGCGGGAAGCGCACGAACCCCTGGGGTCACCTGCTCGGCGTGACCATGCCGGTCCTGGCCTTCGGCTACGGCGTGGCCATCTTCGTGCAGATGCTCGGCTACCCGGCGTCGGGGCGGGTCCGCGAGCTCACGATCTACCAGTGGATCGACGTCGCCAGGTTCCAGGTCCCGCTGGGCCTGCGCCTGGACCAGCTCTCCATCTGCTTCGTGCTGCTGATCACCGGCGTGGGCGCCCTGATCCACATCTTCGCCGTCGGCTACATGGCGAACGACCCGGAGCGGCGCCGGTTCTTCGGCTACATGAACCTGTTCCTGGCGGCCATGCTGCTGCTGGTGCTGGCCAGCAATTACCTTGCGTTGTACGCCGGCTGGGAGGGCGTGGGCCTCGCGTCTTACCTGCTGATCGGCTTCTGGCAGTACAAGCCGACCGCGGCGACCGCGGCTAAGAAGGCGTTTGTCGTCAACCGCGTGGGTGACGTCGGCCTGTCGGTGGCGATCATGCTGATGTTCGCCCAGTTCGGCTCCGTCACCTTCACCGGCGTCTTCGGCGCCGTAGGGTCCGCAAGCCATGGCGTCGTGACCGCACTCGGCTTGCTCCTCCTGCTCGGCGCGTGCGGCAAGTCGGCCCAGGTGCCGCTTCAGTCCTGGCTGCTGGACGCCATGGAGGGTCCGACCCCGGTGTCGGCGCTCATCCACGCGGCCACGATGGTCACCGCCGGGGTCTACCTGATCGTCAGGTCCGCGCCGATCTTCAACCTCTCCGCCGACGCCAGGCTCGCGGTCGCGATCGTCGGCGCCGTCACGCTGCTGTTCGGCGCGATCATCGGCTGCGCGAAAGACGACATCAAGAAGGCGCTCGCCGGGTCCACCATGAGCCAGATCGGCTACATGATGCTGGCGGCCGGACTCGGCCCGGCTGGCTACGTGTTCGCCATCGCGCACCTGATCGCGCACGGGTTCTTCAAGGCCGGCCTGTTCCTCGGCGCGGGCTCGATCAAGCACGAGATGAATGACGAGGTTGACATGCGCCGCTTCGGCGGCCTGGCCCGGGTCATGCCCATCACCTGGGTCACCTTCGGCCTCGGCTACCTGGCCATCATCGGCGTCCCCCCGCTCTCCGGCTTCTACACCAAGGACCCGATCATCGACGCCGCGTTCGAGAAGGGCGGCGTGTCGGGCGCCCTCCTCGGTACGGCGGCGCTGATCGGGGCCGGCATCACCGCGTTCTACATGACCAGGGTCATGTACATGACGTTCGGAGCCGAGCGCCGCTGGGACGATGGCGTCCATCCGCACGAGGCGCCGCCGGTGATGACCTCGCCGATGATCGTCCTGGCGATCGGCTCGGTGGCGGCCGGCGGCTTCCTGATCCTCGGTAACCGGCTGCTGAACTTCCTCGGCCCCGTCACGGGCGTGCCGCCGATCTCGCACGGCATCTGGACTAAGTACGGCGTCGTGACGCTGGTGCTCGTCGTGATCGGCGCCGCGATCGCGTGGGCCATGTACGGCCGGCGCGAGATCCCGGTGACGGCGCCGGCTGGCAGCCCGATCACCGTCGCGGCCCGCAAGGACCTGTACGGCGACGCCGTGAACGAGGGCCTGCTGATGCGGCCCGGCATGTGGCTGACCAGGCTGTCGGTGTTCTTCGACAACCGCGGCGTCGACGGGATAGTGAACACGGTAGCGGCCACGTTCGGCGGTTCGTCCGGGCGGCTGCGGAAGTGGGAATCCGGGTTCGTCCGGTCGTATGCGCTGTCCATGCTGGTCGGGGCCGTGCTGCTGGTCGGCGCGTTCCTGCTGGTAAGGCTCTAGAGCTGGTGAGGCTGCGGATCTGATGAGCAATTTCCCCTGGCTGACGGTAGCGGGCGCCATCCCGCTCGTCGGCGCGGTCGCGATCGGCCTGACCCCTGGCAGGTCGGCACCCGGCAGTGCCGCCGACAGGCGAGCGCGCGACCTGCTGGTCAAGCGGATCGCGCTGGTGGCGTCCTTGGTGACGCTCGCCGTCACCATCGCCATGGCCGTCCAGTACAAGACCGGCGGTCCGAGGTTCCAGTTCCAGCAGGTCTACCAGTGGATCCCGCAGTTCGGCGTGCACTACGCGGTGGGCGTGGATGGCATCGCGCTCGTGCTGATCCTCATGTCCGTCGTCCTCATGCCGGTCGTGGTGCTGGCGTCCTGGAATGACGTCGAGGGCGTCTCGGGCGCCGCCGACGCCGCTAGCGCCGCGGACGCGGGCGGCTCGAACGGGACCGGCCCGGCTACACCCGCAGCGCGGCCGTCGCGGGTGCGCAGCGCCAAGTCCTACTTCGCGATGATGCTGGTGCTCGAGACGATGATGATCGGCGTCTTCGCGGCCACTGACGTCTTCCTGTTCTACGTATTCTTCGAGGCCATGCTCGTGCCGATGTACTTCATGATCGGCAGCTTCGGGGTCGGCCAGCGGCAGTACGCCGCGGTCAAGTTCCTGCTGTACAGCCTGCTGGGCGGCCTGCTGATGCTGGTCGCCGTGATCGCGCTGTTCGTCTACTCCACTCACGGCGGGCACCAGGGCACGTTCCTGTTCACCTCGCTGACCCACCTGGCGCTGAGCTCGACCACGCAGAAGTGGCTGTTCCTCGGCTTCTTCATCGCGTTCGCGATCAAGGCGCCGCTGTGGCCCTTCCACACCTGGCTGCCGGACGCCGCGACGTCGGCGCAGCCCGGTGCCGCGGTGCTGCTGGTCGGGGTGCTGGACAAGGTCGGTACGTTCGGCATGATCCGGTACTGCCTGGACCTGTTCCCGGCGGGCGCTCACTACTTCACGGGGCTCGTCATCACCATGTCGGTGATCGCCGTGCTGTACGGCGCCGTGGTGGCGATCGGCCAGGCCGACATGAAGCGGCTGATCGCCTACACCTCGGTGTCCCACATGGGCCTGATCACGCTCGGCATTTTCGCCATGACCAGCCAGGGCCAGTCCGGGGCGACGCTCTACATGGTCAACCACGGCTTCGCCACCGGCGCCCTGTTCATCCTGGCCGGGTTCATGGTGAGCAGGCGCGGCTCGCACCTCATCTCGGACTACGGCGGAGTGCAGAAGGTCGCGCCGGTACTGGCCGGGCTGTTCCTGATCGCCGGGCTGGCAGGCCTGTCGCTGCCTGGCCTGTCCACGTTCGTCAGCGAGTTCCTGGTGCTGGTGGGCACGTTCACGCGATACGAGGCGGCCGCGGTGCTCGCCACGCTCGGCATCATCCTGGCAGCGATCTACATCCTGTGGATGTACCAGCGGACAATGACCGGGCCGGTAAGGCCCGAGGTCGCCAGCATGCCCGACCTGAAACCGCGCGAACTGTGGGCCGTCGGGCCCCTCATCGCCCTGATCGTCGTGCTCGGCATCTACCCGAAGCCGGTGCTCAACATCATCAACCCGGCCGTGCAGAGCACGCTGTCGGGCACGCACTCCACCGATCCGGTGCCGCCCCACCCGACCACGCCCGTTAGCCCGGTCGGCGCGGGCTCGGCGGCTACGACCAGTCTCCTGCTGCATCACAACCGGGTACCCGGCCTGGCACAGGCGACCCGCATGTCTGTGCCGGCACTGTCTCGGCCGGCGCTGTCTCGGCCGGCGCTGTCTCGGCTGGCGCTGTCTCGGCCCGCACCATCTCAGCAAGCACTGAAGCAAGGGAGCTCCGGGTGACCGGGATCGTGGCGGCTGCGGCGCCGACAATCGCAGTCCCGCACATCGAGTGGAGCCTGCTCTCCCCGATGCTGCTGGTCTTCGGGGCCGCCCTGGCGGGCGTGCTCATCGAGGCGTTCGCGAGCAGGGACCTGCGCCGGCCGATGCAGATCGCGCTGGCGCTCGGCAGTCTGTTGGGTGCGTTCGTGCTCACCGTGGTGCTTGCGGCCAGCAGTTCGATCTTCGCTGGCGGCAGTGCTGGCACCGTGGCCGCCGTCGGCACCGTCGGGGTAGACAAGCCGACGCTGTTCATCCAGGCGACGATCCTGATCCTCGCGTTCGTGAGCGTGCTGCTGATCGCGGAGTCCTCGCCCGAGGTCAATGCGTTCACGGCGCAGGCCGCCGCCGTCCCCGGCAGTGCCGAAGAGCGCGAAGGCCTGCTGGCCGGGCTCACGCACACCGAGGTTTACCCGCTGACGTTGTTTGCCATCGGCGGCATGCTCCTGTTCCCGGCAGCGAACGACCTGCTGACGATGTTCATCGCGCTAGAGGTGCTGTCGCTGCCGCTGTACCTGCTGTGCGGCCTGGCCCGGCGGCGCCGCCTGCTGTCGCAGGAAGCGGCGATGAAGTACTTCCTGCTGGGCGCGTTCTCGTCGGCGTTCTTCATCTTCGGCGTGGCCATGCTGTACGGGTACTCGGGCTCGGTCCGGCTCGCGAGGATCGCGACGGTCGCCCAGTCCGGCACAGCCTCGGCGACACTGCTGTACGCAGGGATCGGGCTGCTCGGCCTCGGCCTGCTCTTCAAGATCGGTGCGGTGCCCTTCCACGCCTGGAAGCCGGACGTCTACCAGGGCTCGCCGACGCCGGTGACGGCCTTGATGGCGTCCTGCACGCTGGTGGCCGCGTTCGGCGCGCTGCTGCGCGTGTTCTATGTGGCGTTCGGGCAGCTGACCTGGGACTGGCGGCCGGCCTTGTGGGCCGTGGCCATTGCGACCATGCTGGTCGGCTCGATCATCGCGGTCACGCAGACGGACATGAAGCGGCTGCTCGCCTACTCCTCGATCGCGCAGGCCGGCTACATCCTCACCGGCGTCATCGCGGCGAACACGGCAGGCCTGTCCGGCAGCCTGTTCTACCTGGCGGCGTACGGCTTCGCCACCATCGGCGCCTTCGCCATCGTGACGCTGGTCAGGGACCGGGCTGGCGAGGCGGCGCACATGTCGAGCTGGGCGGGCCTCGGGAAGCGTTCGCCGCTGGTGGCCGGGGTCTTCGCGCTGTTCCTGATCGCGTTCGCGGGCATCCCGCTGACCAGCGGGTTCACCAGCAAGTTCGCGGTGTTCAACGCGGCGATCCAGGGCGGCGCGCTGCCGCTCGTCATCGTCGGCGCGATCAGCAGCGCAATCCTCGCGTTCCCCTATGTCCGCGTGATCGTGCTGATGTTCTTCAGCGAGCCCGCGCCCGAGGGCCCGGTGGTGATCCGGCCGAGTGCGTACACCGGACTTGCAGTCGCTATCGGGGCGGCTGTGACTGTCGTGCTGGGCGTGATTCCGCAGCCACTGCTGAACCTGGCGAACCACGCGGCCAGCTCGCTGTTCGTCCGCTAGGCAGGACCGCAGTCCAGCCTGGCCGAGCTATATCTTGGGGAAGGCTGGAGGATAGCCTCAGCTATGACTGGCGCGTCAGTCAGTCAGGGCGGGCCATGAGGGGACCCACGTGATTGCCGCTGTTCCGATGGAACTCACCGACGCAGCGCTCGCGTCCGATGTCGTGGACGGGCTAGCCCTCGTCGAGGACGGTCTGCGCGCAGCCGCGCGGGCCAAGCACGACGTGCTCGCCGATGCGTCTGCCCACCTGATGGAGGCCGGCGGCAAGCGATTCCGGCCGACGCTGGTCCTTCTCGCCGCTCAGTTCGGCGATCCGAGGGATCCGCGCATCGTGCCGGCGGCGGTGGCCGTCGAACTCACTCACCTGGCGACGCTGTATCACGACGACGTGATGGACGAGGCCGTCGTACGCCGCGGCAGCGACAGCGCGAACTCCCGCTGGGGAAACACCGTCGCCATCCTCACTGGCGACTACCTCTTCGCCAAGGCTTCGGCGATTCTGGCCGACCTGGGTACTGATGCGATCCGGATCCAGGCGGAGACCTTCGAGCGCCTGGTCACCGGGCAGATCGCCGAGACCGTCGGATGCCGGCCGGGCGACGATCCACTTGAGCACTACATGCGAGTGGTGACGGAGAAGACTGCCTCGCTCATCGCCACCTCTGGGCAGTTCGGCGCCATGTTCTCAGGCGCGCCGCCGAGTGTGATCGAGCGGATCACACCGGCCTGCGCCGCTCTCGGCGTGGCCTTCCAGCTATCTGACGACATCCTGGATGTCGCGAGCGAATCGGCGCAGTCGGGCAAGACGCCCGGCACCGACCTACGGGAGGGCGTCCGCACCCTGCCGATGCTGCACGCGGTGCGGTCAGCGGACCGGACCGACGGCCGGCTGGTCGAGCTGCTCAGCATGGGCGAGCTCACCGACCCGGCGCTGCACGCGGAGGCGCTGGGCTTGCTGCGCCACAGCCCGGCGATGGACGCGGCGAAGGCCGACACACGGCACTGGGCCGAGCTGGCGCGGACGCAGATACTCGGCCTGCCCGATGTGCCGGCGCGGTCGGCATTCGAGGCTTTGTGCGAGTTCGTGGTCGAGCGCACGGGGTAGGCAGCACGGGGTAGGCAGCACGGGGTAGGCAGCTGGAAGTGGCGTCGCCCCGCCACACAGTGGCGCGGTACGTCTCCGCATGTCACGGCATTGCCGGATCGGGGGAATCAGCCGGTTATGGGCCTGTCCGCGAAAATGGTCACTGCCGGCGTTGCGGGGTGCGCGGCGATCCTGATCTCAGCATGCGGGAGCAGCGCGCCGACAAGCAGCTCGACTAGCGCGCCGCCGGCGGAGCCGACTTCGACGGCGCTGGTGACCTCGATGCAGGCCGCGGTCCGCCAGGCGAGCAGTGTGCACGTGGCCGGGAACCTCACCAACAACGGCATCCCGATCAGCGTGAATCTAGATATGCACAGGAACGGGGATGTATCCGGGACTGTCAGCCAGAATGGGGCGCCCTTTCAGGTCATCGGCGTTGGCGGGACGTTCTACATTCAGGCAACGCGCGCGTTCCTTAACCAGGTGAAGGCGCCCGCCAGCGCGTGCCCCGTCGTGTGCGGGAAGTGGCTTCAGCTAACCTCTGCCGAAGCCAGTCAGCTCACCGGGGATCTCAGCATGAACAGCCTGACCGGTCCGCTCACCTCAGGCCGGGTGCCTCAGCTGACCGAGGCGGGCAGCGAGACGGTCGGCGGCCAGCGTGCCTGGGTCCTGCGCGCCTCTGACGGCAGCACGCTAGCTGTCAGCTCCGCCAGCACGCACTACCCGCTGGCTGCCTCCACCGGCGGCGGCGTGCACGAGGTCGTCACCTACTCGCAGTGGAACACAGCGCCGCAGCCGGCCGCGCCGCCGGCCGGTAAGGTGCTGAACCTCAACAACCTCAAGTAGGCAGATGCCCGGTGGCGGCGGGCACAGTCGGCCGCGAGGTGGGCTGCTGGCCTTGCCTGGGGAATCGTGCGCGCGGCCGACTGGTTGTGCCTGGCGACGCAAGGAGGAGCAGTGAGCATATTCGGAGTCCGCAAGACGCAGATGGCGACCGCGCAGGACGCGCTGCCAGGCCGGGAGACGGCGATGCGGGTCCCGGACCGGCATGAGGTGCTCGGCACGTCGCTCCTGCCCCCGTACCCGGCGGGTACTGAGGTCGCAGAGTTCGCGCTGGGCTGCTTCTGGGGTGCGGAGAAGAACTTCTGGCAGACCCCCGGCGTGGTGTCGACCGCCGTCGGCTACGAGGGCGGCTTCACGCCCAACCCGACCTACGAGGAAGTCTGCAGTGGCCGCACCGGCCACGCCGAAGCGGTGCGCGTGGTGTTCGACCCGGCAAAGGTGAGTTACGCCGAGCTGCTGAAGGTCTTCTGGGAGTCGCACGACCCGACGCAGGGCATGCGCCAGGGCAACGACGTCGGCAGCCAGTACAGGTCGGCGATCTTCTACGAGTCGCCGGAGCAGCAGGCCGAGGCCGAGAAGTCGCGGGCCAGCTACCAGATGAGGCTGTCCGAGGCTGGCTACGGGGACATCACTACGGAGATCGTGCCCGCCGGCGGGTTCTACTTCGCCGAGGACTACCACCAGCAGTACCTCAGCGATGCCAAGAACCCGTATGGGTACTGCCCCGACCACGGCACGGGTGTTTCCTGCCCGATCGGTGTGGTCCGCGCGGACGGCTAGTCGACCAGCAGCCGCTTACGACGTCTATATGGCCGCACCTTTCATGGTTTTCCCGGCCGCATACCGGTACAAGATGGACGCCGGAAGCCGGGAGGCCATGAAAGGTCGCCGGGAGCCGGGGACCGGGCGGTTACGGCGCCGCCTCGCCAGCCTTGACCTCGTGCACGAGCCGTCAAGGCGCGTGACCGGCGGCGAGCTTGCGACGGCTATGTGGCCAACTCCAGGGCGCTTGCGG
>DASXKI010000448.1:0-12096 GCA_036496945.1 Streptosporangiaceae bacterium | reverse complement strand
CGACTGGGCACCGCCGATGGCGGGGGTGGCGGACGACCTCGTTCCCATCCTGAGCGACCCGCGACGAGCCGCAGCCAACGCGCTAGCCGTACAGCGGATGCTGAGCGTGCGGGCGCACCTTGTCGACGTCGTGCCTGCTAGCACCGCGCTGGGTCTGCGGGCCGGTGAGTTCCTCCACGCCGGACCGCCGATCGGCTGGGACCGGGCTGCCGGGCCGCTGCGCGGAGCGCTCATGGGGGCGGCGGTCTTCGAGGGACTCGCGGACACGCCGGAGGCGGCCGCGGTGCTCGGCGAGCGCGGCGGCCTGGCGCTCGCGCCTTGTCACTCGCGCGGGGCAGTTGGCCCGATGGCTGGCGTGATCTCGCCGTCGATGTGGCTGTTCGTGCTCGAGGATGCGGCGACCGGACGGCGGGCGTACTGCTCGCTAAACGAGGGCCTGGGCAAGGTGCTGCGGTATGGCGCCTTTTCACCCGACGTGCTCGAGCGGCTGGCGTGGATGTCGGCCGTGCTCGGCCCGCTGCTCGCGGCGGCGGTACGCAGTCACGGGCCGGTGGACGTCACCGCGATCCTGGCCCAGATGGTGCAGATGGGGGACGAGGCGCACAACCGGAACAAGACCGGCACGCTCATGCTGCTGCGTGATCTGCTGCCGTCCATGGTGGAGTCGGGTGTCAGCTCCGCCGACGTCGCCAGGGCGGCGGCGTTCATCGGCGGCAACGATCACTTCTTCCTGAACCTGGCGATGCCCGCCTGCAAGCTGGCTCTCGACGCCGCCCGCGACATTACGGCCGCCACGATGGTCGTCGCGATGGCGCGGAACGGCACCGACTTCGGCATCCAGGTGTCCGGCACCGGAGACGAGTGGTTCACGGCGCCTGCCCTGACGCCGCAGGGCCTGTTCCTCGGCAGCTACGGTCCGGGCGACGCGAGCCCGGACATCGGCGACTCGGCGATCACCGAGACCGCCGGGCTCGGCGGCTTTGCCATGGCGGCGGCCCCCGCGATCGCCCGGCTCGTCGGAGGCACGGCCGCGGACGCGCTCGCAACGACACGGCGGATGCGGGAGATCACGCTCGCCGAGCATCCGCAGTATCAGATTCCGGCGCTGGAGTTCGCCGGCACTCCGGCCGGGATCGACGTCACCCTGGTAGCGCGCACCGGCATCCTGCCGCAGATCAACACCGGCATGGCGGGCAGAGTCGCGGGCACCGGGCAGGTCGGCGCTGGCCTGGTCACGCCTCCGGCACAGGTGTTCACCCGCGCGCTGCGCGCCCTGGCGGTCAGATGCCGACCGGGTGCCAGACCGTCTTGATCTCCAGCGTCGCCAGCAGGCGGCGCGTCCCCGGCGGGTCGCTCCAGCGCTCTCCCTCGCGATCCGCGAGCACGCGCTTGAGGTTGCCGGCCGCGGCGCGCTCGAGGGCGGCGCGGTCGGCCCCCGGCGCGCCGGTCAGGTCGATCGCGTTGACGTCCATGTGCTCGGCCGCGACCATGGCCACCTCGGTTGTGCTGCCGGTTAGCACGTTGACGACACCAGGCGGCACGTCGGACGTCGCGAGCACCTCAGCGAGGACCACCGCCGGCAACGGGCGGCTCTCGCTCGCCATCACGATCGCGGTGTTGCCGGTGACGATGATCGGCGCGAGCACGCTGACAAGACCCAGCAGGCTGGAGTCGGCTGGCGCGAGCGTCACCACCACACCGGTCGGCTCCGGCACGCTGAAGTTGAAGTACGGTCCGGCGACCGGGTTGGCGGCGCCCGCCACCTGCGCGACCTTGTCGCTCCAGCCCGCATACCAGACCCAGCGGTCGATGGCCGCCGACACGACCGCGTCGGCTTCGGCGGGCCGCAGGCCCTCGGCGCGGGCGACCTCGGCCGCGAACTCGGCGGCGCGGCTTTCCATCAGCTCGGCGACCCGGTAGAGCACCTGGCCACGGTTGTACGCAGTTGCGCCAGACCAGCCGCCGAACGCGCCGCGGGCGGCGACGACCGCGTCCCGCAGGTCCTTACGGGATGCCTTGGCCGCGTAGGCGAGCAGGTCGTCGTCGCTGCCGTGCACCGGGTAGGAGCGCCCGGACTCCGAGCGCGGGAACGCGCCGCCAATGAAGAGCTTGTAGGTCTTGCGGACGCCCAGCCGCGGAGGCATGACAGGCACGGGCACATCAGCCACGGTCACATTAGGCACGGGCGCGTCAGACATCGAGGTATGCGGCCAGGCCGTGCCTGCCGCCCTCCCGTCCGTAGCCGGACTCCTGATACCCGCCGAACGGGCTGGCCGGGTCGAACCTGTTGTAGGTGTTGGCCCACACCACGCCCGCGCGCATGCGCTGGGCCAGCCACAGGATCCGGCTGCCCTTGTCGGTCCAGATGCCGGCCGACAGCCCGTACGGCGTGTTGTTGGCCTTGGCCACTGCTTCCTCCGGGGTACGGAACGTCAGGACTGACAGCACCGGGCCGAAGATCTCCTCCCGCGCGATCCGGTGCGACTGGCTCACGCCGGTGAACACCGTCGGCGGGAACCAGAAGCCCCTGTCCGGCAGCCGGCACGGCGGTGACCAGCGCTCGGCACCCTCCTGCGCACCCGCGGCCGTCAGCTCGGTGATCTTGTCCAGCTGCTGGCGGGAGTTGATGGCGCCGATGTCGGTGTTCTTGTCCAGCGGGTCGCCGAGGCGCAGCGTCGTGAGGCGCCGCTTGAGCCGGTCCACGACCGCGTCGGCCACCGACTCCTGGACGAGCAGCCGCGATCCGGCGCAGCACACGTGACCCTGGTTGAAGAAAATCCCGTTGACGATGCCCTCGATGGCCTGCTCGAGGGGAGCGTCGTCGAAGACGATGTTGGCGGCCTTGCCGCCCAGTTCCAGCGTCAGCTTCTTGCCGGTGCCAGCCGCCGAGCGCGCGATCTGCTTGCCGACCTCGGTCGACCCGGTGAACGCGATCTTGTCCACGCCGCCATGCGAGACCAGCGCCGCGCCGGTCTCGCCCGCACCGGTCAGCACGTTGACGACACCGGGCGGCAGACCCACCTGCAGGCAGACGTCCGCGAGCAGCAGCGCCGTCAGCGGCGTCGTCTCGGCGGGCTTGAGCACGCAGGTATTGCCAGCCGCCAGCGCCGGCGCGAGCTTCCACGCCGCCATCAGCAGCGGGAAATTCCACGGGATCACCTGGGCGGCCACGCCGAGCGGTCGTGGCGCCGGGCCGAAGCCCGCGTGCTCCAGCTTGTCTGCCCAGCCCGCGTAGTAGAAGAAATGCGCGGCGGCGAGCGGGATATCGACGTCGCGTGACTCCCGGATCGGCTTGCCGTTGTCCAGGGTCTCCAGGACGGCGAACTCGCGGGCCCGTTCCTGGAGCACGCGCGCGATCCGGAACAGGTACTTGGCCCGCTCGCCGCCCGGCATCGGTCCCCATACCCGTTCGTAGGCGCCGCGCGCCGCCGCGACCGCCTGCTCGACGTCGGCGGGCCCAGCCTCGGCCACGGCGGCGAGCTTCTCGCCGGTGGCCGGGTTGATGGTGGCGAACGTCTGACCGCTGGCCGCAGGCCGGACCTCGCCATCGATGAACAGGCCGTACTCGCCCGCAATGGTGACGATGTCCCGTGATTCGGGCGCAGGTGCGTACTCCCAGTCGAGGCCAGCTGAGTCCGCCGGGCTGGCGCCGTCAGCCGGCCGTGCCAGGCCAGCGCCAGACTGCTTCT
This sequence comes from Streptosporangiaceae bacterium, assembly GCA_036496945.1. Lineage (GTDB taxonomy): Bacteria > Actinomycetota > Actinomycetes > Streptosporangiales > Streptosporangiaceae > JAJYUU01. The sequence goes on along the minus strand of DASXKI010000448.1, from coordinate 8,407 downwards.
TGCCGGACCCCATCAGCGCCCTTCCCGTAGCCCGCCGATCTGCCAGGCCTCATTCTGGCACGCGCCGAGCCTCCATAGAGTTCATGGAAGTCGCTAGCGTGGTGGGGGACGGGGACAGCGTCGTGGGGAGAGCGATGACGAGGCTGAGGTCGGCGCGGGGCGGTCGCTGGCTCGCTGCCGCGTTCTGCGCGATGGCCCTGCTGGCCGCTGGATGCGGATCGGCGTCAGGGCCGCCCAGCCCGTCGTCGGCGACGACCACGCCGACCACCCAGTGCGGCAGCCACGCGGCCGGGACCGCGACGGTCCCGCCGCTCGCCGCTGTCGAGTTCGTCTCGGCACAGCAGGGCTGGGTCGTCGGAGCTGACCGAATCCTGGCCACCAGTGACGGCGGCCAGGCCTGGCGCACCCAGTACCGGGGGGCGGCCAAGCTCGATCAAGTCGACTTCGTCGATGCCAAGCACGGCTGGGCGGTAGGGACGAATGACCTGCTGGCCACGACGGATGGCGGCGCGGTGTGGACCAGGCTGGCAGAGCCCTGCCCGGTCATCCGTTCTGTTCATTTCGCCACCCCAAGTGTCGGTTACGCCGTGGCAGGCGGATCTGACCTGCGGATCGATGGTGGCGTGCCCGCTCCCGTGTCCGGCGGCCGGCTGCTGATCACCACCGACAGCGGACGGACCTGGCAGCCGGTCTCCGGCGCGCCGGCGATGGCCCAGACGGTCTGCTTCGGCGATCCGGCCGATGGGTACCTCGGCACACCAGGCCAGATCTGGCGCAGCACCGATGGCGGCCGGCGCTGGTCTCGCTCCTATGCCGAGCCGGCCCGGCCCGGCTACTCCCAGCATGAGCCAGGAGACACCGCCGTGGTTCAGTGCGCGGGCCAGAGCGCCGCCTGGATGCTCTTCCTCGGCTTCGGCGCCGCCCTCAGCCATTCGCCGTACATCGCGTTTGCCACGCAGGATGCGCGCACCTGGCACGCCCTGTTCGAGGAGACGTACACCGAGTCCGCGATCATGCCCGAGGTGCACGCGCCCGCCGGCCCTGGCAGCTATCCGGGTCCGTTCAGCGCGATCAGCCCGGATAGCGCGGCGTTCGTCGGCTCGGACCCGTCAGTTGGCCTGGGCGCTGCCCCGCTGGAGATGGTGACAGGCGGCGGCGCCGACAGCAGCAAGCAGGGCTACGTCAGCGACGTCACGCAGGCGTACGGCGTCGCGTTCGTCAGTAGCTCGCAAGGCTGGGTCATCGGCACCGACCAGACAGTGGCCGGCCAGAATGCGAACTACGTGATCGAGTCGACCGCCGATGGCGGTCGCACCTGGACGCGGCAGTACCAGACGGGCTGACCCGGCTGCCATCTCAGTCGATCGTGACGTAGTCCAGCCCGGCGTAGCGGCCGGTGCGCTGCTTCATGCGCTGCATGAGCAGGTCGTTCAGCAGCGTCGATGCGCCGATGCGGAACAGTGCCGGGGTCAGCCAGGCCTGGCCTGCCACCTCGTTCACGAGCACCAGGTACCGGATGGCGTCCTTGGCCGTCCGGATGCCGCCGGCCACCTTGACGCCCACACGGCGGCGGGCAGTCTGCTCGAAATCGCGGACAGCGGCCAGCATCACCAGGGCGACGGGCGGCGTGGCGGCCGGGCTCACCTTGCCGGTCGAGGTCTTGATGAAGTCGGCGCCGGCCATCATCGCCAGCCAGGACGCGCGCGCGACGTTGTCGAGCGTGGCTAGTTCGCCGGTCTCGAGTATGACCTTGAGATGGGCCGGCCCGCACGCCTCGCGCACGGCCCGGATCTCCGCGTAGACCTGGCCATAGTGACCGGCCAGGAACGCGCCGCGGTCGATGACCATATCGATCTCGTCGGCGCCCGCGCTCACCGCGTCCTGGACGTCGGCGAGCTTCACCGCCAGGGATGCACGCCCGGACGGGAACGCGGTCGCGACGGACGCCACCGCCACGCTGCCGGCCGCCAGCGACTGCTTCGCCACGCCCACCAGGTCGGGGTACACGCAGACCGCGGCGACGGGCGGGGCGTCGGCGTCCGGATGCAGCGCCTTGGCGCACATGGCGCGCACCTTGCCCGGCGTATCGGCACCTTCCAGCGTGGTCAGGTCGACCATCCGGATCGCCAGATCGAGCGCGGCCAGCTTGGCGTCCTTCTTGATCGAGCGAGTGGCCAGGGCGGCCACGCGCTCGCCGACGCCGACCTGGTCGATGCCCGGCAGGCCGTGCAGCACCTGGCGAAGCCCGGCGTCCGAGGTGGCCGCGTCGGCGACGTCGAACTGCCAGCGGGCAGGTGCATCGCGTTCGACTGATTCAATCCCCACGATGGCGACGTTACCGCAGTGCCAGCGCCGACCACGGGGCCACGGCTGACCGCGAGGCCACGGCTGACCGCGAGGCCTCGGCTGACAACGGGGCCACGCCTGTCAGCCGATCCGATCGATGATCAGGGGAGCTGGCTCGGGTGGTTCCGGGCCGATCTCCAGCGCCCCGGCGAGCGCCTCGAGCGCGCGGCCGAACTTGCCCTGATCGTCGCCGCGCAATTCGAGCACGGGCTGGCCAACGGCGACCTTGTCGCCCGGCTTGGCCAGGCAGATGATCCCGGCAGCTGCCGACACCGGGTCCTCTTTTCTCGCCCGCCCGGCGCCCAGCCGCCAGGCCGCAATACCGACGGCCCTGGCATCGAGGACGCGGAGCCAGCCGTCCGACTCTGCGCGCACGATCTCAGTGTGCCGCGCCGACGGCAGGTCGGCCGCCGGGTCGCCGCCCTGCGCGGCGATCATCGCGTGAAATCTCTCCAGGGCGCGCCCGTCGGCAAGCGCGGCGGCCGGGTCGGCGTCGATACCGGCCAGCGCGAGCATTTCGGTCGCCAGCGCCAGCGTGACCTCGACCAGGTCGGCTGGCCCGTCGCCGCGCAGCGTGGCGACTGACTCCTGTACTTCGACGGCGTTGCCGACGGCGTTGCCGAGAGGTGTATCCATCCGGGTCAGCAGCGCGCTTGTGCGCACGCCGTGGGCGTTGCCGAGATCGACCATGGTCAGCGCGAGCTCGCGGGCGGCGGCTAGGTCCGGCATGAACGCGCCGCTGCCGACCTTGACGTCGAGGACGAGCGACCCGGTTCCCTCCGCAATTTTCTTGGACATGATCGAACTGGCGATCAGCGGAATGGATTCGACTGTGCCCGTGACGTCCCGGAGCGCGTAGAGGCGGCGGTCGGCCGGGGCCAGGCCATCGCCAGCGGCGCAGATGACACAGCCGGTGGTCGCCAGCACGCGGATGATGTCGGCGTTGGAGAGCGCGGCGCGCCAGCCGGGGATCGACTCGAGCTTGTCCAGCGTGCCGCCAGTATGTCCGAGCCCGCGCCCGGACAGCTGCGGTACGGCCGCGCCGCAGCTGGCCACGAGCGGCGCCAGGATCAGCGACACCTTGTCGCCGACCCCGCCGGTCGAGTGCTTGTCCACCGTGGGCGCGGACAGGCCACTGAGCTCCAGCCGCTCGCCGGAGCTGATCATGGCCCGGGTCCAGGCGCGCAGCTCACCATGATCGAGGCCGCGGAAGTAGATCGCCATGAGCATCGCGGACATCTGCTCGTCCGCCACGGCACCTGCGGTGTAGGCGTCGATGAGCCAGCGGATGTCGGCTGGTGCTAGCCGGCCGCCATCACGCTTGGCCCGGATCAGGTCGACGGCGTCAGGCATCGCTTTTACCGCCGTGAGCCCGCCGGCTTGCCAGGTCGGCCGGGGTGAACGCGCCGGGGAGCAAGTCGCCGAGGCGCTGCGGGCCGGCGTCGGCATCGAGCAGCAGGCCGGGGCCGCCAGCCTCGAGCAGCAGCTGCCGGCACCGGCCGCACGGCATCAGCGGGGCGCCATCAGCCGCGACGACGCTCACCGCCACCAGCGGCCCAGCGCCAGCCGCACGCTGGGCGCTGACCAGCCCGCACTCCGCACACAGCGTCAGCCCGTACGACGCGTTCTCCACGTTGCAGCCGGTGACGATCGTGCCGTTGGCGTCGAGCCCGGCAGCACCGACTCCGAGGCCCGAGTAGGGCGCGTACGCGCGCGCCGCAACGGCAGTCGCGGCGTGCCGCAGCGCTGACCAGTCAATGTTGTTCATTCAGTCGGCCTTAACTCCCGGGGCGAGTTGCTGGCAGGGGTGAAATGCTGGCTGTCACGCCTTGATGTACGGCTCTCCGTCGGCCTTCGGCGCCCTGACCTTGCCGACCAGTCCCGCCACGGCGATGATCGTGGCCACGTACGGTGCCATGTTCATGATGGGCGGCGGCAGCGCCGCGTTGACAGTGGGCAGTACCAGCGCGAGTTCCAGGCAGAAGCCGAACAGGAGCGCGGCGGCGAGCGAGCCGAGCGGCGTCCAGCGGCCGAAGATCAATGCCGCGAGTGCAATGTACCCGAAGCCGGAGCTGATGTTCGGGTTGAAGCTGCCCACCGAGCCGATGGTCAGGTAGGCGCCGCCGACGCCGGCGATCAGGCCGCCCAGGATGACATTGCGGTAGCGAGTCCAGAGCACGCTGATGCCAACCGTGTCGGCTGCGGTGGGATGCTCACCCACGGCCCTGACCCGCAGCCCCCATCTGGTGTAGAACAACGCGACCTGGACCGCGATGATCACGACATACGTGATGTACAGGAAGATGTTCGAGTCGAAGAAGATCGGCCCGATGACCGGGATCTGGGAAAGCCCCGGGATCTTGATTGAGCCGAACGTGATCCCGGTGTTGTAGTTCGGATTCTGCGCCATCAGCCGGTCGTAGAGATAGTTGGTCATGCCGAGGGCGATCACGTTGAGCACGACACCGAGGATGATCTGGTTCACCAGGAACGTGATAGCGAAGACGGCGAGCAGCAAGCCGACCAGCCCGCCGGCCAGCGATCCAGCCACAAGGCCGACCCACAGGCCGCCGAACGCGCTCGCCACAATCGCGGCGGTGAACGCGCCGAACAGCAGTTGCCCCTCGATGGCGATGTTGATCACGCCGGAGCGCTCGCACAGGCAGCCGGCGAGGGCGCCGAGGACCAGCGGAATCGAGGCAATCAGCGTGCCCTGCATGATGTTGATGATGTTCAGCGGGATCGCGCCGGCGTCGGCCCAGCAGAGCAGGGATAGCGCGAAGCACAGCAGGACAGCCGCCATCGCGAGGCGTTTGGCCCGAAGGCTGAGCTCAGTGGTCGCGCGGAGCACGCCGAGGCCGAGGCAGACAGCGCCCAGCGCGAAGCAGACCGGCGCGGCAGGCACTCGTATGACGGGGATCTGGATGCCGGAGCCGCCCTGCGACACCGCGAAGGCAGCATCGCCGGAATGCGCCAGCAGCCCGAACACAAGAACGTTGATCAGCCCGATCACGCCGAAGGTCACCGCCGCGGTGTACCGGCGGTCCGCTGCGAGCGGTGCCCGCACCGCCGTGGCTATGGCCGTCACCCGTTCCACCCCTTCGTTACTGCCTCCATGCCGGTACCGCTGGTGGCGCGTAGCCGGAAGACGGCACGGATCAGCGCTGGCGCGGCGACGAAGAGCACAATGAGGCCTTCGAGTACCTGGACAATGTTGGCCGGGACCTGGCCCAGCGTGGCAGCCTCGACATAAGTGCCGCTGACATGGAGGGCGCCGAACAGCAGCCCGGCGAGCACGACCCCCATCGGCTTGGCCCGGCCGAGCAGCGCGACGGTGATGCCGTCGGGCCCGTAGGTCCCGTAGCTATTGAAGGTCAGCTGAGTGCTCGTCCCCTGGATCACCGTGGCTGCGGATAGGCCGGCCAGGCCGCCGGCCAGCAGCATCACCAGGATCCAGGACCGCTCGACCTTGATGCCGGCGGTGCGGGCCGCGCTCGGGCTGGCGCCGACAGTGCGGAACTGGAATCCGGTCGTGCTGCGAGACAGCAGCCAGGCAACCGCCACGGCGGCCGCCACGGCGATCAGGAAGCCGACCCCGGCCTCGGGGGGCGGGCCGCTGACGTGCCCGAGGTTAGCGTTGTTCGCGATAGACGGGGCGATCTCGTTGCTCTGGCCCGGCTTCTGCAGCATCGCCGGATGCGACAGCAGATACTGCAGCAGGTCGTACATCACGTAGTTGAGCATGATCGTCACGATGACCTCGTGCGCGCCGGTCTTGGCCTTGAGCAGGCCGACGAACCAGCCGATGACGGCACCGCCGACGAACGCGCCGACCACGCACACGATGATGTGGAGCACCGGCGGCAGGCTCACGCCGAAACCCAGCCAGGTCGCCACGATCGCGCCGCCCACCCACTGGCCGGCCGCGCCGATGTTGAACAGGCCGGCCCGGAACGCGATCGCGACCGACAAACCGGTGAGGATCAGCGGTGTCGCCTGGGCGCATGTTGCCGAGAGCGGGTAGAAGATAGCGCCTACCGAGCCGCCATGAAACGCCGCGCTGACCGTCGAGGGGTTCAGAATCGCGCCCTCGAACATCTGCGAGTAGGCGTAGGAGACCGAGTCCCACGTCTGCGTCAGCGCGTATCCCGGATTGGCGAAGAACGAGCTCCAGGCCCGCGTCACGACCGGATCGCTGAACACGATCAGCACGCCGCCGACCACGAGCGCCAGGAAGATCGCGAGGGTGGTGATGACGGCCGAGCTGCCCTCGGTGACCGCCTGGATGATGGCGGCGCCCGTAAGCCGGGCACGCTGCCGACCGGGCCGAGGTGCCGCGGCTGGCTCGTCCGCGGGTACTGGGTCAGGTACGGCGGCCGAAGCGTCACTCACTGGCGGGATCCTCAGCTAGCGGTTCGGCGGACGGCCCCGTCGGCGGCCCGGCGGACGGTCCGGTCGGCCCGGTCGGCCCGGTCGGCCCGGTCGGCGGCTCGGTCGGCGGCCCGGCGCCGGCCATCAGCAGGCCGAGTTCGTGCTCGGCGATGTCCGGCGAGCTGAAGCCGACAATCCTGCCCTCGTACATGACGGCGATCCGGTCCGACAGAGCGTAGATCTCGTCGAGCTCGGAGGAGACGATGACGACCGCCACGCCGCGGTCGCGCTGCTTCACGATCTCGGAGTGGACGAACTCAATCGAGCCGACGTCCAGGCCGCGCGTCGGCTGGCTAGCCACCAGCAGCTTGTTGCCTCGGCTTAGCTCTCTGGCGACGACGACCTTCTGCTGGTTGCCGCCAGACAGTGTTCCGGCCGGGGTCAGCACCGACGAGGTCCTGACGTCGTACTCGTCGACCAGGCGGACCGCCGCCTGCTTGACGGCGTCGGGCTTCATGACGATGCCGGAGGCGTAGGGAGGGCGGTCGTAGACGTCCAGGACCAGGTTGTCGGCAACGGAGAAGGCGCCGACCAGGCCGTCTTCCTGCCGGTCCTCAGGGATATAGCCGATCCCGGCGCGGAGCCGGTCACGGGTGCTCGTGCCGCTGATGTTCGCACCGTCGAGCACCACCGAGCCCGTCGACGGCCGCAGGCCCAGCAGCGCCTCGCACAGCTCGGTCTGCCCGTTGCCCTGCACGCCAGCGATTCCCAGGATCTCCCCGGCTCGCACGTCGAAGGAGACCGACTGCACGGCCAGTGCGCCATGCTCGCTCGGGACGCTGAGGTCGCGGACGTCGAGCACCACCCCGGCCGGGCTGGCCGTGTCCTTGCTCACGCGAAGCTGTACCGCGCGGCCGACCATGAGCGCGGCCAGCTCGGCATCGCTGGTAGTCGGCGGCCGCTCGCCCACCACCGTGCCGCGGCGGATGACGGTGATGTTGTCGGCGATCGCCTGGACCTCCTTGAGCTTGTGCGAAATGAACACGATGGAGCGGCCGGAATCACGTAGCTGACGCATGATCTGGAACAGGTCGTCGGTTTCGCCCGGGGTCAGTACCGCCGTGGGCTCGTCCAGGATCAGGACGCTGGCGTCGCGCAGCAGCGCCTTGATGATCTCGACTCGCTGCTGGACGCCGACCGGCAGATCCTCGACGTAGGCATCCGGATCGACGCGGAGCCCGAAGCGCTCCGACAGCTCTCGCACCAGGACACGGGCGCGGCGCCGGTCCAGCAGCCCGAGACGGCGGACGGGCTCCGCGCCGAGCGTGACGTTCTCAGCCACGGTGAAGACCGGGACCAGCATGAAGTGCTGATGCACCATGCCCACTCCGGCGCTGATCGCGTCTTTCGGCGACCGGACGTGGACCGGCTGGTCGTTGATCAGGATCTCGCCCTCATCGGGCTGGACGAGCCCGTACAGGACGTTCATCAGCGTGGTCTTGCCGGCACCGTTCTCGCCAAGCAGCGCCCGGATCTCGCCGGGCTGAACGACCAGGTCGATGTGATCGTTGGCCACGAGATCGCCGAATCGCTTGGTGATGCCACGCAACTCAAGCTTCACCCGCCAGCCCTCCGCTCCAACTGGAGCCGGTCAGCTGCCAGGCCCGGGCCCGGGCAGCAGACCGGCACA
>DASXKI010000447.1:0-5191 GCA_036496945.1 Streptosporangiaceae bacterium | reverse complement strand
CTGGCCGGTCGCTGGGATCCAGGGTGCTGACCGTGGCGCCGAGACGTGCCGCGTCGGCTCGGAGCGCCTGGTGGATCAGGTTGACGAAGGTAAGGTCGGGCTTCGGTCGGTTGCCGTTCATGGGATCTGCCGCCTTCGCAGGAGTGCGACGCTGGCGGCCACGACGAACACAAGCCAGACGATGAACCCGGCGAGGCCGACCGCGAGCCAGGGGCCGCCGTTGGCGAGGGCGACGGTAAATGCGGCGGCTGTCAGCAGACAGGCCGCTCCCGGCAGAGCGGCCACTGCGATCCAGGCGGGGATGAGGGACATCGATGCTGCCGCCCGGCTGAGCCCGATGAGCGCGACCGCGATAGCGGCCAGGTCCAGGCCGAAGGCCGCGGCGTGCAGCGTCCACAACGCCTGGATGACGGCCGGGGAGCTGGCCAGCCGCCCCGCCTTCGCGGTGAGGACGATCTCGGTGATGTTCACAACGGCGAACAAGGCCGCGACGGTCGCCGCGCCCAGCGCTCCCAGGCTCGCCCACCACGGGCTGCTGCCCTGGCTGGCCCTGGACCACAGCCCGGCGACGAACAGGAAGAGGGCGAGCAGCCCGGCCGGGAACAGGCCCAGAGGCACCAAGGCGGCGGCGCGGTGAGTCAGGAAATACGCCGTGACCTGGCCGGGCGCGGCGTCAAAGCCCGGAGCTTTCGCCCGGAGGATGTTCTGTATGACAAGGGTGGCCGCGAAGGCCAGGCCGCCAGTTCCCGCCAGGCGGTCAAGGGTGACTGCCTGTCTCGGCCAGGTCCGGCTCTCCGTGCTGATGACTGTCCCGGCGCTCATGCCCGCTCCTTGCTAGACTAGAAGACTGATGACTAGAATGGACATCTACTGAAATTAGTACCCCTCTAACTACTTGAATGTCAATCAGATGAGCGTGAGACGCCCCAACAGGCGCGAGGTAGCCGCCGCGGAGACCCGCCGCGAGATCCTGCGCGCCGCCCGGCGGCTGTTCGCCGAGCACGGCTATGCCGGCACGTCCCTACCGCAGATAGCCGAGGCCTCAGGGGTGGCAGTGCAGACCATCTACTCCAGCGTCGGTTCCAAGGCCACGCTGGTGCTGGCCCTCAACGACCTCATCGACGAGGAGGCCGGCGTAGCGCAGCTCGCCGCCGGGCTCCTGGAGGAAACCGATCCTCCCCGGCTGATCGCCAAGGGGGTGCAGCTCACCCGCCAGCTGAACGAACGCTGCGGGGATCTCATCCAGGTGCTGCTGTCGGCTGAACCCGCCGAACCAGAAGCTGCTGCCGTCGTCGCCGACGGGATGCACCGGCATCAGGAGGGCTCCAGCGCAATCGCCCAGCGCCTCGGGACACTCGGCGCCCTGCGAGCCGGCACCACCCCCCAGCGAGCCGCCGCCGTGCTCTCCATGATGACCTCCCCCGCCAGCTGGCGGCAGCTCACCCAGGACGCCGGCTGGACCTTCGACGACACCGAGGCGTGGCTCACCGCATCCCTCGCCCAGCTCCTGCTCAACCACAGCCGCTAACCCAGCGGCATGCACGCGGCCAGATACGCCCCCGGCGGGCCCAGGCACCGGCAACGATGATCATCCCCTCCCAGAACACGCCTCGCGCCAGCAGCTCACCGGCGCCGAACTCCCAAATCTGGACAGTCTCCCGATCATCAGCCTTCAACGATTAACCGTGCAGAACGGCGGTTACACGCGCGAGTCCGGGCTCTGGCCTTGGTGAGGCGCGCCCCGGCGCGCCCGCGCGGTCCCGCCCGGCTGGCACCACCGATCGGGCCCGGCCCGGCCGGGCGATCACACTGGCCGGCAGGCGCGGGCATCTTCCGCGGCGCATTGGTGTCCCGGTGGTGGTCGCCGCGTCCAGGGGCGGCTTCGGCGTCGCACGCGATCGGTTCGCGGCCCTGGATTTGGCGGCCGCTCTCCAGGGATCTGGCTGGCGAGATGACAGAGTAAAGCGGGATTGGTAGCGCGGCGTCTGGGGAGCCGTCGCGGTCTCCTGGGTGGAGCCAGGCAGGATGCGGTGGCCGGCTGCGGCGTCCACGAGGTGGCGGGCCTTGGTGTCCTGGATCACCGTCTGCGATCTGTGTCATAGGCACATCCCGCCCGATCCGGCGGAGGAGCGTTTGGTTGCTTTCATTCAAACAACTTTGTGAATCGATTGCGGGTGCCGCTTCCTCCTACTGGGTAAAGGCCTGATCGCGTCAAGGCAAAAGCTGCCCTTATCTATTGACGACGACTTTACCTGGTAGGGCAGCCGTACTTCGTGACCTGATCATGGATCGCTCTCCGGGCGTCGCAGGCGTGCACGGTGGTGGAACCAGCGGGCTCTGGCTTGGTGGCGGCGCCGCCACCAGGACCAGTGCAGGTAGTGGTGGATGGTCTGCCAGGCGCGGGTGACCAGGTTGAAGATCCGCTTGATCTCGGTGACGGTCAGCGGGATCAGGCCGGGGTCTTCGGGAGGCAGGTCATCGGGTGAGGCTGGCAGGCGGGCCAGGGTGCTGGTGCGGGAGCGCGCTAATGCGGCGGTGGTGGCGCAGACCGCGAGCGCGGCCATGGCCAGGGCCAGGTGGCGGGTGATCGGGGTGTGGCCGCGGACCTGGCTGCCGGCCAGCCCAAAGTCGCTCTTCCCCAGCCGGAAATCTTCCTCGACCGGCCAGCGGCGGCCTGCCACGCGGATCAGGGTGGTGAACGAGCAGGCCTGGCCGGCGGGCACGTGGCAGAAGAAGTAGGCCAGGTCAGCGGGGTCGCGGAGGCTGCGGCGGGCCAGCAGGTGGTGACGGGCGCAGGAGGTGGCCAGCCACGCCCAGCTGTAGTCCCGCTCGCCCTTGGACCCGTGCCCGGCGGAGGCGGTCTGCCAGCCGCTCGCGGGGACCATGCGGGCGGCGTGATCGGCGCGGGCCTTCTGCCCGGTGGGCAGGGTAACGCGGAAGGAGCAGGGGATCTTCAGCACATACCCGGTGTGCTGCTCTTCCAGGAAGGCGCGCAGCTTGGCGTCGCGGCCGTAGACTTCGTCGCCGGTCACCCACGGAGGGCAGCGCCCTTCGGTGAGAACCTGCTTGATCATCTCGGCGGCGAGCTGCGGCTTGGTGGCGAACTCCAGGTCCTCCGGGATGCCCGCAGCGGCACGCCGGCCGCTGTCACCGGCCCAGTCCCTGGGCACATACAGCCGGGCGCCGATCACGGCGTGCCCGGCCGGGGCGGCGTAGCTGGCGTAGACAACATTGATGCCGTTGGCCACCCGCCCGGCGCACCCCAGGTACTGGCGTTTCACCCCAGCGGTGCGCTCGCCGGATTTCTCCTGCCCCGACTCATCGATCACCAGCACCGCATCAGCGGGGTCACCCAGGTGGCGCACCACGAACGTGCGCACCGCGCGCATCGCCTCCCCGGCGTCCCAGGCCGCCCGCTCCAGCAGCCGCTGCATCCGGTCCGGCGTGACGTCCCCGGCCTGCTCGGCCAGCGCCCAGCAGTTCTTGCGCGGCAGGTCACTGAGCAGCCCGGTGACGTACTTGCGGGCCTGCCGGCGCGGCTCGACCCGCGCGAAACAGCCCGCCAGCCCGCCCATCATCAACTCATCCAGCTTCGCGCAGGCCGCCACGCCTTCCTCTACCGTGGAGGCGGCAGCCGTCTCAAGATCAGAAGTCGTCACAAGCTGATGATCACGAGGCGGCTGCCCCATACGCCCGATCACCCCGAATCAGTCAAGTCATCCCCGCTTCACCCACTGCGGCGTGGCGTGATATCGGTCTTTGCCTGTCGGGGTGCACCGGTGCTTTAGTCGATCCCGTCGATCAAGGCGCGCAGCTCGGCGACGTGCGCGCTGAGCGCCTTGCGGCCTTTCGCGGTCAGTGAGATCCACGTCGTGCGGCGCCCGCGGTGGACGCCCTTGCGGCGACGGAGGTAGCCGACCTCCTCGAGGGCGCCGAGGTGCTTGGACAGCACGGAATCGCTCACCTCCAGCGCATCGCGGATCGTGGCGAACTCCGCCTCGGAGACCGCGGTCAGCATCGACATGAGCTTCAGGCGGGCGGGGGCGACAACGTGTTCGTCGAGCTCGGTCATCAGGCGTTGAGCACGAGTAGCGCCAGGCCGCCGATTGCGGCCGCGGCCAGCAGGACGAGCCACGCGAACGACTCGCCGCGTGCGTGTGCTGCCGGATCGGTGCGGTAGCTGCGCATCCAGCGGCGGCCGCTGAGCGCGTACGCCCCGCCGCCCACCACCGACCACAGCCCCACGAGCCACCAGTGGTCGCCGTACGCCGCCCAGATCGCCCCGGCGAGCGCGACGATGTACGAGACCGACGCGGCCACCCCGTTGCCCAAGACCACGCGACTGGCAAACCCGCTCACCCAGACACCGTTGAGCCGCCGGAACCGCCAGAGCTGGACGCCGGCGACGGCCGCGAATACAGCGAGACCGGCGGCGATCAGCCACGGCGCGCCGGCGCCCAGCCGGAGGCGGGCGAGTTCGTGCGCGTCTTGGAGACCGACCGCGGCCGTAGCGATCTGCACGGCAATCGCGACGCCCATCGAAGTGAAGAACCACGACGGCGTGGCGATCCGGTCAGCCAGCGTCGCCCGCGCCGCCTCGGCATCGCGGAGCACAGCTGAGGCTTCTGAGGCGGTCGGGCGGGGCGGTGTGCTTTCCATAGTGGAAAGTCTAGCAACGAACTTTCCAACCTGGCAAGTAGCATAGCCACGGCGCACTGCTCCTGTCGCCTGCTTGGAGCGGCGTCGCCAGCCGGGCGATGATCACCGCGTCCTTCGGGTCGGACTTATCCCGGGTCAGGTCCTCGCCCTCGCGCGCCCGGTACACCAGCAACGGCTGCACGCACACCAGCGCCAGGCCCCGCCCGGCCGCCAGCTGGTCCAGCACCCGCCACCGGTGGCCCGTCGGCTCGCACACCACCGTCACCGACGCAAAACCCGCCGCCGCCGCTTCGCCGAGCGCCCAGTCCAGCAGATCACCCAGCTCCCACGCCCGGGCACTCACCCGGCGGCGGGCGATCACCCTGGAGTCATGATCGGCCACGACCGCGGCCTGCTTATCATCGGCCAGGTCAATCCCCACGATCGCGTTGCACAGCAGCAGCAACTGCCTCAGCCGCGCCAACCGCGCGTTGCGGTTGCGATCTCCCCGGGACAAGCCGCTACGGTCACTCATGGACGTCCTCCTCGATGC
>DASXKI010000446.1:0-4214 GCA_036496945.1 Streptosporangiaceae bacterium | reverse complement strand
TCTGGCGCCGGGGGCCCGCCAGAGCGGCCCCCGGCGCCAGATCACTATTCGGCGGGAACGTCGCCACCTGTCGGCGCGCCCTGGTCAGCGGGGTCGGACGGATCGGCGTCCGGTTCAGGACCGTCGCCGCCGGGCTCGGCGACGGCGACCCTGGCCGGGCGGATAATCCGCTCACCCACCTTGTAGCCGGGCTGGAGTATCTGCACCGCGGTCGGCTCGGTCACGTCAGCTGAGTACGAGTGCATCAAAGCCTCGTGCAGCGTCGGGTCGAACGGCTCGCCGTTCTCGCCGAAGGCCGTCAGGCCCAGCTTGACCACGATGCCTTCGAGGGACTCGGCCACCGACTTGAAACCGCCGGTCAGCTCGCCGTGCTCCCTGGCCCGGCCGATGTCGTCCAGCACGGGCAGCAACTCGTGCAGCACGTTGGCCAGCGCCTGCTCACGCACCGCGAGCCGGTCACGCTCGACCCGCTTGCGGTAGTTGGCGTACTCGGCCTGGAGCCGCTGCAGGTCCGCCGTCCGCTCGGCCAGCATCGTCACGGCCTGAGCCGTCAACGGATCGGCCGCGGGGCCGGCCGCATCCTCGTCTGGCGATGGCGACCCGCCAGGCGACGTGTCGCCGCCTGGGGCGGCTGCAGCGTCGCGGGCCGGCGAACCCGGATCCGCGCTCGCGTCGGCGCCTTGGCCTGCGCTAGTACCCGGCTTGGAGACAGAATGTTTGCCAGGCTTCGGCTGTCCGCCGGCCGGAGCCGGCCCGCTGGGCGGGCGCGGCTCCCCGGTGTCTCGTACCTGGCCAGTGACCGGGTCGACCCGCCTGCGATCGCGGATGACCGGGCCCTGGCGCTCCTCGTCGGGCCTCATCAGGCGGCGCCGCCCTCCTCGCGGGCCGGCTTGTCGTCATCGACGATCTCGGCGTCAACGACGTCGTCGTCCTGGCCGCCGGCCTCCTGGCCCGCATCACCGGCCTCGCCACCTTGCGCGCCCGCGGCCTGCGCCTGAGCGTAGATGGCAGTGCCCATCTTCTGGCTCACCTGAGCAGCGTGCTCGCTGGCGGTCTTGATGGCCTCGGTGTCGGTGCCCTCAAGCGCCTTCTTGAGGTCGGCGACCGCGGACTCGACCTCGGACTTGATGTCGTCCGGGACCTTGTCGGCATTCTCGCCGAGGAACTTCTCGGTGGTGTAGGCCAGGGACTCCGCGCGGTTGCGGACCTCGGCCTCGTCGCGCCGCTGGCGGTCTTCGTCGGCGTACTTCTCGGCGTCCGCCATCATCCGCTCGATGTCGTCCTTGCCCAGCGCCGAGCCGCCCGAGATCGTCACAGACTGCTGCTTGCCGGTGCCGAGGTCCTTGGCCGACACGTTCACGATGCCGTTGGCGTCGATGTCGAACGTGACCTCGACCTGCGGGATGCCGCGCGGGGCCGGAGCAAGCCCGGCCAGCTCGAACATGCCGAGCTTCTTGTTGTACGCGGCGATCTCGCGCTCGCCCTGGAAGACCTGGATCTGCACCGACGGCTGGTTGTCGTCAGCGGTGGTGAAGATCTCCGAGCGCTTGGTCGGGATGGTGGTGTTGCGCTCGATCAGCTTGGTGAAGATGCCGCCCTTGGTCTCGATGCCCAGGGACAGCGGCGTCACGTCGAGCAGCAGGACGTCCTTGACCTCGCCCTTGAGCACGCCTGCCTGCAGGCTCGCGCCGACGGCGACGACCTCGTCCGGGTTGACGCCCTTGTTGGGCTCCTTGCCGCCGGTCAGGTCCTTGACCAGGTCGACGACGGCCGGCATCCGGGTGGAACCGCCGACGAGCACGACGTGGTCGATCTGGCTGAGCTTGATGCCTGAGTCCTTGATCACCTGCTGGAACGGCGACTTGCAGCGGTCGAGCAGGTCCGAGGTCATCTTCTGGAACTCGGCCCTCGTGAGCTTGGTGTCCAGGTGCAGCGGGCCCTGCTCGGAGTGGGTGATGTAGGGCAGGTTGATCTGCGACTCCGTCGAGCTGGACAGCTCGATCTTGGCCCGCTCCGCGGTCTCCCGCAGCCGCTGCAGCGCCATCTTGTCCTTGGACAGGTCGGTGCCGTAGCTGTTCTTAAAGTCCTTGACGAGCCAGTCCACTATGCGCTGGTCCCAGTCGTCACCACCGAGGTGGTTGTCGCCGCTGGTCGCCTTCACTTCGACGACGCCCTCGCCTACCTCGAGCAGCGAGACGTCGAACGTGCCGCCACCGAGGTCGAAGACCAGGATGGTCGCCTCGCCTTCCTTCTCCAGGTGATAGGCCAGTGCGGCCGCGGTGGGCTCGTTGATGATGCGCAGGACGTTGAGCCCCGCGATCTGCCCGGCCTCCTTGGTGGCCTGCCGCTGCGCGTCACTGAAGTAGGCGGGCACCGTGACCACCGCGTCGGTGATGGTCTCGCCCAGGTACGCCTCAGCATCTCGCTTCAGCTTCTGCAGGATGAAGGCGCTGATCTGCTGCGCCGTGAACTTCTTGCCGTCAATCGCCACGTTCCAGTCGGTGCCCATCTGGCGCTTGACCGAGCGGATAGTCCGGTCAACGTTGGTCACAGCCTGCCGCTTCGCGACCTCGCCGACGAGCACCTCGCCGTTCTTGGCGAAGGCGACCACGGATGGCGTGGTCCGCGAGCCCTCAGCGTTGGCGATGACCGAGGGCTCTCCGCCCTCGAGGACGGCGACGACGGAGTTGGTCGTCCCTAGGTCGATGCCTACCGCACGTGCCATGTGTTTTGTCCTTGGTTTGGTCGTAGTGCTGAATGTTGAGTCTGGTCCGCTCAAGTTTGCCATGCGGACTACCCGAAGGCAAATGACTTGAGTCGCACACGCTCAAGTCTGTAAACGTGCCAGGAGGGCCACATGTTCCGTGCACGGCCAGGCAACCGGCGGGTCCGTTGGGGGCGGGCAAGGACAGGCGGGCAAGGAAAGGCGGGCAGGGACAGCTGGGCCGGCGCGCAGGTACGGTTGCAGTACACCCGGGCGGATAATCTCTACCACCGAGCATCCAGATCGTTCGCTCCGGCTCGGCTGCCATTCATCAGCAGGAGGACAGGCAGTGACGCTGGACGGATCGCCCCCGGACGGGGTCGCGAGGCTGGTCCGCCCGAGCGCGAACGGTCAACCGGAAGCTTCTGGTTGCGATCCGGCGCCCGGCGAGCTGGCCGCGGTTTTCGAGGCCGATACCTCGACCCGCGAGGCTGCGGGGCGCGAGCGGGAGATCTGGCGGGATCCCGTTGTGTGGCTGATCGCCGGCGCGGTCTTTGCCGCCTGCAGCGCGATCTCCCTGGTCCGCTACTTGAAACGTGCGCCCACCTCCTGGGATCTCGGCATCTTCACCGAATACGTAAAGCAGCTCGCGCACTTGCGGGCGCCGATCGTCGACATCAGAGGCGCCGGGGTCAACCTCCTCGGTGATCATTTCCACCCGATCGTGGCGCTAATCGCGCCCTTCTTCCGGCTGTTCCCCACGCCCGCCACCCTGCTGGTGGTCCAGGCCCTGCTGGTAGCGGTGTCGGTAGTGCCGGTCTACCGCGCCGGGACCGAACTGCTGGGCGTCGGTGCCGGACGCGCCATTGCCGTTGCCTATGGGTTCTCCTGGGGCCTGCAGCAGCTGGCCAACTTCGACTTCCACGAGATCGCATTCGCCGTGCCGCTGCTTGCGTTCTCGCTGTCTGCTGTGGTCAGAGGACGGATGCGGGCCGCTGTGCTCTGGGCGCTGCCACTTGTCCTCGTGAAGGAGGATCAGGGCTTCACACTGGCGGCGATCGGGCTGATCCTGGTGTTCGCCTACCGTCGCCGCGGCCTCGGGCTCTTCCTGGCTGGCTGGGGGCTTGCCTGGTCGCTGCTGGCCATCCTCGTGATCATTCCCCACTTCAACGCCGTTCACGTCTACTCGTACTGGTCGCAGGCGGGCGCCGGCAACCCCGTGAGCGGCCATTTCAGCCTCGGCGGGTTGTGGAGCAACCTGACGAACGGGGGGTCGACGAAGCTCTCGACGCTGGCCCTCATCCTGCTGCCGACGGCGTTCATCGCGGTGCGCTCGCCGCTCGTGCTGGCGGCGCTGCCCAGCATCGCGCTGCGCTTCATTGACAACAACCCCTCGTACTGGGGTACTGACTGGCACTACAACGCCACGGTGATGCCTATCGTCTTCCTCGCTGCCATCGATGGCATGGCCCGGATCCGGGCCAGGCGCAGCGAGCGCCGCGCCGACACC
>DASXKI010000445.1:0-1567 GCA_036496945.1 Streptosporangiaceae bacterium | reverse complement strand
TGCTGCACGGCGTGCTCAACCAGTTCGGCGTCCGGGTGGTCGCGTTGCTCAACAACGTCAGCGTCTGGTGGCACATCATCGGCGTGCTGATCATCGTCAGCGTGCTGGCGTTCGTCCCGTCGCACCACCAGTCGGCGTCCTGGGTGTTCGGGCACTTCGTCAACAACACCGGCTGGGGCTCGAAGATCTACGTGCTGCTGCTCGGCCTGCTGCTCGCGCAGTACACGTTCACCGGGTACGACGCGTCCGCGCACATGACCGAGGAGACGAAATCCGCCGCGACCGCCGGGCCGCGCGGCATCGTCACCTCGATCGTGGTCTCCCTGTTCGCCGGCTGGCTGCTGCTGATCGGGATCACGTTCGCGATCCAGAACTACTCCGGCGCGGCCAGCGCCTCGGTGCCCGCCGCACAGGTCTTTATTCAGGCGCTGGGCAATACCGGCGCCAAGCTCCTGCTGCTGGTCGTCATCGGCGCCCAGCTGTTCTGCGGGATGTCGTCGGTCACCGCGAACTCCCGGATGATCTACGCGTTCTCCCGCGACGGCGCGCTGCCCGGCAGCAAGTTCTGGCATCGGGTCAACCCGAAGACGCGGACCCCGACCAACGCGATCTGGCTGGCGGCGGGCGGCGCTCTGATCCTCGGCCTGCCGTACCTGTGGAACAACACCGCGTACGTCGCGGTGACCTCGATCGCGGTGATCGGGCTCTACGTCGCCTACGTGATGCCCACGTTCCTGCGGCTGCGGCTCGGGTCCCGCTTCAAGCCCGGCCCCTGGCAGCTCGGCCGGTGGTCGCGCCCGATCGGGATCATCGCGTGCGTCTGGGTGGCCTTCATCTTCGTGCTGTTCATGCTGCCCACCGTGTCGCCGATCACGCACACGAACTTCAACTACACGGTGGTCGCCGTCGCGGTGGTGGTCGGCTTCGCCGGGATCTGGTGGCTGCTGTCCGCGCGCAAGTGGTTCACCGGGCCGAAGGTCCAGGGCACGGCTGAAGAACTGGCCGCGATCGAAAATGAACTGGAGTCACTCGCCTAGTGGACATCGAAGCGCTGCGCGTGGCGGTCGGCCAACAGGAGATCGACACCGTCGTCGTCGCCATGACTGACATGCAGGGGCGCCTGCAGGGCAAGCGGTTCCACGCGCAGTTCTTCCTCGACGAGGTGACGAAGCACGGCACCGAGGCCTGCGCTTACCTGCTCGCCGTCGACACCGAGATGAACACCGTGGACGGCTACGACCTGGCCTCCTGGGACAACGGGTACGGCGACTTCATGCTGGAGCCCGACATGGCCACGCTACGGGTGCTGCCCTGGCAGCCCGGGACCGTGCTCGTGCTCGCCGACGTGCTGGCGCTGGACTCCGGCGGCCCGGTCCGGGTGTCGCCGCGCCAGGTGCTCCGCGCCCAGACGGACCGGGCCGCGGCACTCGGCTGGACCGCGCTGGCCGGCACCGAGCTGGAGTTCCTCGTCTTCGAGGGCAGCTACGAGCAGGCCTGGGACCAGGGCTACCGGGGCATGGTGCCCGCGAACCGGTACAACGCGGACTACTCGGTGCTCGGCACCGGC
>DASXKI010000444.1:0-10421 GCA_036496945.1 Streptosporangiaceae bacterium | reverse complement strand
CGCGCCGAGTTCGACAGCCCGCACATGCCGAACGCGCACTTCCTGGAGTGCGCGTTCCGGCAGGTTTCGATCACCGACGGCCAGCTGCAGCGGGCAAGCCTGCGCGACGCCTGGCTGCGCGACGTCCGGCTGACGGGGACGACCTTCGCGGAGGGCGCCTGGCTCGACGTGACGGTGATCGGCTCGTCAGTGGCCGGCGTGCAGGTCTTCGGGGCGGCGTTGCAGCGCGTCGTCTTCAGTGGCTGCAAGCTCGACTCGGTGAACTTCCGCGCTTCGAAGCTGACCAGCGTGACGTTTCACAACTGCGTCCTGAGCGACGTCGACTTCGCCGGCGCCACGCTGACGCAGTGCTCCTTTCCGGGCTCGGCGCTGACCAGGGTGGACCTCAGCAAGGTGACGATGGACCGGACCGACCTGCGCGACGCCGAGCTTGGCCTGATCATCGACGCCGACTCGCTGCGGGGCGCGATCATCAGTTCAGGTCAGCTCGCGATAGTGGCCCCGGTCCTGGCCGGCACGCTCGGCATCGTCATTGACGACCAGCGGCCATAGCTTCGTCTGCAAGCGCCGGATTGGCCTCCGTGGCCGGTGCAGTCCGGGCGGCGAGTACCCGCCTGACCAGGCTCTGGACGGCCAGCACGAGAGCGAGGATAACTGCGGCAGCGACGCCGTCCAGCCAGAAGTGGTTGGCGGTCACGACCACGGCGAGCGTCGTCATGACGGGGTACAGCACGGCAAGCCAGCGCCACCGGCTTCGGGCCGTCATGATGACGGCGATCGCCACCAGGATCGCCCAGCCAACATGCACGGATGGCATTGCCGACAGCTGGTCGGCATTGAACCCGGTGGCGTTCGAGTACACAGACTCGTGGTAGATCACCCCGGTGTCGACAAGCCCGGTATCCGGGAGCATCCGTGGCGGGGCCACCGGGATGAGCTGCACGAGCAGGCTGATGCCGGTGAATGCGGCGAGCGTGGTGCGCCACCGGCCGTAACTGGCGCGGTGCCGGACAAAGAGCCAGACCAGGCACGCGATCAGCACCGGGAAGTGCAGCCCGTCGTAGTACAGGTTGAAGAATTGGACGAGCAGCGGATGCGGCAGGAAGAACTGCTGGATCGCGGTCTCGCTCGGCAGGTGGGTGGTCCGCTCGAATTGCCAGATCCAGCTGGCCCGGCCGAGTGCGCCGCCAGGGCCCAGCACCGAGAACGACCCCGCGTACTGCCACAGCGCGAACAAGCCCATCACCAGGGCGGTCTCCCGCAGGAAGACCGAGACGGAGACCAGCCGCGGCTTGCGCGCGGCCCGCAGCGCCACCGCGGCGACCGCTAGGCCGGCTGCCGCACTGGCAGCCTCGCGCCAGCTCAGCTCGATGTTGATCACCGGTGGAGGCCAGCCAGGCTCGGGTTCTGGACGGGCAGGATGCGCACCCGGCCAAGGTTACGGCCAGGTGGCGGGGGGCAGTCCAGCGGACTCCGGAGAGGCCTGCGTCGCGCTATTGGCGGCTGAACGACGCCGGGTCGGGATGCTGGCGCGGAAGGTTGACTTCAGCGGAGACGTCGGCGCCCAGCCGGACGATGTCACCGTCGGTGAGCCGGACCGCGATACCGGGCAGTACCCGGTCGCCGTTGACGAATGTGCCGTTGGTCGAGTCCTCGTCCCGGATGCTGGCGCGCCCGCTGTCGTCCACCATGACCGTCGCATGCCGCCTCGACACGTTCTCGAAGCTCGCGAAGGCGGCCGCTACCAGGGATTCCGCCGGATCACGGCCCAGGAGCAACGTCGTGCCAGCTGGAACTTCCACGTTCCCGGTCGGGAAAGCGAGCCGCAGAACGGCGGGGGATATGGAGCCAGGCCGCTGGTCTGGACGGAGGTATTCCTGCATCACGGTCGTGGGTGCCGGGAAGTCGTCATCCCTGAGGCTCGCCCGTGGCAGGTTGGCGCCACAGGTGAAACAGATCAGGTCATCGGGCTTGACCTCGGCCGCGCAGTTGGGACAGGTAATCGTCGCCATCACGTCCTCCTGGAATCCTTCGCCGGCGGCCCCGGCCAGCTTCCGCCGCAATCTCCGCACGAGAGACTAACGTGCCTGCCCCTGGTCTTGGTGCCAGAGCCCGTGACGCAGCTCGCTGGCGTCGCGCTGACCTGGGCTTCGTGTCAGCGGCAGGGCCGGCGGTACGATCCAGAGATGATCGGCTTCACGCTCAACGAAGAGCAGGAGGCGCTTCGCTCGACCGTGGCGGAGTTCGCCCGCGATGTGGTGGCCCCTGTTATCGGCGGCTACTACCAGCGAGGCGAGTTCCCGTACGAGATTGTCGCCAGTATGGGCAAGCTCGGCTTGTTCGGCTTGCCCTTCCCTGAGGACTACGGCGGCATGGGCGGCGACTACTTCGCGTTCTGCCTGGCGCTGCACGAGCTTGGCAGGGTCGACTCATCTGTGGCGATCACGCTGGAGGCAGGTGTCGCCCTCGGCGCGATGCCGATCTTCAGGTTCGGGTCGGCCGCGCAGAAGGACCACTGGCTGCGCGAGCTATGCCAGGGCGAGCGCCTGGCGGCCTTTGGCCTGACCGAACCGGGCGGCGGATCCGACATCCCGGGCGGCATGCGCACCAGGGCGCGCGCTGACGGTGATGAATGGGTGATCGACGGGTCTAAGGCCTTCATCACCAACTCCGGCACCTCGATCACCTCGGTGGTGACGGTGCTCGCCTTCACTGGCGATTCCGCTGCCGGGAGCAGAGCTTCGGGGGGCGGAGCTTCGGGAGGCGGAGCCTCGGGAGGTGGAGCCTCGGGAGGTGGAGCCTCGGGAGGTGGAGCGGCCGGCGTGCGGCCGGAGATCTCCGCGATCATGGTGCCGTTGGGAACGGCAGGCTTCACCGTCGGGCCGGAATACTCGAAGGTGGGCTGGTGCGCCTCGGACACCAGGGAGCTGGCCTTCTCGGGCTGCCGGGTGCCGCGGGAAAACCTCCTCGGCGAGCCCGGCCGCGGTTACGCCCAGTTCCTCCAGACGCTGGACGAGGGCCGGGTGGCGATCGCCGCGCTATCGGCCGGGCTGGCGGAGGGCTGTGTCGATGAGTGCCTGCGGTACGCGGGGGAGCGGACGGCGTTCGGACACGAGCTCGGGCACTATCAGGCGACCCAGTTCAAGATCGCGGACATGGCGGCCCGCGCGCATGTGGCACGGCTGGCCTGGTACGACGCGGCAGCTCGGCTGGTGGCAGGCAAGCCGTTCAAGTCACAGGCGGCAATTGCGAAGCTGACCTGCTCCAACGCCGCGATGGACAACGCCAGGGACGCAACCCAGATCTTCGGCGGCTACGGGTATATGAACGAGTTCCCGGTTGCCAGGTTCTACCGTGACGCTAAGGTGCTCGAGATCGGCGAAGGCACCTCGGAAGTGCAGCGCATGGTCATCGCCCGGCAGCTGGGGCTGGCCTAGCAGGCCCGTGCTTAGTCACCCCGGGGTTGATCAGCCGTGCTCGATTAGCCGTGCACGACCATCGGCGGGACGTTTGGCGCGTGGCCAAGCGCGATCATGTTGAAGTTTGACATCAGGCGCACGACGCGCTCCAGGCTGAGGATGCTGGTGGTCGTCGGGTAACTGCCGATGGTGATCAGGTCGGCGTCCTGGACGCTCATGCCGGTAGCCGACGGCAGCAGCTGCTGGACCTGACCGGTCAGCGAAGCGTCGCTCTGAGCTCTCGCAATCGCCTGCTGGAAGTCGGCAACGGCGGCTTGGTTGTCCTTGACCCAGGGGCTCATCGCCGCGTAGCCGGCCAGCGGCAGGCTGGCCGTCGAGCCGCTGCACGCGTCCAGGACCACGGTGGCGCCAGCCTGGCTCTCTGCCTCGTAGATATACGGCTCGCCGACCAGAATCGCCTTGAGCTTACCCTGCTCGAGCTGCTTGACCTCCGCCTGCTGAGACAGTGACTTCCACTTAACCGACCCGGCGTTGTTCCCGAGATAGTTGGTGAGCACCTGAGTCGCGGCCGCGGCGTCCAGGCTGATCGGGCTCCCGGTCCCGGATCCCTGCAGGGCAGGCAGGACGCTGTCGGCGGGCAGCCCGATCGTCTGATTGGCGAGGTCCACCGGTGACTGGATGGATCCGGGTCCGGTTGTGGGCAAGGTCAGCACCTCGAGCACGCCAGGGCCCGCGTCGTAGCCGTCGGCCAGGATCCGCAGATCATGCGACTGGGACTGCTGGTAAAAGAGGTTCCCGTAATCGCTCGCGGCGATGTCGGCATGCCCTCCTTGGAGGGCAGTGAGCTCAGCAGATTGGCTGGTGTAGCTCTTGATGACGACATTCTTGAGGCCAGCGGCAGCGAAGAGCCCTTCTTTCTTGGCAAGGTAGACGGGTGCGTTATCTACCCCCGGCACGGTGGCGATCGTGATGGTGCCGGAAACAGTGCCGCCAGCAGTGGCGGACCCCGCGCAGCCCGCCGCGCCGAGCACGGCAAGCCCGGACGCCGCGGCCAGGAGGTGGCGGGCCCGGACGGCTCGACGGCTCCTCTTCGGCAGCAGGTTTCCGGCCGGGTCAAGCCTCATGACTCTCCTTGCGCGGGTTCGGAGGTATCGCAGATCGTCCGGCGATCCGGAAGAGGAACCGAGCAGTTTCCTAAACACGGACGTTGCGGCAGAGAGTACCCTATTGCTGCCAGGAGGCCCGTCAAACGTTACGTTACATCGGTTTTTCCGATTCGTGTATGTATTGACGCACGTAACCCGGTTACAAGCTAGAGTTGCGCTGGCTGTGTGACTGACTGCACCCGATGAAGAGCCGTTGTCTGGGAGGTTTGCCATGTCGGTAGCGCCCTGCGCCGCGATGGTGTATGCCCGGAGTGCGGTCGCCAGGTGAGGGGTTCAGAGACTGTGCTGTCCCGAAACAACAAGGCCCGCACCGCCGCTCCGGCCGCCGCCGCTAGTCAGCCCGCCGGCCGCCCGGCTGGCGCTGAGGGAGCCGACGATGCCGGGCAGGGACCGGCGTCGCGCGGCAGCCAGCAGTCCAGGAGATCGCTCAAGAACTGGCGCGTGCGGTCCCGCCTGCTGCTGCTGATCATCATCCCGACGCTGACCGCGGTCGTGCTAGGCGGCTCACGCATTGTAACGTCCGTGCAGAGTGCGCTCGTGTACCAGCGCGTTGAACAGCTGGCGAACATGAGCTACGACGTGACCCAGCTGGCGTCCAGGCTTGAGGACGAGCGGAGCCAGACGCTGCTGTACATCGGGCAGGGCACGAACGGCCGGGACGGGACACTCAGCCACGCACCGTCGCCCCCCAGCGACGCGCCGCAGCAGCTCCAGCTGGTCGAGCAGGAGCAGAGCCTGACCGCGCCGTGGGTAAGGAAGGTGCGGGCAGACGCCGCGGGCATCGGCGCCGGATACCCCGCACAGGTCCAGTCCGACGCACACAACATTGGCGACTTGCTGAAGCTGCTGACGCCGCTGCGGACCGCGGCCACCACGACACAGCTGGCGGCCACGCAGGTGCTTACCCAGTACAGCTCGATGATCAACCCGCTGCTGGCGATCGACGACAACATCGCATTGGACAGCGGTGACCCGACCCTGAACAACGACGTCCGAGCGCTGAACCTCGTGTCGCTGATCGCCGAGGAGGCCTCGCAGCAGCAAGGTCTGCTGGCATACGCTTTTGCGAAGGAAGGCCCCTTCAACCCCCAGGTGCTGAGCGACGTGACGACGGCGCTCGAGGAGCAGACCGCAAACATCGCCGAGTACGACCGGGTGGCGACGCCGCAGCAGGTCGCCCTCTACAGCAACTCGGTTACGGGCAGCCTCGTCGACTTCGCCAGCAGTTACGAGCTTCAGGCCATCCAGTACGGCGAGGACCACAAGTCGCTCAACCTCTCGGCCACAACCGCCAACGAGTGGGTCGGCGCGATGTCGACCGGCACCATCGGCGGCATCGACTCGGTCCAGCAAAAGCTGGTAGCTACGACGATCTCCAGGTCATCGGCGCTGCGCCAGCAAGCGATCGCGACGGCCAGCATCGTCGGCGCCGCGGTACTAATCGTCTTGCTTCTCGCGCTGCTGCTGACCACCGTCGTCGGCCGGTCGATGGTGCGGCCGCTGCGCCGCCTGCGGTCGGGCGCTCTGGAAGTAGCGGGCGTGCGGCTGCCGGAGACTGTCCGCCGGATGAGTGACTCCGATGGTGCCAGCGTCGCGCTGGAGGTCGAGCCGATCGATGTCGACTCCTCGGATGAGATCGGCGAAGTGGCGCGTGCCTTTGACCAGGTGCATAGGGAGGCGCTCCGGCTGGCGGCAAACGAGGCAGCGCTTCGCGGCAACGTCAACGCGATGTTCGTGAACCTGTCCCGTCGAAGCCAGTCACTGGTCGAGCGGCAGATCCGGCTGATTGACGATCTCGAGCAGGGCGAGCAGGATCCGGACAGGCTGGCCAGCCTGTTCCAGATGGACCACCTGGCCACCCGGATGCGGCGCAACTCAGAAAACCTGCTGGTCCTCGCCGGTCATGACGCGACCCGGCGGTGGAACCAGCCGGTGGCGCTGGTCGACGTGCTCCGCGCCGCGGTCTCAGAAATTGAGCAGTACGAGCGCGTCACGCTGAACGTCCAGCCGGGCATCGCCGTCCGCGGTCACGCCGTCAACGACGTCGTGCACCTGCTGGCCGAGTTGGCCGAGAACGCGACGTCCTTCTCATCGGCCGAGACGCCGGTGGTCGTAGCCGGTCATTTGCTGAGCAGCGGAGGTGTGCTGCTTGACATCACCGACCAGGGCGTCGGCATGGGGGCCGAGGAGATGGCTCATGCCAACTGGCGACTCGACAACCCGCCGGTCGTGGACGTGGCCGTGTCCCGCCGCATGGGCCTGTTCGTAGTCGCGCGGCTCGCGGCCCGGCACGGCATCCGGGTCCGGCTCCGGCCCGCTGCGGTCGGCGGCCTGACGGCGCTGGTCTGGCTGCCCGACGAGGTCGTCAGCCACGAGTCCAACACCGGCTCGCCAGGCCTGCGCAGGTTCGATGTGTCAGGTGCGGGTGCCGGGCCGGCGGATGCCGCTGTCGTCGGAGCGATCGCTGCCCCGGCCGCGCTCCACCTCGCCCTGAACGGCGGCGCAGACGGCGGGACGTCGGTGGCCGAGCAGGAGATCAACGCGGCCCGCGCGCCCAAGTTCGCGTCGCAGCGGCCCGAGCAGGACATCGAGACTGGCGGGGCTCTCGGGCCGCGGCGGGTGCCAGGCGCTGGCATGCACCCTGGCAACGCGGGGTGGGGCGGCGCGGCCACCACCAGTCCGCTGCCTGCCTTCGGGTCAGCCGCTGCCGAGGCCAACCTTGCCGCCGAGGCTCATCGGGCCGATGCCATGTCGGGCTCGTACGCACCTGCCGACTCCTATGGCAGCGGACCGACGCCGATGACGGACGTGGCCGGGCCGACGGCCGGATATAGCGCCGCGCCAGCGCCCGCACCGTCGGTCGAACTCGGGCAGCCGACCGTCCTTGGCCAGCCGGGCGGTGCCCGGCGTGCTGATGACATGGCCGACGGCGATCGAGGCGGATTCAACTGGGACGGCGGGCGAGGCAGGACCGGCTCGCAGGGCGGTTCTGGCAGCGACCCGCTCGGCACGGCTTCCTCAGCCATTTCGCCAAGCGGAGTGGTGGTGCCGGCAGCCGAGCACGTCGCGACGGAGAACCGGCTCCCGATCTTCGAGGCCGTTGAGTCCGACTGGTTCCGCCGGGGTCGCAGTGGTGTGGCGGCCTCGGGTGCAGGGATCAGCGGCGCCGGCGGGCCAGGCGGTGCCGCTGGCTTTAACAGCAGCGGCAGCTGGCCAACTCAGCCCGAAGCCGCCAGCACGCCCGAACCTGAGGTCACCTGGGCTGCATCCGCCGCCGACCAGGGCTGGGAGGCCGCAGCTGCGTCCAGCTCGCCGGCAACCGGCGGCACGACGCCAGCCGGATTGCCTAAGCGGGTGCCACAGGCGAACCTGGTGCCCGGCACGGCCTCTCCCGAGCCTGTCGCCCCCGTTCCCGCGCGCTCGGCCTCGGCAACGAGGGACCGGTTCTCCAGCTTCCAGCGGGGCGTGAGGGAAGGCCGGGCGGCTGTCGCTAGCGACGACGCAGGCGCCGATGGGGATGACGGTTCTCGATGATGGTGACACGATCTTGCTCAACTGGTCATGCTTAGCCTGGGAACGTGGATGCGCCGGGTGGTAGCTCCGCGACAAGCCAAGGCGGCACAGAGTCCGATGGGATCTGATGCATGCCGCGAGAGGAAGGTGCACCTGTGAGTCCGCTTGTGCGTCCGGCTCAGGACCTGAACTGGCTGATCACGAATTTCGTCGAGCGGGTGCCCTCGGTGGCGCACGCGATCGTGGTCTCCGCGGACGGACTGCCGATGGCGTTCTCGCATGGCTTCCCGGCTGACAGGGTCGACCAGCTCGCGGCGGTGACGTCCGGCCTGACGAGCCTGACCCAGGGTGCCGCGCGTGTGTTCGAGGGCGGTGCGGTGACCCAGACCGTCGTCGAGATGCAGCGGGGCCTTCTCGTCATTATGGCAATCAGCGATGGTTCCAGCCTCGCGGTGCTGGCTGCGGCAGACTGCGACATGGGCCTGGTTGCCTACGAGATGGCGCTGCTGGTCGAGCGTGTCGGTAGCGCCCTCACACCCGAAGTGCGCGGCGGCCAGCCTGGCTGGGCTGAGGGCGGCCGATAGTGACAGGAGGCTGCCGTGTTTGGCCACGGCCGCGATGACTGGGATGCAGGCGACCGCCTGTACCCACCTAGTCGCGATGACCTCGGCGCCCCGGAACTTGACTATGCCCCAGGGCATGCCTCCGCACCGCGCGATTCCTGGCAGAACGACTCAGGATCGCGGGGGACAGGGGAGGAGACCACTAGCGCTTTCGTCCGCCCGTATGCAGTAACGGGCGGCCGGACAAGGCCCCGTTACCAGCTTCAGATTGAGGCCATGGTTGCGGCATCGCACTATGAGGCGCGGGACTTGTCTGTGCTCAGCCCCGAGTGTCAGGCCATCCTCGGGTTCTGCCGTGACTGGCGCTCGGTCGCGGAAATCTCGGCGGTGCTGCGGATGCCGCTGGGCGTCGCCCGTGTCCTGATCGCGGACATGGCGATGGAAGGACTGGTCCGGGTGCACCAGCTTGACCACGCACAGGGTCGCCCGGACATCAACCTGCTCGAAAGGGTACTCAGTGGACTTCGCAAGCTCTAGGACCGTCCAGGCGACGGCCGCAGAAACCGCGATGACATCGGTGAAGATCGTCGTCGCGGGCGGCTTCGGCGTCGGCAAGACCACGTTTGTGGGCTCGGTCTCCGAGATCACGCCGCTCACCACCGAGGCCGTCATGACTACCGCTAGCGATGGCCTCGATGACCTGAGCCACACGCCAGACAAGACCACGACCACCGTTGCCATGGACTTTGGCCGGGTGACACTCGACGCGGGCCTGATCCTCTATCTGTTCGGGACACCAGGACAGCACAGGTTCTGGTTCATGTGGGATGACCTGATCCAGGGCGCGATCGGGGCGGTCGTGCTCGTGGACACCCGTAGGCTGGCCGATTCGTTCCCAGCCGTCGACTACTTCGAGTCGGCCGGGCTGCCGTTCATCGTCGCGGTCAACGGCTTCCACGGAGACTTCCCGCACACGCTAGCTGACGTGCAGGAAGCGCTCTCGATCAGCCCGCGGGTCCCGATCATGGAGTGCGACGCCCGCGGCCGTAACTCCACCAAGGCGACGCTGATCGCCCTGGTCGAGCACGCGATGGCGATGCAGCTCAGCACCAGGTGAGCTGCGCTGGCCTGTTGCGAACTCGGACACCGCCTTCTGCTGTAATGGTCACGCGGTCCAAGGGGCGGTAGCTCAGCCGGTCAGAGCAGCGGACTCATAATCCGCCGGTCGTGGGTTCGAGCCCCACCCGCCCCACATAGCCTGACCTGGGGAAACTCAGCCACCGGGTCGGCTGGCGAGGCGGCCCGATGCGGCCGAGTAGAACACTCGTGCGCGTCATGACCCGGCACCTGCCTTCCGGACCAGCGCCGCGGTCTGTTCGGCGGCGGCCAGGTGCGCCTCGATCAGGGTGTGGGTGTAGCGGTCGTTGACGGTCCGGTCGGCGTGGCCGACCTCGCGCATCCGCAGTTCCTGGTTCCACGCCGGCATCGGCCATCAGCGAGTTGCCGGTGTGCCGGCCGCCCTCGTGCAGCTTGATCGCCGGAACGCCCGCGTCCTTCGCTAGCCGCTTGAACCGCCGGGTCGCGTAGTCGGGATTCCATGGACGCCCGTCCGGCTTGCAGAACACCAGATCGTTGTTCTGCCACGCTGCGTCGGCTTCGACCGCTTGCAGCACCTGGGCTTCGTGATGCTTGGGCAGCAGCTGGGCCGTCTCGGCGTCCAAGAACACCAGGCGGTCGCCCGCCCGGCTCTTAGCCCTGGG
>DASXKI010000443.1:0-1883 GCA_036496945.1 Streptosporangiaceae bacterium | reverse complement strand
GACCCGAGGGCGCTTCCCGCGACCAGGGTCGCCGAGCTGGCGCTCGCGAACTCCTGCGCCACCGCGAGCAGCACCTGGTTGGCCGGGTCGTTCTGGCCGTCGGCGGGGGCGGACTCCGGGGTGACGATCACCGCGAGCTGCGCGGGGGCGGTCGGCGCCCCGGCTGGCGACACGGTCAGGTAGCCGCCCTGCGCGTAGGCGCTCAGGATTTGCTGCGCGTCGGTGGGCGCGACCGCGGTGGTGGTGCTGGCCAGGATCGCGGTGGCGATCAGCTGGGCCGCCTGCTGCTGGTAGGTGGTCTGCGGGTTGCTGCCCGTGGCGAGGGTAGCGCCGTCCTGGCTGACGATCGAGTTGTTGATGCTGCTGAGGCTGGACTGGTTGGCGCCGCTGATGTCGTTGAACTTCGGCTGCAGCGCCACCTCCCCGGTGACAGTGGCGCCCGCCAGCGTCGCGGCCTGCTTGATGCCGTCCACAACCGAGCCTTGCGCGCCGGGCTCGGTGACGATGACCAGGCTTTCGCCTTTGAGCTGCCTGGCCAGCAGCGTCGGCTCGGCGGACTGCAGGTACTGTTCCGCGGCGCTGGACTGGGACAGGTAGCCGTCACGCGCCGCCTGGGCGGCGGTGAGCTGATTTTTCAGCGAGTCGTTCGTCGACTGGAGCAGGTCGAGGGTGCCGCCGCGCAGGTTGGTAGCGCCGAGCACGATGCCGATCGCCAGCGCCAGGAACACGGCGACGATCGAGACGAGGTGGTAGCGGAAGTCGATCACGTGAACAGTCCAGTGAACCAGATAGTGAAGGTGCGCCAGGTGACGCTGAAGTAGTTGCCGAGAATCGGCCCGGCCGGTGAGAACATCACCACGATGACCAGCGTGAACGCGGCGGCGAGCACCAGTACGAGCAGTGCCCAGCCGGAGATCCTGCTCTGGTACAGCTGGTGTACGCCCCGGGCATTGACGAGCTTACCGCCGACGCGCAGGTGGGTGAGGAACGTGCTCGCCATGCCCGGCCGGCCCTTGTCGAGGAACTCCTCCAGGGTCCAGTGCGTGCCGACCACGGCGATCAGGCTGGCGCCGCAGGCGTCGGCGACGAGCAGCGCCACATCCTCGCTGGTGCCCGCGGCCGGGAGCGGAACGGCGTCCAGGCCGAGGGACTGCAGCCGGGCCAGGCCGGGGGCGTGGCCGTCGGAGTAGGCGTGCACCACGAGTTCGGCCCCAGAGCACAGCGCGTCGTCGGTGACCGAGTCCATGTCGCCGATGATCACGTCCGGCCGGTAGCCGGCCTCGAGCAGCGCGTCGGCGCCGCCGTCCACGGCGAGCATCACCGGGCGGTACTCGCGGATGTAGGGCCGCAGGGCGCGCAGGTCCTCCCGGTACCGGTAGCCGCGGACGACCACGAGCACGTGCCTGCCGTCCATCGAGGTGCCGAGCTCGGGGAGCTGGATGCCGCTGGTCAGCAGGTCGGTCTCGTGCCGGAGGAACTCGAGCGTGTTCGCCGCGAAGGAGTCGATCTGGGTGGTCACGCCGTCGATGGCCTGCTGCATCGCCTTGGCGAGCGTGGTCTCGTCCTGCAGCACGCCCTTGGCGACCGCCTGATCGCCCGCGAACAGCACGTCGCCGTCCAGCCGGACGACGGCGCCCTCGCTGATCCGGACCAGCACGTCGCTGCCGACGTCGTCCAGCAGCGGGATGCCGGCCTCGACCAGCAGCCGCGGACCGAGGTTCGGGTACCGGCCGGTGATGGACTTCGCCGCGTTCACGACGGCGGCGACCCGGCAGTCGATCAGCTCATCCGCGCTCACCCGGTCCAGGTCGGCGTGGTCGATGACCGCGATGTCACCGGGCTTCAGCCGCTTGACCAGGACCTTCGTCCGCGGGTCCACGCGC
>DASXKI010000442.1:0-9567 GCA_036496945.1 Streptosporangiaceae bacterium | reverse complement strand
GGGCGAAATCACCGACCGCCGTGGTGAACGCCTCGCCGATGGCTGTCAGCGGCGCGGTCGAGGCGACCGGCAGCCCCAGCTGCCGGTGCACGAAACCCACGATCCCGCGCGCGAACTGCAACCGGGGCAGCCAGGCTGGGGCGAAGCCCGTTAGTCCTTGACGTGCGGCGGCCCTAGATGGCACCGACGTCCTTCTTTGTCACAAGGCCGACTAGCTTGCCGTCAGAGGTTGTCACTGGCGAGCTCTGCAGGTCGCGCTCCGTCATCGTGAGGCGCATCGCTGCGACGCTCACGAATGGCCGGAAAGTGCTCGGGCCCGGCCGCATGACCTGCTCGACCACGAGACCCGGATCCGCGTGCAGTTCTGCGGCCCGCAGCAAACCGAGCACCACACGCTCCTCACTGATAACTACGCACGCTTCCCACATGGCGGCAGCCGCCCTGCTGCTGACGTCGCCGATGCGCTCTCCAATCGAGCACGTCGGCGCGTCTCGGTGGACGACGTCAACCAGGCGCGGCCGCTGCGCGTTCGTACCCTCGGTGGGCAGCCCGGCACTCATCCAGTCCTGCTTGCCTGTCCTGTAGTCGTAAACCTCGGTGAAGCCCAGCGCCTGGAGCCGGCACGCGGCCCGGGGGCTGAGATCTCAACCGGAGTCGGCGCAGTAGACGACGACTGGGCGGCTGGGATGCAGGACTTGCGTCGCCTCGGTTTCGACTCTGCGCAATGGCAGATTGATAGCTCCAGGCAGGTGGTCCTCGCTGTATTCACGAGCCGGCAGCACCTCGACGATCTTGGCCCCTTCGTCCATGAGCAGCCGCACCTGCTCTCGGCCGATTTCCCGTGCCATTGGAATCTCCTCTGCATCCGTTGCTAGCTGCCAAGCGGCCCGGCTCAAGCTCAACGGCCGTTTGGTGGCGCGCTCGCCGCTCAGCCTGCTTGAAGAGGTCGAATTGATGCGCCTGGGACTGGAAGGGAAGGCAGCTGGCTGGCGCACGCTGCGCAAGCTCGCCGAACGCGACCAGCGCCTCGATTCCGGCCAGCTAGACAACCTGATCGAGCGGGCCCGTTCGCAGTCGCAGACGCTCGCTGATCCACGCCAGCCCGGCCTTGTACTGGCGAATGGCGACGCCGAGGGCAGCCATCATCTCGATCAGCTCAGACCTGTCCTGTGTCACTTCGAGTGCCAGCCGCGCGAGGACGACGCCAGCCGTAGTGCCACCCTGCGATGCTGCAGCGCGACGGGCCAGTTCGGTGCCCGCCGTCGCGCCGGCAAGATGATCATTCAGGTAAATACCGAGCAACCTACGTCCGGCTGCCTCACTGTGCTGGTATCCGCTCACTGCCTCAACCTTCCTCAACACCTCGATCTCGCATTCTTTGCCCTCTCGGGAAGGGTTTACGCGCGCGGATCGGCGGCGCAGGCTGCGGGCGGAGCGTACCCGGCCACTGCTCGGTGCCGCGTTTGCCGGCAGCTGGTACTTGCGCTGCTGAATTACTCGCGCCACCCGTGCTAGGCCCCCGACCGAGCGGCTAGCCCTGCTCACCCTGGCTTTCACGCACCTGGCTCTGATCGAGGCGGTGTCGCTGCTCATCGCGTCCGAGGGCAGCCCGGCCAGCCGCGTAGTGCCGACGACCGTCCTGCGGCTGCCGTCGGCCGACTCCGAACCGGTGATCATGTCACCCGAGCGGGTCAGGCGCAGCTAGCGCGGGGCCGCGGCGGCCACTGGGCCGGCCGGGCCCGGCGATGTCGCCGGTGTAGTCGTATTGCATCCGCACTCCGTGACCGGCGGTGACCATCATGGCCGCGTACGCCGATCCCGGCCGGGTGCTCGCGGTGATAATGATCACGGCTTTGGCCCACGGCTGCAGGCCGGCCGGGCCCTGGCCCCGGCGGTCAGCGTGGTCAGCCGCCCAGTCGGTCGCCGGGTCCGGCGCCCCGCGCATGGCTTCACCCCGGCACGCGGCTACCCGGCGCTGTCGCTGGGCGACGGGCCGGTGCTGCGCGCCGCCGCCGGGTCGGTGCTCTACCTTGCCCTGATCGCCCTGCTCGCCCTCGGCGTCGCCGCAGCCATGCGAGAGACCGCGGCCGCCACCGGCACCGTCCTCGGGCTGCGAGCTCCAGCTCCGCGAGCGCGCCGTGCCCAAGCCGGGGAAACGGTCACGCACCGCCTGACAGCTGATCAGAGCAGGCCGCACGCCCGTGGCATTCACGGGCGGGCTGGTATCGGTTGGAGGCCTCAGATTCCGGTACTGCTGGCTGGCCGGCAGGCTCATGATCGTGTAGCAGCTGGTCGGGCTGCTGGCCGCCCGCTCACCGGAGATCGGGTCACCGAATGCGAGGCATGTGAGCGGGCGACTGCCGGGCAGTCCGCTGACAGCGACCCGGTCCGGGAGTGAGCGCTCGACGGTGAGCCGGCCAAGCGCGGCAGCCGCAAATGCCGGCACGCTGCGGCGGAGCCCCCGCCCGCCGGGCCATGTGCCAACCTGCTAAGCGACGCGGCCGCGGTTGCACGCTGCCGGGTCTGCCGCCTCTGGCGCCTGCTGCCAGTTGGGGATAAATGCGGCTTGAAGCGCGGGGTGCTGTTAGGTGGTGACGTCGTCGATGGTGACATTGACCAGGACGTCCCTAAGGCCGGCCTTGTCGCGCAGGGCGGCGATGGCCTGTTGCTGTACTCCGCGGCCGACCGCGTCGAGTTCCTGGCCGTACTGGGCGGTTACGGCGAGATCGACCGCGGCGGTGCGGCCCATGACGCCGACAGCCTCGTTGGGGTGGCGGTGCCCGAGGGTTGCGGCTTCGGCCTGTCCGGCGGTCCTGGGCCGGGTGCTGCGGCCGAAGACGACCCTGGCACCGGGGACCTGCCGTGCCGCATCGCGTGCGATCATGGCCACGACCCTCGCGGCGATCCGGATTGCTCCGCCGTCGGCGAGGTCAAGGGTGTACCAGGCGTCGGCGGTCAGTATGCGGATCTGCCTGGAGACCGCGGTGCGTACAGCGGCTGGCAGGGAAACCTGCTCCGCGGCGAGGTCCCGCACGGGTTCCCAGACGCGACTGAATTCCCGCAGCGCGGCCTGGCAGTGCAGGCAGCCGCGCTGATGATCGGTCAGCTGCCCGGCCCGCCCATAGGCAGCCTGCTCGATTAGCTCGTCGACGTCGGCCCCGCAGGCGAGGCTGGAGACTGCGCCGTCGGGGAGCAACTGGACATCGTCGGCTAGCTGGCCAGGTTCGGTCATGGCCTGTTCGCTCACCTCCACTCCTGAAGCGTCCTAGTCAGTGTGCGCCTTCCCCGGTACAGGTGGCTACGAACGGCCGGGACGGTGCTGCCGGTTATGCGGGCAATCTCCTGATTGGCCAGGCCCTCGAAGTGATGCAGGACTATGGCAACCCGCTGTGGCGGCGGCAGGGCCGCGACGGCATCGGTAACGGCGTCGACCGTCAGGTCGCGTTCGACGTCTCGGGCCGGCTCCTCAGCGGCGGGGGCCACATCACCCAGCTGGTCGAGGGACTCGTCGGTACGGGCCCGAGCAATCCGGTTCAGCGCCCGGCGGGTGACAATCTGGTACAGCCACGTCAAGAAGCTGGATTCGGCCTTGAAGCCGGGCAATTGCTGCCAGGCCGCAACCAGAGCTTCCTGGGCAACATCCTCGGCGTCATGATGGTTGCCGAGGAGCCGCAGCGCGACCCGGTAGGCCAGCTGGCCGTGCCGGTCGACTAGTTCGGCGTACGCATCGAGATAGCCCTCCTGGGCCCGCCGGACGAGGTAGCCGTCCTCAGTGTCCGCTCCCACCGCTCCTCCCGTGCCCGGTGACTTGCCCGGTACAGGCATGGCGCCAGCGGCGGGCTCGCCGCCAAGCCCGGCTCGCTCAGGCTGACCTTCCCGAGGCGGGAGAAATTAACGTGCGACGTTCGGCAGGCGCGCGTGTCTAACAGGACAGGGCCTGTTTCGAGGTGACATCCGGGCCTTGCGTGGCCGCTGCTGGCCTCGTTCCGCTGCCGATCATGAGAAAGCGTGGTTCCCAGATGACCGAGTCAGTACCCGTCGTGCCGGCCAGGCCGACGCCGATGACCGCCGATACCAGCGACCGCTCCGCTCAGAGGCGGCCGGCCGACGGCGGCAAGGTCACAGTCGACGACAGCGTGGTCCAGAAAATCGCCGGAATCGCGTGCCGGGAAATCAGCGGCGTGCACGCCATGGGCGTCTCGACCAGTCGCGCGTTCGGTGCGGTCCGGGAGCGCATTCCGGGCAGCTCCGGCCCGAACGTCGCCCAGGGGGTCGGCGTGGAGGTGGGCGAGACCGAGGCCGCGATCGACCTGGACATCGTCGTGGAGTACGGCGTCAGCATCGCCGACCTGGGCAGGAGCATCCAGCGCAACGTCAAGCAGGCGGTTGAGCGGATGACTGGCCTGGACGTCGTGGAGGTCAACATCAACGTCGACGACCTCTACCTGCCCGGCGACGACGATCAGCAGCAAGACTCGCGGGTGTCATGACCGGGACTGCTCCGACACGGGCCGCCCCGGCAGCAGTGGTGGAGGGCGTCGATGTGGCCGCTGTGGCCGCCGCTGCCGGCCGCTGCCCGGCCGTCGACCGGCTGTGCCCGGGAGCCTGGGGCGGAGTGGTCTCCTACCTGCCGGGCCGTGAGGTGCCCGGAGTACGGGTGGCCCGCGACCATGTCATGGTCTCGGTCCGCAGCCGGTGGGGAGTCCCGGCCGCGGAACTGGCCCGGCAGGTCCGCATCGTGCTCGCGCCGCTGACAGGCGCGCGCCGGATCGACGTCGTTGTCGCTGATGTGGCCGACCCGCCAGCAACCGCTGCAGAACCTACTGAGGTGGAACCGCGGAGGACGAGCAGCACCGCCCGGCTGCACGGTGCGCCTTCATCCGGGCTAGTCACCGCCGACCGGGGCGGCGACCCCCGCGCGGGTCAGGTAAGAACCACCGGATGATCCTATGAATTGTGAGATGACATGACACGTACCGCTCTCGGCCTGATCGTCGGCCTCGCGCTGGGCCTGACGGTGGCGTTCGGCAGCTTCGGGCAGATGCTGATTGTCGCCGTATTTGCCGCCGCCGGCTTTGTCGTCGCCAAGGTGCTGGATGGCGACCTCGATCTCAGCCCGTACCTCTCGCGCTGGCGCAACAGCCGATGACCAGCGATACCGCCGTCGAGGCGGCGCCACCCGAGGTGCGCCCCGGACGCAGCGAGCTCGGCACGATCAGCATCCACAGTCGGGTCGTGCAGAAAGTCGCGGCGCGGGCCGCCGTCGAGGTTCCCGACGCTGGCGCGGCGGCGCCTCGGGTCATGGGTCGATCAGTCACCGGTGCCCGCGCGCTCGGGGGACGCCAGACCAGCCTGAGCGGCCTGCCCAGGGCCGAGGCCGAGGTTGACGGCTCGACGGCGGCACTGGCCCTGTGGGTCAGCATCCGCTGGCCAGCGTCCATTCCGGGCGTGAGTGCGGCGGTCCGCGAGCACGTCCGCGACCGGGTAAGGACTCTAACCGGCCTGGAAGTGACGGAGGTGTCCATCTCGGTCACCGACCTGGCGACCGGGCTGGACGGTCCTCCTCGGGTGCGCCGACAGCAGGGATAGCCATATGAGACTTGCAAACCGCGTTATTGCGGCTCTCCTGAGCCTGGCAGTGGCCTGCGCGGGGGTCCTGCTGATCATCGAGGTCATCGCCGCGCGAACGGGCCACCACGCAGTCATCGTCAGCTGGCACGCAGCCTACGACTGGGCCGCGCGGACCGCGTGGATCTCCGGCGGCATCCGCGTGACGGCAGCAATCCTGATCGCGCTTGGCCTGGTGCTCCTGACCGCCGAGCTCACGCCGGCGCGGGTATCGCGCCTCGCCGCAAATCCCGCGAAGGCTGGCGCAGGCGGCATTGACACGGCCTACACCCGCCGCGGCGTCGCCGCCGCGATCCGGTCCGCGGTTACCGACGTGGACGGCATCCGCGACGCCTCCGTCAAGGTCACCCGACGCCAGGTCATGATCGAGGCTACCGCCGCAGCACAAGACAAACCTGCCGCCCGGACCCTGCGCGAACCCGTCACAACTGCAGCGCGCCAGCGCCTGGCAGCACTAAGCCTTCGCCGCGCATCAACACTGTCGGTGCACGTCGTCCCCGGGAGCCGCTGATGCACGCCGACCGCACCAACCGCGTCATGCTCCTGCTGCTAGCACTGCTTCTCATTACCGTCGGGCTGGGCGCCGGGGCGGCCTCGCTTGGCGTCTTCGGGACCGTCGGCCAGCACAGCCGGCTGATGGCCAACCCGGTAGGGCATTTCATCGGGTCCCGGGGTGCGTGGCTCTGGCCCGTCGCCGCTGCGGCAGCAGCCATCCTGGTGGTGCTGGCGCTGCGCTGGCTCCTCGCGCTCCTGTTTTCCACCGATCGCTCAGGCGACCTGCCTATCCGGGCACCCGGCCTGGCAGGCCGGGTGACTCTCGCCGCTGGCGCGTTCACGGAGGCTGTCGCGGAGGAGATCGAAACCTACCTCGGGGTCGACTCGGCGCGAGCCCGGCTGATCGGCAACGGCCTGGAACCCGCGCTTGTCGTGACGGCCACGCTAGAGGAAACCGCGGACCTGACCGCCGTCCGGCAGCGCATCGAGACAGGCGCGCTCAAACACGCCCGCTCCGCCCTCGACGATCCATCGCTCCCAATCCAGCTGCACCTGGCCGTGACCGCACGATCCCGCGTCCGGGTCACCTGATCCGGGCTCGCTTCCGGGACCGCAACAGAAAGGTTGCAAGATGAGCGCACAGGACAAGGCCAAGAACACCGCGGAAAAGGCCGTCGGCAAGATCAAGGAAGAAGAGGGCAAGCTCACAGGCGACGAGTCTGCCGAGGCTGAAGGAAAGGCCGACCAGGCCGCGGGTGATCTCAAGAATGCCGGCGAGAAAGTAAAGGACGCTTTCAGGAAGTAGATAATGCCCTGACGTCCCTGACTTTCCCTGCTTGTGGTAGCGCCTGTACGGCGTAGCGTGCAAAGGCGGCTTGGGACGTTATGGCATGGCCTGACCCCACCACAAAGGCAAGTCGGCGTCCATCTGGGTCACGCTCTAGGTCCGGTCGCCGGTACTGCGACCGTCACGGACCTCTCCGCGCGCTGCGCCCCCAATCGGCACATGCACGTCGGCCCGGTTCACCGGGCGTCCCGCATGCCGCAGCTGGTGCAGCACGGGCATGACCTTTCTCTCGCCGCCCCTCTGCCTGCTCTGCCCGTCCTCAAGCCAGCAGCGGTTTCGCGGCGGCCCGAAAGGGTAGCTGGTGGTCCACGAGACCGGAGGGGGTGACGGCCATGCAACGGCAGAAATCCCAGGATCCGCGGGACGAGACCGAGGAGGAACGCGACGACCGCAACCTCGCCGAACTGCTCCAGGAGCTCCGGGTGGCGGGCCTCGGCGTGCAGGTGCTGTTCGGCTTCCTGCTCTCGCTCCCGTTCACCACAAAGTTCTCCAGGCTCAGCCACGGCCAGCGGGAGCTCTACCTGGCCAGCCTGGTGCTGGCCGCCGTGTCGACGGCGCTGCTGCTCGGGCCGGTGGCGTACCACCGCCTGGTGTTCCGCCGCCATCTGAAGGAGCACCTGGTGCAGGCGGCCAACGCGATGGCGGTGCTCGGCCTCGCTGCCGTGGGCCTGGCCGTCTCGTCCGCCGTCCTGCTGGTGTCCAGCTACGTCGCCGCCGCCCTGCCGACCGCACTGATCACCGTCTTCATCGTGTGCCTATTCGGCGGTCTTTGGTTCGCGTTCCCGCTCGCGCGCCACCGCCTGTGACAGCGGGAGGTGTCAAGGGCTCGTCGAAACCGGCCTCGGTGCAGGCGCGCAAGGATCAGCGTTGCCCTGGCCCGGACGTTCCACGTTCTCGACGCAGAGCTCATAGCGGTGCACACCGATGAATGGGATCGCGCATTCAGCGTCGTCCGGATACTCATCTGAGGTCCGGGTAGACGGGGTCCACGCCGGTCTTCCCATTTTGGATTCTGTCCTGCTGCCGGGTCGCGTGATGAAACGCGGCTTAGTTCAGGGTTGTCTTGCCGGCTCTGCTGCTACTGGCCTTGACCGACGCCGGTCAGCAACGGCCGAGCTACGTCCGGCGGCTACCGGGCTGGCAAACACCCGGCCGCGATCTTTGATGCGATGAGCCGGGCAGCAAGTTGTCTGTACGGGTATGAGAGGCCAGCGCACAGCGACAGCAGCTGCGGCGGCGGGTACCTGGACCCGGTCTCGTCGGTGGCCAACGACGCCGGACGGGCCGCCGGCATTCCGCTTTCGGGCGTGGCAGGCGGCGGGCTCAGCATCTGGCTGCAGCGCCGTCGTTCGGTAAGCAGTGTGGTCACTAAACGCTGAGAGTAAAAGTCGCTGTCAGCGATCGAGAT
Organism: Streptosporangiaceae bacterium; assembly: GCA_036496945.1. Lineage (GTDB taxonomy): Bacteria > Actinomycetota > Actinomycetes > Streptosporangiales > Streptosporangiaceae > JAJYUU01. Next base: position 1,189 of record DASXKI010000442.1, on the reverse strand, counting down.
ACTTGCGTTCCTAGTCCCGGTTCTTCGGGCCGTCGAGCCGCGTACGTCAACAGCGCCGATGCTGCGACCGCACACCAGTGCCGGCGGCCGATCAGAGAGCGTGCCAACCAGATCGCGACGACCGCGCACACTCCCGCCGTTCGGAGCGGCCGTAACGCTCCGGGTGACCATCGGTTCGGGAACGCCGAACGGGAAGTTATGCATGTCCCCGGCTTGAGATCATGTAGCCGCCCGACGCGGGCGAGAACGTAAACGTGGCGGCGGTGGACAAACCCGTGCGTTGCAGCGCCTGCAGGCCGCGCGAGTCGCCAGATCTGGCAGCGATGGCGCCGCGGCCTGTGCGGGATGTTGCGGGGCAGGAAGGCGATACCGCCGGGCTGCAGCTGCTGGCGCTGGTCGCCGACCCAGATCGTCATGGCGCGGCGCTGGTCTTCCCGTGCCCCGGTCTGCGGCCCGGCGGTCGGGTCGGTTGAACGCCTGCTGTACTAGCTCGGGGTGATCGTCACGTCGTGTGACTGGATGGCCTGGGACATGGCGCGCCATGCCGACGGCGATGGGCTGGCCTGAGCTCCGGCGGCGCGGCCGGGTGTCGCCCTCTTCAGCGGGCCGAACCTGGCAGCGAGCCCTCTAGCGGGGTCGCCCGGCAGCAGCAGCTGCGCCTTTCGCCCTCCAGGTAAGTCGCTCAGGTGACTTGCATATCTGACCGGGCCTGCGGGAGTTTGCTGTCATGCGAGTGGTTCTCCTGTCTGATCATCCCGGCGACTTGCTGCAGCTGGCGAGAATTCGGGACAGCAAGCAGCAACAGCGAGCGATGGCGCAGTATGAGTCCGTGCTCCAGCGGCACAAGGCCGAGGTCAGGAAGGCCGATGCGACCCGCGACCAGGCGCGCGGGCGGCACCGCTGGCTGGCCTGGCTTCGTGACGCGCTGGCTGTTCGGCGCGCCAGGCGACGGGCACCAGCGCCGGCCGAGCTGGTCACTGCCCCATCCGATGAGCAGGGCAGGCTTGCTGCGGGTGTTGCTGGCGAGCGGCAGGTGGCCGAGGACCTGGGACGCGCGTTCGGTGACGACTGGGTGCTGATGCGCGGCTATCAGAACAGGCGCGGCGAGATCGACCACCTGCTGCTCGGCCCGGCCGGACTCGTGGCCATCGAGGTGAAGAACATCAACGGTACGGTGCACTGCGAGGGC
>DASXKI010000441.1:0-4332 GCA_036496945.1 Streptosporangiaceae bacterium | reverse complement strand
TTCCAGGATGCAAGAGGGCACCAGTGCGCTGGTGCAGATGCAGGTCTTCGCGGCGGGGATCGCCGAAGCGCGGCGAGGCGGCGTCCCTTACATCGTCGTGACAGGCGATCCCACCACCGGCGGTGTCTGGTCGTCTCTCGTCGCGTGCGCTGACGTGCTCGTTGGCGTACCGGGAGCCAGGGTAAGCTTCTCCGGTTCACGGACTCGGCCGCCGGGCGCCGACGCGGACTCGCAGGAGTACCTGGCCGAGGGCAAGTGGGCCCGCGGGTTCGTGGATGTACTGATCGCTGAAGCTGGACTTCGCGCTGAGATCGCCGCCGCTGTCAGGCTGCTGTCGCCGAGGTCTCGCGGCACCCTGGAGCGCGCGCCGCTGCCGGACTGGCCGCCCGGAGCTGACGCTGGCCCGGCCGGGCAGACCGCGTGGGCGCAGGTGACCAGCGCGCGCAGTGGCCGCAAGGACCGGGCGGACCAGTGGCTGGCAGGATACTTCGCAGCGACCCTGGAGCTGCGCGGCGATCGCTGCGGCGGCGTGGATCCCGGCCTGCGCTGCGGGTTCGGCAGCCACGGCGGTGCCACGATCGCGTATATCGCGCAGACGGGCCAGGCGACGACTGCCGCCGGATACCGGACGGCGACGCGCGTGCTCGGCCTGGCAGCGCGCTTCGGGCTGCCAGTGCTCACCCTGATCGATACCCCCGGCGCGGCGGCCCAGCCGTCCGACGAGGCGGACGGCATCGGCACGGCGATGGCTGAGTTGTACGTGGCCGTCGCCGCCAGCCAGGTCCCGATCACCTCGGTGGTCATCGGCGAAGGCGTATCAGGCGGCGCCCTCGCCCTGGCATCGCCCACTGACCTGTGGATCGCCCGGCCCGGATATCTGGCCGTGACAGCGCCTGAGCTAGCGGCGTCGATACTGAAGCTCGGCCCTGGTGAGGTTCCGGCGGTGGCCGAACGGCTTCAGCTCACCCCGGCAGAGCTGACTGCCCGTGGGATCGCCCGCGGAATCCTGCAGCCCGCCGGGGTCGAACCGTCGCCTGGTCAGTCGGCGGACCCGAGATAGTCGAGCGCGCTGGTGACGCCATCGCGTGAGATCGGCACTCCGGCCCTGACGAGACCCATCTCGACGCCGCACAAGGCGCCGGCCAGCGACAGGTCGCTGAGATCGCCGAGGTGGCCGATGCGGAATACGTGCCCGGCCAGCCGGCCGAGACCGGCTCCGAGCGACATGTTGTACCGGTCCAAGATCAGCCGGCGAAGCTCGTCCGCGTCATGCCCGGCCGGAACGGCCACCGCGGTGAGCGTGCACGAATAGTCGTCCGGGTCCTGGCAGACGATGTCGAGGCCCCAGCCGCGAACCGCTCGGCGGGTGGCTTCCGCATGCCGAGCGTGCCGGGCGAAGACGGCAGGAAGTCCTTCCTCGTCGAAGATCTGCAGGGCTTCACGAAGCCCGAACAGCAGGTTGGTGGCCGGCGTATACGGGAACATGCCCGTCTCCGCGGCTGCCAGCATTGGCTGCCAGTCCCAGTAACTTCGAGCTAGAGTGGCCCGCTTCGCAGCGGACAGTGCCTTCGCGCTGACCGCGTTCAGGCCGAGCCCCGGCGGGAGCATCATGCCCTTCTGAGAGCACCAGACCGTCACATCCACGCCCCACTCGTCGTGCCGGTACTCGATAGAACCGAGCGAGGAGATCGTGTCGACCATGAGCAGAGCAGGGTGAGCGGCGCTATCGATCGCCGCCCGGATCAGCGGGATGCGACTGGCGCAGCCCGTCGAGGTCTCGTTCTGGACGATCGTGACCGCCTTGATCCGGTGGCCAGAATCAGCCGCAAGCGCATCGTGGACCTGGTCAGCCTTGACGCCGCGCCGCCAGTCGCCAGGCACAACGACGACGTCCAGCCCGAGTTTGGACGCCATCTGGGACCACAGGGTGGCGAAATGCCCGATGTCAAAGGCCAGCACCCTGTCTCCAGGGGAGAGCGTATTGACGAGCGCGGCTTCCCAGGCTCCGGTGCCCGAGCCGGGATACATAGCGACCGGCCGCGTGGTGCCGGACAACCGTCCGACGTCGGCTAGGACGTGTCTGGCCAGGGCAGCAAACTCTGGGCCGCGGTGATCGATTGTCGGCGCCGCCATGGCGCGCAGGACACGGTCCGGCACATTGGTAGGCCCCGGTATCTGGAGAAAATGCCTGCCGGTCTGATACGCCATGGGTATGTCCTCTCGAGTCGGCACAACCACGGAGATCGCGCAGGCGTTGCGCCGGGTTGTCAGCGGCGATGTCCGGTTCGACTCCTACAGCAGGCATCTATTCTCCCGCGACGCCAGCATGTATGCCATCGAGCCGATCGGGGTGGTATTTCCGCGGGACGCGGATGACGTGAGCGCGGTCATTTCCACGGCGGCCGAGTTCGGTGTCCCGGTTCTGGCCCGCGGCGCAGGAACGAGCCTGGCCGGCCAGACGGTGGGCCAGGCGATCGTGATGGATTTCTCCCGGCGTATGAACAGCATCGTCGAGATCGATCCTGAGCGGCGGATCGCACGCGTGCAGCCCGGAGTCGTGCAAGAGCAGCTCAACCTGGCCGCGGGGCGGCACGGGCTCATGTTCGGCCCGGATACCTCGACCAAGAACAGGGCCACGCTCGGCGGGATGATAGGCAACAACTCCGCTGGCAGCCAGTCGGTTCGTTATGGCATGACAATTGACCATGTCCGCGCTCTCGATGTCGTGCTCGCGGACGCCAGCCGAGCCAGTTTCGGCTCGATGACTGCCGATGAGCTGACGCGCCGGGCCGCCGCGCCGACGCTCGACGGCGCGATCTGCCGCGAGCTTCCGCGCCTCGTCGACCGGCATCGGGACGCAATTGCCACCGGCTTCCCGCGCTTGTGGCGCCAATCGGGTGGGTACCGGCTCGACCGCCTGGCTAGCCAGCCCGTGCCTGACCTCGCGACGTTCGTCGTCGGTTCCGAGGGCACCCTCGTCACCGTTGTCGAGGCGACCGTCGGCCTCGTGCCGGCGCCCCGCCATCGCGTCATAGCGGTCGGGCATTTCACGTCGGTGCAGGCAGCGATCGATGCGACGGAGGATGCGCTGGCGTGCGAGCCGGCCGCCGTCGAGCTGCTCGACCGGACCATACTCGAGTTGTCCCGGCAGAAGATCGAGTATCGGTCGCTCGGCTCGTTGCTGCACGGCGATCCGGACGCTCTGCTATTCGTGACGTTCTTCGGTGATGTCGCGGCTGAGGCTGCGGCAGGCATCGACCGGCTGGAGGCGCGCTGGCGGGCGCACGGCCATGGCTATCACACGCTGCGCGCCGTCAATGCGGCCGAGCAGGCCGCGGTTCTGACGGTGCGCGAGGCTGGGCTTGGCCTGCTGATGGCGGCGAGTACCGGGTCGCGCCGTCCGCTGGCATTCGTCGAGGACACAGCCGTCGAGCCGGCCAGGCTGGCCGACTACACCGCTGCTTTCCGGCAGATCCTGGATTCCCACGGGCTGACGGCCGGGTTCTACGGTCACTGCTCGGTGGGGTGCCTGCACATACGGCCGTTCCTGGACCTGAGCGAGCCGGGGCAGCCTGAGCTGATGCGCGCGGTCGCCGAGCAGGTGCGGGACCTGGTCCTGGAGTACGGGGGAGTCAACTCGAGCGAGCACGGGGACGGGCTGGCCCGCAGCGAGTTCAATCGTCGCGTCTTTGGCGCCGAGCTCTATGCGGCGATGCAGGAAACCAAGCGACTGTTCGATCCGGCGAGCAGGATGAACCCGGGCAAGATCGTGGACGCCCCGCCGATGACCGAGCACCTGCGGGACACCGCGAAGCGCTTCACCCCGTTCCCGACGCGGCTCACGTTCGATACGCCGGGCGGGATGCGGGGCGCGGCCGACCGCTGCATGAACATCGGCGTATGCCGGAAGGAGTCGGCCGGCGTTATGTGTCCGTCGTATATGGCGACACGTGACGAAGAGCATTCCACCAGAGGCCGCGCGAACGCGCTGCTGCATGCGATGTCGATGCCAGATCCGCGCGCGGCGCTCGGAGACGACAGATTGCACGGGATCCTGGATTTGTGCCTCGAGTGCAAGGCGTGCAAGAGCGAATGCCCGCTCGGGGTCGACATGGCAGCGCTCAAGACCGAGGCGCTCGCCGCTTACCACGATCAGCACGGTGTCCCGCTCCGGTCCAGGTTGTTCGGGTCGATCCGGACGCTGAACAGGGCTGGCTCCGCCGCTTATCCGGTGTCAAACCTGGTGGCACGCCTGTGGCCAGTGCGGCTGGCGGCGCAGCGGTGGCTGGGCGTGAGCGCCGACCGGCCGCTGCCTAGGTTCGAGCGGACGAG
>DASXKI010000440.1:0-8120 GCA_036496945.1 Streptosporangiaceae bacterium | reverse complement strand
GGACGCAGAACGGTGCACTGGGGTTGGGCGGGACGCAGAACAGTGCACCTGCGTTTGCCGGAGAGCCACAGAACGCCCCTGCCGTCCCGTTCTACGGCGAGCATCAGGCGGGCATCATCAACCCGCCTCCTATGCGGCGGCAGGCGGTCGGGAACTTTGCCGCCTTCGACGTGACTGCCGCCGACCGCAGCGAACTCACTGACCTGTTCCGCGTGCAGGGCGCAGCATGAGACTTCCGCCCCAATACCGCCGGGTAGGGCACGTTTGTGCGACAGGCTGACTTATGCGCCCCGGCCCGATTAAGCGCCTGCCGTCCAGTTAGGCTGGCTAGCGTGTCCGATCACTACCGTGCGCCCGGCTGGTTCACGCGCAATGTCTTCAATCAGTTCGTGGCGTTGCTTACCCGGCAGGGCATCAGCGTTCTCGGGTCGCGGGTCCTTGCGGTGAAGGGCCGGACGAGTGGGCAGTGGCGTACCACCCCGGTGAACCTGCTCACCTACGATGGCCGCAGGTACCTGGTCGCGCCCCGCGGCGAGACTCAGTGGGTGCGGAACCTGCGCGCCGTTGGCACAGGCGAACTCCGGCTGGGCAGGCGCGCCGAGCGGTTTCGCGGCCGGGAGCTCGCTGACGATGAGAAAGTGCCGGTGCTGCGCGCCTACCTCAAGAGGTGGAAGGCGGAGGTCGGGATCTTCTTCGAGGGAACGGGGCCAGACTCCAGCGATGACGAGATCCGCGCCATCACGCCCAGGCACCCGGCATTCGAAGTGTTTGCCGTCGAGTAGGCCGTCGACATCATCGGCGGGCGCCAGCCTCGCGCTAAGTTGCCCGCCGATGCGCAAAGGGGCAAGAGCGGCAGCGGCAGCGGCAGAACCTCAAGAACCGGACCTGACCGCAGCGCCGTCTCGAACGCCATCGCCTCAGGACCGACAGCACCGTCTGCGGCATGAGAGTGTGAGTCTGTGTCCATGGCAGGTGTACGCCCTTTCGGTCGCCGGCGGGTCCGTGGCCGTCGCTACTGCGTCCAGATCGAGATGACCTACGCCGGCGGCAGACTTTCCGATGACCGGCGCCAGATGCTGACGGCGGAAATCAGGGTTCCCCGCGACCGAGCCGACTGGGACCTGGTCGTCACCATGTCACCTGACCCGGTCAGCATCGTTACCGTCAGCGCGACGGTAAACGCCGCCAACCCCCGAGCGGCGCTGGCCGTGGTCGACGAGGCGCTGGACTGCGCTTTGATGACGACCTGCCTGTTCGAGGAATTTGATGTCACCGGCAAGGTGCTGCGCGTCGCCCCACTACAACAAGCTGACCGGATTCATCAGCAACCGGCCGGGACCGGACCAGCATCGGTTTAACCGCCCGCTCGGTGGCCTCTCGACAGAGCGGCACTGAAAATTCACCCGCGGCGCGCCATAGAGCGTGCGCCTGGTCAACGCTCATTGACACTTGGCAGCGACAGCCTGCGGGGCGCAGTGCCTGGCCCCGCTAGGCTTCGCATGTGAATCCCGCTGACATGCCCGGCACGCCGCAGGCATGGACCCGCGTGCTGCTGCGCTGCGGTGTGGCCGCAGGCCCTGTCTTCATCGCGGTGTTCCTGCTCGAGGGTGCGGTGCGGGATGGCTACCGGCCGCTGCGCCACCCCGTTAGTTCTCTCGCGCTCGGACCGCGCGGCTGGGTGCAGGCCGGAAACTTCGCGGTGGCCGGAACGTTGTTCCTAGCCGGAGCCGCAGGCCTGGCACTCGCTGGTGAACCCGTGGGCAGCAGCCGGGCAGCACAGGCTTTGATCGGCGCCGCAGGCGCAGGGCTTATCGGATCGGCTGTCTTCACTACTGATCCGGTCAGCGGCTACCCCCGGGGAACGCCCGATGCACTCACCCAGCCCAGCCGAACTGGCACCGCACACAATCTCGCGGCTGTCCCGGTGTTCCTGGGCCTGCCCGCCGCGGCAGCCGCCTGTGGCTGGCGGTCCTGGCGGGCAGGCCAGCACGGCTTTGGCCTTTACAGCGCCGGCACCGCCGTGACGATGCTCACGACCATGGCCGTGGCTGGAGCGGGCTTCGGCCAGTCGCCCCGGCTCGTCAACGTCGCTGGGGCGTTCCAGCGCACCAGCATCATCACCGGCTTCGCTTGGCTCACCGCCCTGTCCGCGCGAGCGCTCGGGCGCACTCCTGCTACCGCCGCGGCGCGCCGGCGGGCATAACTGGCCGAGCATCCCCTGAAGCCGTCCGAATGCGGCATGAGCGTTTATCACGCCGCCGACACAACCGGCCGGGTTCTGGGTCAGCCGCCTACATCAGTTCGTTCTCAGTGCCCGGTTGCGGCGGCTGCAGCGAACTCCAGCAGCAATGTGCCTGTGACTTGGGGGTCTTCCAGCATCGGGGTATGTCCCACGCCGGGCAGCAACTCGACGCGGGCACCGGGCACCTCGCGGTAGGCGGCGGCCGACGACGAGGGATACCGTGCGTCCTCGGTGCCGAAGATCACCAGCACCGGGACACCGACCGCGGCTAGCCGGTCGGGGAGGCTCTGCTGGCTCATGTAGTCGTCGGATCCGCGGGCCGTCCCCGCGAGGGCGCGGTGGGTCATCCCCAGCGTGGACTCGATGATGGCGCCGGGGATGTCGACTGGGCGGGCGAAGGCGGAGCTCAGAGCCTTGCGGATGGTGGCCGCACTTCGCATGCGCCACAGCAGCCGCCCGGGGAACCGGGCCAGCAGGAGCCGGACGAGCAGGCCGTCAGGTATCGCTGCGTCCAGGTTGGGGCCCATGTCGATGAGTGCCAGTGCCGCCACCTTGTCGGGCCGCTGCTCGGCCAGGGCCGTGGCCACCATGCACCCCATGGAATGCCCGATCACCGTTACCCGGCTAGCGCTGAGCCGGTCCAGCACGGCGGCGACCCGGCGGGCATGAGCGGGGATGTCGTACCCGCCGGGCGGGCTGGACGACCTGCCGTGGCCGAGCAGGTCGACACGGATAACACGGCAGGCGCCCGCCAGGGCCGGGACCACCGGGTCCCACCAGGCCGTCGAACCCGCTGAGCCGTGGATCAGTAGCACGCCGGGCGCACCAGGCATGCCGTCCTGCACCACATGCATGTCACCATCGACAAGACGAACGAACCGACCGTCAGCGCCCGGATCGCCGGGCATGTCCTCTGCCATCGCAATGCCTCCTGCCATCCTGTCAAGTGTTTGATAACCGCCCGGCTGGTCAGCCTGGCGGCCCGTGCCAGTCAGCGCGCTGCGTCTGCTCGTGGCCAGATGTTGCGTCGCAGAGCCCCGGGTTCCCGTAACCTGCGACGATCATTTTGGTGCGCCGACGCTGAAGGCCAGCGCGGCGCCCGGAGGTCATCGAGCCATGCGGACATGACTGCCAGCATCGCTGCCGCACTGCCGGGTGTCTTGGAGAAATGTTCCGCTCGTGGTGAGCGTCACGAGTATTCGTGGCAACCGTGCGGGCGTGGCTGCCCCGATGGCGTCCAGGGCCGACGCGCTCCACCGGCGCCTGCTCGCTCACGTCGTGGCTGGTGGTCAGCGCCTAGCCAGCCAGAGCGCGAGAAGAGGTGAGGCCACCAACTGCCGCCGGGCCAGCACAACTACGGGCCAGCACAACCGCGGTCCTGCCCGTCGCTGGACGCGAATCGACGGTATCGCCGGGCACTTGGCCGCAGGCTGACCAGCGGCGACGCCCGGGTCAGCTGTTATGACCCCCGGCCGCCGGCCGTGGCAGCAGGAACAGGCTGGCGCCGTAGCACAGCAGCCCGACGGCGGCCAGCAGCGCCATCGCCATCGACGCGCCGTCCTTGCCACTGCCGGTGAACACGCTGCCGGAGGCCGCCGCGCCGATCATGGCGAGCAGCCCCAGCACTGCGGCGGCGATCAGCGCCGGCCGCCGGGCCAGGATGGCCTGCACCAGGAATCCGAGCGCGGCCAGGATCAGCAGCAGCCCCAGCACGATGTGCAGGGTGAGCCCGGCAGGGCCGTTGGCGATCGCCTGCCCGAACCCGTGCCCGTGGTCCGCACTGGGCACCGTGATGTACAGGTTGACGTAAATGCCGAGAGCGAACTGGACGACGAGCATCACGAAGGCGGCGAAGCTGGCGCGGCGCAGGCCGCTGAGCCGGCTTGCCGTCAGCCGGCCAGCCGTCCCGGGGATCGTCGTGCCCGTAGGTACGCTCATCACTCTCCTCTTATTGCGTGTTGTTGTTCCGGTGCCTGATGGCCGCCGCGCCGGTCAGCCTGGCAGCCGCGCCAGCGGCCCAGGGCTGCGTCTGCTCTTGGCCGGATGTTGAGTCCCTGACGCCGGGTTCCCGTGACCTGCGGCGATCACCTTTGGTGCGCCGACGATGAAAGGCAGCGCGGTGCACAGCATGTCATGATCCCTCCCGGACATGACTCCCAGCATCGCCGGCGCAGCGCCGGGTGTCTTGGAGAAATGTTCCGCTCATGGTCAGCGCCACGATTACTCGCGCCAGCCGATTCGCCGGCTGGAGTCACGTCCCGGATGCGTGCTGCCGGGCGGCCCACGCGATGTCATCGACCGCGAGCCAGGGCGCGGCTGCAACGGCCGTGGTCGTTACCCCGGCGAAGGTCTTGACGTCCCGGTGGAGGTGGGACTGGTCGGTGTAGCCGCTTTCTGCCGCTACCAGGGCGGCGCCGTGACCCGCGGCGAGGCGATGTGCGGCGTGGTCGAACCGGACCAGCTGGGCGGCGCGCTTGGGGGTGAGGCCGAGCTGGGACCGGAACCGGCACCATAGGCGCTTGCGGCTCCATCCGACCTCGGCTGCCAGCCGCTCGACCCGAACGCATCCGCGGCTGGCAACCATCTGCCCCCAGGCGAAGGCGACTTCCGGGTCGGCCGCCCGGCCCGCCTGGTGCCGCCGCGCAAGAACGGCCTCTATGATCGCGAACCGGTCGTCCCACGACCGTGCCGCGCGTAGCTGCTCCTGGGCTTGCACGGCATCGCGCCCCCACAGGTCATCGAGGGCGACCACCGTCCCGCCCAGCTCCGAAGAGGCGCCCAGCACCGCGTGCGCGACCACTGGCGACAGCCGCACCTGCAGGCATTCGATGTCCCGGCCGCGCCCTCGGACGCCGCCAGGCGCGAGGCCGACGGCGAGGCTGCGTCGCTGCGCCTGACCGCTGGCGTCCTCGACGAGCACTCCGTCGCCTAGGTCTATGAACAGCGTCACCGCCGGGTAGGGGACCACCTGAAGGTCGACAGGGTCCTTCGCCCGACTGGTGAATCCAGCCATGCGGATCCCCGCCATCCGGTCTGGGCGTGACGGGACCGCGATGTCCCACAATGGTGCAGCGTCACGAGCCATTGGTATCGAGCTGCGGGCCTGGCGATTGGTCATGCCGGTGTGGCTCTTCTCGCTGATCTGTCATTTTCCGTGACGCACGCGACGTCTACGTCGTTGTCAGCCCGGACTTCCACTGCCGGAGCCGCTCCTGCCTGACAGCCGGCGCCGGCGGCGCCGCAGAGCCGCATCGTGCTGTCCAGGAGCATGGCGGCTGCCTGGCTGGTGGTGAGGCGTCCGGCGGCGACTTGCTCGGCGGCGGTGCGGAAGAGTCCGAGGATGAAGACGGCCTGCCAGCTGGCAGAGGGCGTGCGGTCGAAGTCGCCGGAGCGCTGGCCTCGCAGAATGATCTGTTCGAGCCGGGCGGTGCCGGCGTGGTGGGGGTCGTCGCTGCCGGGCGGGTTCCGGGTGAGGGCGGGGCCGAGCAGGTGGGGATTGCGGCGAATGAGCTGCCAGCCGATGTCCAGGAACTGGCGCAGCGCGTCGGCGGGCGGGACGGTATTGAGGCGGGCGGCGTCGATAGCGGCGACGGTTTCGGCTCCGGCGGCGTGCAGGAGGGCGGCGATCAGGGCGTCGCGCGAGGGGAAGTGGGCGTAGACGGTCTGGCGGGTGACGCCAGCCGCGGCGGCGATGTCTTCCATGCTGGCGTCAAGTCGCTCGCCGAGCACGGTGCGGGCTGCGTTGACAATGGCGTCGATGCTGCGCCGGGCATCGGACCGGCGGCGACGGGCCGGCTTGGCGGTGTAGAGCGTGTCAGCCATCAGGGCGAAGATACCTCGCACGCCATAATCTTGACAAGCCGTAAGAGTTCAAATAAGTCTTACAGCATGTCCGAGAACCGGGATGGCTGGAGACGACTCACGGCTTCAGCAGCGTGGAGCTGGTCGAACATCCCTATGAGAACGACATCGATCTGACCCACATCGCAGGGCCACCTCTATTCGGCGATGTCGCAAACCCATGGTGCACGTCGAGCCGCCGCGGTCAGGCGTTCTGCAGCGCGCGCTCCCGGAGCACCTTTCCGAACGAAAGGCTCACAGAGCGTATCGACGCCACAGCCCCAACTCAGCTGGCTGCCGCCGGGCGGCTTTCATGACCGCCAGCGGGCAGTTCCGCGACTGCCTGCGGCAGTTTCTCGTGACTGTCGTCACTGCCTGTGGCATTCGACTGGCGCGCGTCCGCACAAAGAGGCGAGTTCGGGTCGAGGAGCCAATGCGCGGCCGGACTTCGGCGGGGGATCTTGACGATCCTTGTGACGGCGGTTACGTTCACGACAAATTGCCGTTTCTTACTGCTGAGAAAGGGTTTGCTGAAGTGATAACGAAGTCACGCAGCGTCTCACCGCGCAGGGCGCCGGCTCTCCTACTCGCAGCGGCTGCAGCGTGCGGGCTGGCTGCGCCAGCGCTGACCGCCGTCAGCTCAGCCAGCGCCGCGTCAGGCGCTGCCGTCCAGCGACTCGGCTATTGCGGCGGAGACGACTGGGAGCCCGCGATGGCCTCAGACGCCAGCCACGTCTATGTGCTCATCACCCACTACGCCGGCAACACGACGTGTGATCCGGCCTCAGGGCAGAACAACTCGCGGATCATGATCCAGGTGTCTTCCGACGGCGGCAAGACCTTCAGCACCCCGTCAGTGGTCTCGGGCACACCGGGCGCCGTGGCCTATCCCGACCAGGCCGATCCGGCCATCGCGATCGACAAGGTCACTGGCGCGATCTACGTTTCGTTCCTGGCTTACGGCTTGTCCGGCGGCCACACCGACATCTACGTCGCCAAGTCCACCAATTTCGGCCAGAGCTTCAGCCGGGCCGTCCAGGCCAATGCCAAGGGCTGCAAGAACTGCGACCACGAGAAGATCCTGGCCTACAACAACGACGTGTACGACGCCTACACTCAGAGCTCCAGCCACTTCATCGCGCTCTCCACCGACGGCGGTGCGACCTTCTCGCAGACCCTCGTGGACAGCACAGATATCGTCGGTTTCGCCGAAGGCGGCGTCTTCGACTCCCAGGACAACGCCTGGTTCGGATGGGGCGACTGCAAGACGAGCAACTGCACCGGCGCGCCCGCCGCCGACTACCGGGTATCGGAAACCCTGGCCGGAACAAGTACCACGACGTTCAGCCAGGTCATCGCCCAATCTCCGCAAGGCCCGCCGTGCCCGTACACCAAGTGCGGCTTCTCGTACTTCGGTCCGCAAGACGCGATCGCCATAGACTCCGCGGGCAAGCTGTACCTGGCGTGGCAGACCGGCCAGGTCCAGACCCAGCGGCAGAGCCCGCCAGACATCAATCTGTCGAGCTGCTCGTCGAACTGCCTGTCAGCGTCCAGCTGGTCGCTCGCCGGCAGAGTTGACGACAAGACCGCGACCAACTGCCCGAACTCGGCCTGCTACGCGCTCTTCCCGAATATCGTCGCGGCTGGTCCCGGCCAGGTCTACGCGACATGGATCGATGACCGGAATGACTCGCTCGACGGCACAGTCGATCACGTCGACGGCTTCAACCTGTGGTTCCGGTCGTCCACCAATGGCGGTGCATCATGGACCGGGCCAGGCCAGCAGATCTCGGGGTTCGACCCGTCCCAGTCACAGGAGACGGCGAACGGGTTCCTCTTCCCGTACGGCGACTACACCGGGCTGATCATGAACACCACCTGCGCGACTCCCGCTCCCGCGATGACCTGGGGCGAGGGCCACAACTGGACCGGTGGCGCGTCGGCGCCCGGCCACATCGAGTTTGCCTCTTTCTGCTAACCCGGCGCCAACGCGCCTGGTCCGCGCGGGCACCTCGGCGCCGCATGACATGACAGCGAG
>DASXKI010000439.1:0-9940 GCA_036496945.1 Streptosporangiaceae bacterium | reverse complement strand
CCGGCTGCCCGCATGGCACGCGAGGATTCCCGGCTCGGGTGGCGCGGTTAGGAGCACTTGACGGCCACGACGGAGGGGAAAGGCACCGTCAGCGTGTAGGTGAATCCGCCAGCGGTGTAGGTGATCTGCGGCACCGCCGATCTTGGGTGCTCGGAGGTCCGAGTCTGCGAGTACACGAGATTCACGCTCTTGTACGGTCCCGGCCAGTCTTGAACAGCGGGGTGCACTTCGGGCGCGTGCGCGCCTTCGTTCAGGGCGGTCCGGAGCGTTCGTGACCTTGCAGGTCAGTGGCGGTGGAGGTGGGATTTGAACCCACGGATGAGTTGCCCCATCACACGCTTTCGAGGCGTGCGCCCTCGGCCACTAGGCGACTCCACCGGAGCCGAGCCTACCGGAGCGAGGCAGTCTGCGGGCAGCGGGCCGCTGCCAGCTACCGGCGCTGGTTGAAGAAGTCATGCAGGAGCGCGGCGCACTCGTCGGCGAGCACACCGCTGACGACCTCGACCGGCTGGCCGAGCCGCGGATCGTGCAGCACGTCCCAGATCGACCCGGCAGCCCCGGCCCGCGGATCGCGCGCCCCGTAGACAAGCCTCGCGACGCGGCCGGCCAGCACCGCCCCCGCGCACATCGTGCACGGCTCAAGGGTCACGACCAGGGTGCAGCCATCGAGCCGCCAGCCGCGTCGTGCCTGCCCGGCCGCGCGCAGCGCCACCACTTCGGCGTGCGCGGTTGGATCGGTGCTGGCCTCGCGCAGATTCCGGCCGCGGCCGATCACGGCGCCGTCCTCGTCGAGCACCACGGCGCCAACTGGCACGTCCGCGGACTCGCCGCTGCCTGTGGCGCGCGCCTCAGCCAGGGCCTCCTGCATAGCCGGCTCGAAGCTGGCCAGGTAACCGGTCATCAGTGGACAAGCCTGTCAGAGCGCACCGATGGCCGAGTCCAGCGCCCGCTCGAGCGGTTGACCGAACCCGATTCGCCTGGCCAGGCTCGCTAGTACCTCGTCGGGGAAGAGGTCCAGGTCGCCGGAGAGCGCGCCGAGCTCCATCTCATCGACACCCAGGTCAGCGAAAATTGACATGTCCCCAACTGGCAGCACCTGATCGAGGTCTTCATCTTCAGGAACGGGAATATCTAGGTAGTCCAGGACCTGCCTGGCTAGCGGCCAGTCAACCGAGGCAGTGACGTCGGACAGGAAGATGGACTCATGATTGCCAAGGACTCGCAACGCAACGAAAAAGTCATCACCAACGGCAGCCAGGCCAATTGCTCCTCCGATGCCCGGCTGCTGACGCAATGCCAGGATCAGGCCATCGAGGTTCTCGGTCAGGGCCGTTGGCAAAACCTCGGCCTCCCATACGTTGTCTTCGCGGTACACGACGACGGCGAAGTCGCTCGGGCTCACATCGGTCATCGTCACCCCGTCGGCTGGGATCCAGAAGGGAAATGGTGTCAGACTCTCCGCCTTCGTGCCCACTGATCCGCTGGCTGCGTGCCCGTTTGCCTGCTGAGCCAGCGTTCTGGCGGGACACCGCGTGCCGGCACGTTCGTACCCGGCCGATCCCGTATGGTTGCTTGGGTTAGTGGTCATTGGTCGGCAAATTGCGCTTAGCTATGCTGAAGGCGCAGGCGTAGACGAACGAATTGTTCACGCGCGGTAGCGACCTACCGCGGCAGTTCACAAGGAGGTGATCAGGTGTTGCGGAAGGTCATCACATGGGCAATCGTCATATTCATCATCTACTACCTCGCCACCGACCCGTCCGGCGCCGCAAATGCCCTCCACCATGCCTTTGACGGACTGAAGTCCGCTGGTAACTCGATGTCACAATTTGTGAACAAGCTCTAAGCCATGCGGCAGCCGACGCCGGGTGCCCGGTCGCCTGTCGCGATCAACAAGTACCTGCTGCCGCGCGAGGTTCAGGTCGCGACCGTCAGGCAGCACCCGGCGGTGCTGATCGCCCCGAGTGCGCAGGCCCTGGGCGGCCTGCTGCTGGTCGGCTTCCTGACCGTCACTTTCGCGAGCGGCGTATTCCGCACCATCCTGTGGATTGCCTGGCTCGTGCTGCTGTTGCGCCTGATCTGGAAGGTCGTCAACTGGTCGGTTGACTACTTCGTCGTCACCAGCGAACGACTGCTGCTGACGACCGGATTCCTGACCCGCCGGGTCAACATGATGCCGCTCACCAAAGTGACCGACATGAGCTTCAGACGGTCCTTCCCTGGCCGGTTGCTGGGGTACGGCGAGTTCATCGTGGAGTCCGCGGGTCAGGACCAGGCCTTGCGAAACGTCGAATTTATTCCGTACCCAGAGCAGCTATACCTGCTCATTTGTGGGATGCTCTTTCCGTCGAGTGCATCCGATGCAGAGGACGACGAGAGTCGCCCCACGGCCTCCGCAGACGAACTCTGATCTGAGCGCTCTGCCCCTTCCCCGGGGTTCGTGCGGCCGGATGACAATCCGATTGACGTCCGGCCGCACGAGCTTGTCTTCGCCGGTCCGCGCTGGATCATTCGCCCGCCGCGCCAGTCGGACAGTCGCAGTCAGACGGTCACCAGGACAATGCCCGCCGCGGCGAGCAGCAGGCCGGCCACCTGGACCACCCGTAGCCGTTCACCGAGCACGAATCTGGCCAGCATCACGGTGACGCCCGGGTACAACGACGTCAGGACGACCGCGAGCCCGAACAGGCCAGCGCGAGTAGCGAGCACGTAGCTGACGTTGGCGCTCGCATCGAGGATCCCCGACCCGAATGTCGCCAGCAGCAGCCTGGGTCCGCCCGACGCAATGACCGGCCTGGTCCTGGTGACAGCCGCGGCGATGACGACGATCAGGAATCCGGCCAGCCTGGATGCGACAATCGGCCAGAACGCGCCGGACTGGCCAGCGTTGCGCAAGAAGATGAAGAACAGCCCGAACGTTGCCCCGGCCGCGAGGCCGTACCCGATAGCCCGGACATGGAAGCCGCGCCTGGCCAGGCGATCAATGAGACTAGCGGCTCGCTTCTTGCTGACGGCCTCGCCATCGCCAGGTTCGCCGCCTCCCGACTCGCCGTCGCCAGCCGCGCTGCTACGAAGCGCACCGTCGCCCGACGGACTGCCGGCAGCGCTGACCAGCACGATGGCCGCCAGGCAGATCAGTGCGCCCGCATACACCGTGGCGCTCGCGCGCTCGCCGCCCGCCAGGGAGACGGCGACAGGGAGCACGGTCGCACTCAGGGCAGAGGTCGGTGCCACGATGATCATCGGGCCCTTGGCCAGGCCCGCGTAGAAGATAATCAGCCCGATGCCGCCGACGGCACCGGCGGCCAGGCCCCAGGCAAGTCCGCCGCGGCTCGGGGACTCACCTGCGGCAAGGGCAGCGACGAGAACGATCGCGAGCCCGGCCAGCGTGGAGGCGGGCAGGATAGACAGCGCCTGCGCTCGCCGCGTCGCGACGCCGCCGAGGAAATCGGCGCTGCCGTACAGGAGCGCAGCAGCCAGAGCGAAGATCGTTACCACGGGCGGGGCGTGCGGGCGCGGGCCAGCCCGGCCATGGCGCGGAACCGTCGCTGCTCGCGGCCGCCACCAGCCGTCGGTGCAGCAATCCTGGCAGCTCGCACTCGTTTATGTCCTATTTGCTACATCACGCGTCGCGCGCGAACGTCATCGGTGGCGCTCTGGTGACGCTCTGTCAGCTATACAGCGGCAACGATGAGGTTACCGTCGGCCGCCATCACCAACCGTGCCGGGAGGTCCGGCGACCCTCATGACATCCGCGCCAGCTGGACTCGGACCGTGGCTGGAGGCGGGTGCCCTGAAGGACATCCGCGTCGCGTGCACCCGGTCCGAAGCGGGTACTTCCGGCCGGCTTCCGCCTGCCTGACGGGAAACTGTCGCAATGCGTTGCGACGACACGACCCTGAGTCGCACCTAGGGCGTCATCGACCGCTACAGTGCACGACAACGGATTTACCAGGAAGATCGGACATGATCACCATGAGCTCGATGTCAGCGCTCGCGAATCTGGCCCTCTGCCTGATCGTTTTAGGGCTCTACTGGCTGCCGAGCATCCTCGGCTTCTACCGTCGACGGCCCGACCTGGTCACGGTCGTCGTGGTCAACGCGTTGCTGGGCTGGACCGTGGTTGGCTGGGTCGTCGTGCTTGGCCGGGTGCTGCGGCGACCGAGCCCAACGGTCCTGGCCCGGCTGGCCTCCGCTAGGTCCAGCGTCCGCACTACCCCGCGAGGGTCGCGACAGGTGGAGCTGACAGACCTACGCTGACGATATGGCCCCAGAATGGGAGTACTTCTGCACCGCGAACGCCCACGATCCGGCGACGCTGACACACCACATGAATGCCATGGCGCGCTCCGGCTGGGAGCTGTTGACGGTCACCTTCGCGATCAAGGGCGAGGGCGGGACCCACACGATGTTCTGGCGGCGACCGATGAATGCGGTGGCATCACCCGCGTCGGCCTGAACGCGCGTTCGACGTAACGTCTAGGTGCGCGGCGAGCCGCCACCAGCGCCCCAAGCCCCTGGGACCAGGCACTCGGCCGTCGCAGCAGAGCGCGAGCCCGGCCGACCGCAGGCGCCGCCGACAACGTGACCGCTCGAAGACTCTGACCGGCTGGGTTTCGAGCTGCACGGGATCATGCTGGCCGCTGGAGTCTGACCATCAGCATCTGTCATGGCGGCCGCTCGCGCTCTTAAGCCGACCCGAAGTCCCGCCCGACGCGCGGCAGCTTGCGCCGACCTAGCGCGTCTACGAGCCAGAAGTCGTCCGGCGTGGCAGGCAGCTCGCCCAGGTCCGCCAGCGGGACCTCCGGCGAGGGCATGGCCTGACCGCAACTGACCCCCGCCGAAACCCGCCGATTCCACGGCCTCAATAATTACAGAAAGCGACATTCACCGAACACGCCGTAGCCCTGCCGTACCTGGCTACGGATTGCCGTGCCGCGAGTGCAGCGGACGGCTGGGTTCCCGCGTCTGTCTGACGTGACCGTTCATCCATATTTCTCACGCAATGAGCGCAAACCGGAGGTTGGCAGTGCGGGTAGTCCCGCCGACGGTCGAGGCGCCTGCGGCTGGCGGACGTCAGCCGGCACCTGCTGCGGACCGGGCGCCGTGGTGGATCATGTCGGGCTATTTGCTGGGTGCCCTGGTAGTGACCGCCCGGCTGTGGGCCGGCCCGGCGGGACGGATGCCCGCTGGTAACCAGGAGGACGTTGACCTGTTCACCTGGTTTGTGCACTACGCGGCGGCGGCGGTCGCGCACGGCAGGTTGCCGGCGCTGGTCACGACGGCGCTGAACGCGCCGGGCGGGGTCAACCTGATGTGGAACACGCCCTTCCTCCTGCCGGGAATCGTGCTGACCCCGGTGACGCTGCTGGCCGGCCCGCAGGCCAGTCTCACCGTGGTGCTCACGCTGGGCTTCGCGGGCTCGGCGGCCAGCATGTTCTGGCTGCTGCGCCAGTGGAAGGCCAGCCTGTCCGCGGCCGCGCTGGGCGGCGCGGTCTACGGGTTCTCCCCGGCCCTGCTGGAGGCCGGCATCGGCCACTACAACTTCCAGTTCGCCGTACTGCCGCCGCTGATGATCGGGGCGCTGCTGCGGATCGTCTGCGGCCGCGGCCATTCCGTGCGCGCCGGGGCCTGGCTGGGCCTGCTGGCCGCCGCGCAGCTGTTCATCGGGTCGGAACTGCTCATCGACACCGCCGTGTGCGGCCTGGTGCTCGTGGTGGCACTCGCGGGCAGTCATCCCCGCGCGGTGCCCGGCCGCCTGGGTGGTGCCGCGGCCGGGCTCGCAGCAGCAGCCGCGGTGGCGCTGGCGCTCAGCTGGCATGGCCTGTGGGTGCAGTTCCACGGCCCCCATGCCGAGCACTTCACCCTGGGCGGCCCCTGGCACGCGGACCTGCGCTGGTTCGTGATCCCGCCCGGTAACCTGCTGTTTCACACCACAGCCAGCGCAGCCTTCGCCGCCAGCCAGCCGCTGAACCTCCCGGAGATCATGGCCTACCTCGGCTGGCCGCTGCTGATTGTGCTCGCGGTCGCGGCGATCTGCCTGTGGCGGGACCACAAAGTCCGCGCCGCTGCCGTGACCTGGGCGATGCTGGAGCTGATCTCCGTCGGCGGCGGCACGCCGAAGGGTTACGGCTCGTGGTTCCCGGCGTGGCTGCTGCCCTACCACTGGCTGCAGGGCCTGCCAGTGACCGGCGAACTGCTGCCCAACCGGTTCGCGATCCTCGCCGACGGCGCGGCCGCGGCCCTGCTCGCGTTCGCCCTCGACCGGGCGCGCTCGGCAGCGCCGCGGCCCGCGGCCCAGCCCTGGCGCCACCACAGCGTCCCGGCCCTGGTCGCCGTGCTCGCAGTCCTGCCCCTCATACCATTGCCCTACCAGCCCGCGCCGGTCACACCGGTCCCGCCCGGCTGGACAGCGGCCTTTGCCCGGCTGCGGCTCCCGCCCGGCGCCCGGGTCCTCGTCGTCCCCATCCCGGTCGTAGGCGACGCCCGCGCGATGCGCTGGCAAGCCCAGACCGGCGAGCCTGCCTCGCTCATCGGCGGCTACTACCTCGGACCCGGAACAAGCGGGCAGCCGGCCTTCAACCCAGGCCCCACAAGCTGGGCGGCCGCATACCTCAGCGGCCCCCCGCGGGGACATGCACGGCCCGCGCCCCCCGAGATCGCCCAGCTACGCGCCGACCTGGCCTACTGGCACCCCGCCGCGGTCATAGCGGTCACCAGGCCGCTGTCATGGCCAGCACGCGTGCTCACCGAAATCCTCGGCCCGCCGACATTCCGGACAGGCAGGATGCTGGTCTGGCGGCACAAGGCCCCAGCCACTTCAGTGGCGCCTACTCACAGTCAGGTGGTTCAGGCTCGGCCGCTGCTCTGCGCTCAGCGACATTCCTTGCCGGTGGCCGTCTGCGGGCACCGCCACTGACGCCTCCACTGACCACCGACTATCAGCTCAACGAGCGCCGTGACGACTGGTTCGCGAGCCTAGCGATCAGAGGCGAGCTGGGCGATCGCCGCCTACGTGCCCCGTAAGAGCAAGATCGTTCCCGGCGGTGCCATCTCTGTGCCAGCTGGAGGCCGGAATGATCACTGAGACCACGGCAGCCACCACGCCGGATCTGCGTAGTGGTTGGTCAGCGGCGGAGGCTCGGGGATTTGAACCCCGGATGGGCGCGAACCCAAACCGCATTAGCAGTCCGTTCGCCCGGCCGAAAGCGGCGCTAAGCCATCGGCGGCTGAGGCAATCCGCGCAGGTCAGCAGGTTGAGAGCCGCAGGGCACCGAAGGCCGGGGTAAGCATCCGCAATCCCCGGCGGGCCATCAATGGCCCATCAGCGACACCCTCACAGGTGGGCCGCCGCAGCGTTCCAGCGCATGCGGCAACCCTTGGCATCCGTCCCCGAGCAGGACATCAGCCATGGTTCAACTAACGTGTTGCCCTTCAGGATGAAGATGAAGAAGCCGGGCCTGCACCCACGTGTCACCGGCGACCACCGAGAAGCCTGATGGAAGGCACAATCATGTCAATCATTGAGGACATCCAGCGCCGCTCGGCGCACATCCACTGGCCGGAGGGCATCGTGCCCGAGCAGGCCGACCTCTTCGCCCACAACGACATCGTGATTGCCGCGCCCGCGGGAAAGGTCTGGGAGCATCTCATCCACGCCACCGCTTGGCCGGACTGGTACTCCAACGCGAGCGACGTCACGGTCAACGCCCCGAGCGGACTCCTCGGCGCCGGCGTCACGTTCGACTGGATCACCTTCGGCGCGCGCGTCCACAGCACCGTCCACGAGTTCGAGCCCAGGGTCCGGATCGGTTGGTACGCCCAGTCAGATCATTGGCTGGCGTACCACACCTGGCTGCTCGAGCCGCGCCACGAGGGAACCACCTACCTGGTAATGGAAGAAACAGGCACCGGCGCCAACCCAAAAAGAGTCGCCCGCTCCAATCCCGGCCACATGCACCGTGGTCACGATCTGTGGAACATCAGCCTGAAGTTCCTCTGCGAAAGCACCCAGAACTAGCGGCGACCGAACTCCAGTACCCCCCAGAAAAATTTCAGCACGGCGTGCCTTGTGCCTTGTGACGGTCTTGCCGGCGTGAGCGAGACCGACTTGGACCCGTTGGGTGGCAACTCGGATTGAGCCTCTGGCGCATACCCGTCGTTGGACCCGGACGGCCTCTGGCCGGTGGAGGGCGGTGTTGGCGGCAGGTCTGGCCCCTCGAAGCCGGTGACGGTCCTCGAGCGGGATGGGGCAGCCCAGGGTGCGGATCAGCTCGCCGTCGGCGGTGACGTGCATGAGCGGGCCGTCCAGGCGCAAGGTGACCCGGCGGCCGGCCAGCTCGTAGCCGACGCTGCAGTGACGGCTGAACAGGCTGACCAGGCCAAGACTGTTGACGCAGCGCTCCAGTTCGATCACCACGTTCTGTCCGGGGACGGGCAGCGGCGACGGACCGGCTCGGCGGGCGCCGGCGGCAGCCAGCTTGGACAGATCGATGACGGACAACCGCGACGGCACGCGATGGAGGGGCTGACCAAGGGGCGGGGATGCCGCTGGGCTGAGGGTAGGTGTTGCCAGACGCACAATGCCGGGTCGACTTCAGTGCTGGGGGGTTCGGGGATCTTCCCCCGGGTACTGCCCCTTTGGCGCTCGCCAGCGAAGCGGAGCCCGAAGCCGGACTTGAGCATCTGTCGATGGGGAACCTGCTGAGTCCGAGGCCGCCTTCCTTAATAGCCTCCCTCTGGCCAGCCATTGGAGCAACCCCGGCGGGGTGCGATCACCGTCCAGCCACCTGAGCGAGCACCCCGAGCCACCAAGAGCGCCATGCGCTCGGGCGGGAGCGGCCAGGACGCCCCGGTGAGCTGAGGCGCGACCGGACGACCCGACGGTCGCTGTGCGGACATCTCGATCCGGCAACTGTGTACCGACGCACCCAGTGGCGGCCGTCGGCCGCCCGGCCGCAGCGGCCGGCCGGCGGCGCCGAAGGCGCCGCCATTGACCGTGTGGAGAAAGTCCTCACGAACCGAGGTCCAGGCAGTGGAGCGTCAGCAACGCTTCCGGGCACGGCCGGTACGTTTCGTCATGAGGACGGAGCGGGCTCGGACGAGACGGCTCCCGCTCCGCGGAGCACCACACTGGCGCCGTTGCACCCGCAACGAGCAACGGCTGTGCCGTCAAGGCGGTCGCCCGTTTCGTCGTACCGCGAGGTTGCGGTTTCGGAGGTTCCAAAGCGCGCGAGGTACCCGTGATGAACCACGTCCTCGGTGCCACGATGAGCCTCCTGATCTCTCTGGCGTTGGTTCGACTTGCACTTACCTGCGGTTAGTTGGACTTGTCTGCCGTCAGTTCGGCGATGCGGGTACCCATGTTCCGTTCGAACTCGCCCGGTTGTCCCCAGCCCGCCGCGATGGCCGCGGGAATGAGCGAGGTCGCGGGCTCCCTGGCGATCGCGTCGCCGAATGCGCGCATCACCGCCGACAGCTGCACGTCGTCGGGCAGCGATGCGGCGTTGATGGAGTCCTTGATGTCGATCAGCGTGCGGCGGTCGAAGCGGGAGACGCGCTCGGCATAGGCATCGACGAACGAGACAAACCCATCGTCGGGGACGGCTCGGTTGACGTATCCGTAGCGTTCCGCCAGCTCGCCGTCGAAGTCCTCGCCGCCGAGGAGGATTTCGAACGCCCGGCCCCGGCCGACGACGCCGGGCAGGCGGGTCGAGGGGGCGCCGCCGGGGATCGCCGCGAGCGCGACCTCGAACTGTCCGACCACGGCCCGTTCGCGGCTGGCGAAGCGGATGTCAGTCGCGAGTGCGAACTCGCTGCCGGCCGCGCGTGCGCGACCGCGGAGCGCGCTGATCGTGACGGCCGGCGCCTTGCTCAGCCGGATTAGCAGGCTGGCCCAGTGCAGCCACGGCTGCGCGGCGGGCGGCTGCAGCACCTCGAG
>DASXKI010000438.1:0-10252 GCA_036496945.1 Streptosporangiaceae bacterium | reverse complement strand
GCGCGGCGACCTTGGCGAACGGCAGGAGGCTGCCAGCGTTCCTCGGCTAGGCGAGCCTCGACGCGCGCGGCCACGGCCTGGTCGACTCGGTCGATGAAGGCGGCAACAACCGCATCGCTGTACTCCGGCCCGAGCTCGCGATAAGCCTCGGCAGCCGCACGCACGTCCTGCGGGTCTAGCGGCGAGGTACTCATAACCGCAGGATAGCCCGCCGCTCGCGGGCAGGCCTCGATTGCGTCGCCCGGGCCCAGGAATAGCCGCGGACCGGCGGAACACGCCGGCGGCGTCACAGTGGGCAAGGGAACATCGGGGCTACTGGTAGCGTTGGCTGCCTATGGTGCTGATTGCACCGTCTCGCGAGCAGAGAGCTCGCGTGGTCGCTACGCGAGCTGTCCGCTTCTCGGTGAATCCGTAATTTCGCCGCTGTCGTCGACTCTTGACATGTCGCGGCCCAGGATGACCGATGGAGCCTGGCATATATGCCTCATAGTTCAGGGCGCCGCCGCGCGCCCGCGTCTTACCGCGGCACATCACGGCAGCACCAACCCCGGCGGCCCGACACGCGGACCGATCAGCAGCGACCGGACCCGCGCTCAGAACTCGATCGCGCGCTGGCAGCGGCAGCGAGGCTGCCGCAGCCGCCGTCCCGGACCTTTGCGGAGCTAGGCCTCGATGCGGGTCTCGTCAGTGCGCTGGCGGCCCGCGGCATCAACGAGCCGTTCGCGATCCAGGCACGTGCATTGCCGGACGCCCTGAGCGGCCGTGACGTGCTCGGCCGGGCACAGACAGGGTCGGGCAAGACGCTCGCTTTCGGCCTGCCGATGCTCGCCCGGATTGCGGGGATGCGCGGCCAGGCCGCGCCGAAGGCACCGCGCGGACTGATCCTGGTCCCGACTCGTGAGCTGGCGCAGCAGGTCGCGGGCGTGCTGACGCCGCTCGGCCGTGCGATCGGCGTGAGCGTCACGACCGTATACGGCGGCGTGCCGATCGGGCGCCAGATCACCCGCCTGGCGGGCGGCGTCGAGATCGTCGTCGCGACTCCTGGCCGGCTGATCGATTTGATCGAGCGCCGGTCGTGCGTCCTCTCGGGCGTGACCGTCACCGTGCTCGACGAGGCCGACCACATGGCCGACCTAGGCTTCATGCCGTCGGTGACGCGGATCCTGGACGATACGCCGGCGGAGGGCCAGCGGATGCTGTTCTCCGCGACCCTGGACAGGGGCGTGGACAAGCTCGTCCGGTCCTATCTCACCGATCCCGCACTGCACGCGGTCACGCCGGAAGCCGACGCCGCCAGCGCGGCCGAGCACACGGTGCTGGTGATGGCGGCCGAGGACAAGCTGGCTGTGGCGGCCGAGATGGCGAGCCGCCCAGCGCGGACGCTGTTCTTCGTCCGCACCAAGCACGGCGCCGATCGGCTGGCCAAGCAGCTGGAGCGGGCCGGCGTCAGCGCGGCGGCCATCCACGGCGACCGGAACCAGAACCAGCGACAGCGGGCACTTGACGCGTTCGCCGCCGGTCACCCGAGGGTCCTCGTTGCGACCGACGTCGCGGCCAGGGGCATTCACGTGGACAACATCGAGCTCGTTGTCCACTTCGACCCGCCGAACGACCACAAGGACTACCTGCATCGTTCTGGCCGCACGGCCCGGGCCGGGGCCAGCGGTCTGGTCGTGACCCTTGCGATGCGTGAGCAGCTCCGCGAGATTCAGCGCCTCCACGAGTCGGCTGGCGTCGAGCCTGTCCGGCACCATGTCGAGGCTGGTCACCCAGTCGTCCGGGAGATCGCGACGACGGGGACACCGGTGCCGCCCCGCCCGCCCGCGGCCGAACGCCGGCCACGCCCGGCGACCGCGCCGCCCCGGTCGGGCCGGGGATCTGGTCGGCCGCCGCGGGCGGCCGCGCACCGCCCGGCAGGATCACGACCGCGCCGGTCTGCCTCGCCCGGCGGCCAGGCCGCGGCCCAGTGATCGTGGCCGGTAATCGCGGCACGGTGATCGCGGCCCACTGATGGCGGCACGGTGATCGCAGTCGAGTAATCGCAGGCCGGTGATCGGCGCACGGTGATGTAAGTCACAGAACCGGCGCTGACCGCCGGCCTGCGTGCTTGCGCGGGTCGCCTAACGGTGCGGTCGCAGATTCCGCAAAGCAGCCACTTGCCCCGGAATGGGGCGGCAGAGTGCCTCCTAGCACTTATACGGGAGGATCAACTTTGAGGCCTGCTAACTGGTCTAGGCGGCTGCGCGTCGGGACTTTGATCGCGGCCGGCACGGCCAGCTCGGTGGTCATTTTGTCGGCCGTGGCGGCCCCGGCGGGTGCCGGTACCGGTCCGAGTTCGGGGGAGGTCGCGGTGCCGCAGGGCGTCACCGCGGCCTCGCTGCACGGCACCCGGATATCGGCGGCGCCAACAGCGACGCGGGAGACGATCTCATTCGTCCTGAAGCTGCAGAACGCGGGGGCGCTGAAGACGAACGTCCAGAGGGGCATGCCCTACGGCTGGCTGCCCGTGCGCACCTTTGCCAACCGCTATGGCCAGTCGCTGGCCAACGTCGCGGCGCTCGAGAGGTACCTGAAGCGCTACGGCATCAAGTCGACCGCTTACGCCGACCGGCTGGACATCAGCACGACAGGCACGGTAGCGCAGTACGGCAAGGCGCTGTCCGTGCGGACGAGCCTGTACCGGCTCCATGCGGTGCGGGCCCGTGGCGCCCAGGCAGCCCGTCCGGCCGTGGTCGTGACCGGCACGGCGGACAAGCCGCTGCTGCCGGCGCGCCTGGCTAAGTTCGTGTACGCGATCCTGGGCCTGACGACCTACCCGGTCGCCTCGAGCAACGCTGTGCACACGCTGACGCCGGAGCAGCACGCGGGCCCGCGCGGCATCCAGGTCGGCAACCGCACCCCCGCGAGCTTCGCGGGCCAGTACGGTCTCACCTCGCTCTACAAGAAGGGCTTCAGGGGTCAGGGCGAGACCATCGGCATCATCACGTACGCCAGCCTCAAGCCATCAGACGCCACCCACTTCTGGACCAGTGTCCTGAAGATCAAGACCAAAGCCGACCGGATCAAGCTCGACAACGTCGACGGCGGATCTGGTGCGGCGACCTTTGACGCCGGTTCTAACGAGACCGCCCTCGACGTGGAGCAGTCCGGTGCGCTGGCACCGCAGGCGAACATCGTCGTGTACCAGGCCCCGAACACCGACTACGGTTCGGCGGACGCATGGTTCACGGCCGCCAGCCAGGACACTGCCTCCTCAGTCTCGACGAGCTGGGGGGAGTCCGAGATCCTCAACCAGGCGATCGGCGCCAACGGCACCGAGGCCGCGACGTACGGCGGGATTTTCGACGAGGCGGGCCTGGAGATGGCGGCGCAGGGCCAGAGCGCCTTTGACGCGTCGGGCGATGCGGGCGCCTACGACGACGTCGGCGACCCAACGGCTTACACCAACTTGTCCGTCGACAACCCGGCCAACAGCCCGTGGATCACGGCGGTCGGCGGCACTACCAACCAGGGCCTGATCCCGATCGCTGACTCACAAGGGGTCCTGTCCTACATCACCATCCCGAGGCAGCGGGCCTGGGGCTGGGACTACCTGTGGCCGGACTACGCGACGCTCTCGTATGTCACCGGTGACACGACGGAAGCCCAACTCGCCGCGGATCCGACGGAGATGGGTGGCAGCGGCGGCGGTTACAGCCTCGTCGAGCGCCGGCCGGCCTACCAGAGCGCGATCGCGAACATCGGCGAGTACCGCGCGGTGCCGTACCTGGCGCCTGACACTTCGGCCGACGTGCTCTTTGGCACGAAGACATCCTGCACTGGGCCAGTGGCCAAAGTTCCATGCGTACCGACCGCGTGGACGACCTGGGCTGATGGCGCCACGGCCCCTGTGCCGGCGCCGCACTGGATCAGCGGCAGCGCCGCAGGCCGGGCCGTGCCCGACATCGCGGCCGACGCGGATCCGTACACGGGGTACGAGGTGTACTTCAGCGGGTTCCCGGCGGCCTTCGGCGGCACCCTGGAGGACGGCTGGGGTGGCACGAGCTTCGTCGCGCCGCAGCTAGCCGGCTCGGCCGCGGTGATCGACTCCTACCTCCACCACCGGGCCGGATTCTGGAACCCGTTGATCTACAAGTTCGCCGCGCATAGCTACACGCCGTTCGTCCCGCTGGACGCGTCGGGTGCCCACAACGACAACCTCTACTACACCGGCACCGCGGACCACATTTACAACCCCGGCACCGGTCTCGGCACTCCGAACCTGGGCAAGCTCGCGCTTGACTTCAAGTACCACAGCTAGGCGGGCTCCGCTCGCCGCTCCTGCCCAGTAGGCCCAGTGACTGGCGGAAAGTCCCGCGCACGGTCGAAATGCTGCGCGCGGGACCTACCCCGTTCCCATCTGAATGTCGATTTTTCCTACCGCAATTACGGCTGACTGCCTGTTCTAGCTACTGAGATGTCACTTACAGTTCGTCAGGCGGTCACGGCCTAGCGCCCGTATCGGGCAGTCGCATGGCTCACGGTGTGAGCGTGCGAATCGCTTATGTCTCAGAGTCCTTCCCTCCCGATGTCAACGGAGTCGCGCACACTGCGGTGCGCGTGGCGGAGCACCTGATCTCCCGCGGCCACGAGCCGCTGGTCATAGCGCCCGAGCCTGCCAGCGGCGTGCCGCTGCCAGATCGCGGGTTCGACTTTCCGATCGTCCGGGTGCGCTCGGTCGGCGTTCCCGTCTATCCAGGGTTCCGGGTCGGGCTGCCTGGCTCCGGTGTCCGGGCGGCTGTGGCGGCGCATCGCGCTGACCTCGTGCACCTGGCCGGGCCGTTCGTGCTTGGGGCCGGCGGCTGCGCGGCGGCGCTCGATCTGCGGGTGCCGATGGTGGCTGTCTACGCGACGGACCTGCCCGCTTACGCGCGGGCGTACCACGCGGGCGCGATCGGGCAGGCGGTCGCCTGGCGGCGGCTGCGCAAGATCCACAATTCGGCGGACCGGACCCTGGCCCCGTGCTCGGATACGGCCGCTGACTTGCGGGAGCACGGCATCGAGCGGGTCGAGGTCTGGGCTCGCGGCGTCGACTGCCGCCGGTTCGACCCGGCCAAGCGCAGCGAGCAGGTGCGGGCCGAGCTGGCCCCAGGTGGCGAGGTCCTAGTCGGCTACGTCGGGCGCCTCGCGTCGGAGAAGCGCGTCGACCTGCTCGCCGAGGTCGCGAGCCTGCCCGGCGTACGGCTGGTCATCGTCGGAGCCGGGCCGGCCGAGGCCGCGATCCGGCGCGCGGTGCCCGCGGCGGTATACCTCGGACAGCGCGGCGGGGAGAACCTCTCGCGTATCTACGCCAGCCTCGATGTGTTCGTGCACAGCGGACCTCATGACACGTTCGGCCAGACGCTCCAGGAGGCTGCTGCGAGCGGGCTGCCCGTCGTAGCGCCCGCCGCCGGCGGACCACTCGACCTGGTACGCGACGGCGTGACGGGCTTCCTCGTGACACCAGGCGACGCGTCCGCGCTTGCCGGGGCCGTGGCCAGGCTCGCGGCCGACCCGGTGCTGCGCGCCGCGCAGGGCCAGGCCGGGCGGCTGATGGTGCTCGGAAAGACCTGGCCGGCGTTGTGCGACGAGCTGATCGGGCATTACCTGGACGTCCTGGCGACTGCTGACTCGGCCGACCGCACGGCGGTCGCGGCATGACGACCTTCGTCGCACTCGGCGATTCGATCACGCTCGGGATCGGTGACCCGGTCCGGCTGCCGCCACCGGATCGCCCGGACCGGTCGGACCGCTTGGACCTTCCAGACGGCTCGGACCGTGGAGGCCAGCGAGCGCGCAGCCGAAAGGGGCCGCGCGGCTGGCGGGGCTGGGCGGTCCTGCTGGCCGAGTCCCTGCCGGACTCGGCGCTGCACATCGTCGCCGGCAACGGCGCGTGCATGGCCGACCTGGAGCGAGATCAGCTGCCGCGGGCCCTCCAGCTGCGACCGGAGATCGCCAGCGTGGTAATCGGCGTCAACGACACGCTGCGGCCGAACTTCGATCCCGACGGGATCGCGGCAGCCGCGGCGCACACAGTGGGCGCGCTACGAGCCTCCGGCGCCGACGTGCTCACGATGCGGCTACCTGATCCGGGGCGCATGCTGGGCGTGCCCGGCGTGCTGGCCAGGCCGCTGGCACGGCGGGCCCACCAGGTCAACGACGTCATGGACCAGGTGGCCGAGCGATTCAGCACGCTGCACTTCGACGCCGCCAGCGACGGCGCGGCCTACGATCCGCTGATGTGGGCTGTCGACCGCCTGCACCCGAGCGAGCGCGGGCACCGGCTGATCGCCCGCAGGTTCCACGCGCTGCTGGCGCAGGCCGGTCATCAGGTCGGGCCGCCGCCTGGCGCGGAGCCGGTCAACCAGCCACCCAGCAAGGCAGAGCAGCTGGCCTGGATGGCGACGAAGGGCACAGCCTGGGTGGCGCGCCGTTCGACCGACCTGGTGCCGAGCCTGCTCGCGATGGCCTTCGCCGAGTGGCGGTCGGGCCAGGAACCCGACGTGGAATTGTCCGAGCCCGCCGCCTATGGCATGGAGATGCCACGGTGAGTTAGCTTTTGTCGGCATGACATGGCAACCGGAACTGGACGAGCTGCGCAGGCGGCAGGAACTAGCCGGACGCATGGGCGGCCCGGACAAGATCCGGCGGCAGCATGACGCCGGGCGGCTGACCGTCCGCGAGCGGATCGATGCGCTGCTCGACGAGGGCTCGTTCCGCGAGGTAGGCGCCCTGGCCGGGACGGCTGCTTATGACGACGCAGGCATGCTGAGCGGTTTCCTGGCGGCCAACTTCGTTGCCGGGACGGGCCGCATCGCGGGGCGCAAGGTCGTCGTCGGCGGAGACGACTTCACGATCCGCGGTGGCGCGGCCGATGCCGGCATCATCGGCAAGCAGATCTACTGCGAGCAGCTGGCGAACCAGCTCCGGCTGCCGATCGTCAGGCTGGTCGAGGGCACCGGGGGCGGTGGCAGCGTGAAGTCGCTGGAGCACACCGGGCACACTTACGTGCCGGTGAACCCCGGCTGGGACCACGTCGTCGACAACCTCTCGGTCGTCCCGGTGGTCGCCGCGGGCCTCGGCCCGGTGGCGGGCCTCGGCGCAGCCAGGCTCTGCGCGGCGCACCTGTCGATCCTGGTCGAGGGGACCGCGCAGCTGTTCGTGGCCGGGCCGCCGGTGGTGAAGAGCGGCGCCGGCGAGGACGTCGACAAGGAGGCGCTGGGCGGCTCCCGCGTTCATGCCAGGAACGGGGCCGTCGACCTTGTCGCCGCCTCCGAGGCCGAGGCCTTCAAGCTGATCAGGAACTTCCTGTCGTACCTGCCGCCGAGCGCCTACGCGCTGCCGCCGGTCATCGCCTGCTCGGATCCGGTCGACCGCCGGGACGAGTCGCTGCTGTCGGCGGTGCCGCGCGACCGCCGCAGGCCGTACCGGATCCGGGAGATCCTGCGCGCGGTGCTCGACGCGGGCTCGGTTATGGAGATCCAGCGCTACGGCGGCTCGATCGTTACGGCGCTGGCGCGCCTGGATGGTCATCCGGTCGGGGTCGTGGCGTGCGACCCGTACGTGGCAGGCGGCTGCATGACCGCCGAAGGCGCCGACGCAGTGATCCGCCTCGCTGACCTGTGCTCGACCTTCCACCTGCCGGTCGTCACGTTCACCGACCAGCCCGGGCTGCTCATCGGCACCCGCGCGGAGCAGCGCGCCACGATCCGCCATGGCGTGCGCGCGATCAGCGCCGTGTATCAGGGCACCGTGCCCGGGGCCGAGGTCATCGTGCGCCGCGTGTTTGGGGTGGGCGGCGCCGGCCTCGTGAACCGACACCGGCTCGTCCGCCGCTGGGCGTGGCCGTCCGCCGACTGGGGGTCGCTCCCGGTCGAAGGTGGCATCGAGGCCGCGTACCGAGCCGACCTGGAGGCGTCTGACGACCCGGCCACGCTGCTGGCCGAGATCCGGTCGCGCCTGGACGCGGTGCGCAGCCCGTTCCGCACGGCCGAGCGGTTCGGCATCGAGGAGATCATCGATCCGCGCGAGACCAGGCCCCTGCTCTGCGACTGGGTCAGGGACGCCTACGCGGTCCTGCCGTCGCAGCCGGGCAGGCCGTCCTTCGGCACGCGGCCCTGAGCCGGCCGAATCCGGGCGGTCCTGAGCCGGTCATGTCCGGGCGGCTCTGAGCCGGTCAGCACCCGGCGCGGGTGGCCGTTGCTGGCATGATGGCCGGGTGACGATGTCGCTGGACTTCTCGGTCATCCCGGCCGCCGACCGCCAGGCAGAGATCTCACGCGTGTGTGATGCGCTGGAAGAGGCCGACAGGGCTGGGCGCTATCCGCAGCTGACCGTCGAGCGCCCGTGGTCGGTGCACAACCCGATCCTCGAAGGCGAGTTCTCCTCGCCCGGCGCTATCCGCTGGTACCTGGAACGGGAGCTCGGCCGCCTGGCGGCGGCCGGCGCCCGCATCTCGGTCAGCCCAGGCCGCCCGGCGGTCGACCTCCGTGATCCTGCGCTCGGGCCTGCCGTCGACGAGACGAGCTCAGACCTGCGACGCAAGAAGCTGTTCCTCTTCGGGCCGGAACGGATGGCCCTGTCCATTGACCGGCTCCGGCACTACACCGGCACTTCGGCCGACTCGTTCCAGCGCTACGTGCTGCTGACCAACTATGCCTGGCACGTGGAAGAGTTCCGGGCCGCACTGCCGGACTCCACGGGTCCGGACTCCGACGACCGGCAGATGCCGGCATGGCATCACGAGCTGCCCGGCCGGGCGGGGCTGACGATGGTCAACATCGGCGTCGGCCCATCCAACGCTAAGACGATCACCGACCACCTCGCCGTGCTGCGCCCCGACCTGGTGCTGATGATCGGGCACTGCGGCGGCCTGCGTAACCATCAGGAGATCGGCGACCTGGTCCTGGCGACGGCGTTCATGCGGGATGACCGCGTCCTGGACGACGTGCTGCCGCTGAGCGTCCCCGTCGTCTCGAATCACACGCTCAACACGCTGCTTCTCGACGAGGTGGCGGCTCGTGGGCTGCGGAGCCGGATGGGCATCGTTTTCACCACCGCCAACCGGAACTGGGAGCTGAACCTCGCCACCGTGACTGACCGGTTGCGGCTGTCGCGAGCGATCGCCGTGGACATGGAGTCGGCGACCGTGGCCGCCAATGGCTTCCGCTACCGGATCCCGACCGCCACGCTGCTCGCGGTGAGCGACAAGCCGCTGCATGCCAGTCCCAAGCTGAGCGACGACGCCCAGGCTTTCTATGCGGCCTCGCGTCGTCAGCACGTCGAGATCGCGATCTCGGTCGCGGAGAAGGCCAGGAAGCTGTATCCCGCCGGCCTGCCGACCGCGGACATCCGGTCGACCGACGAGCCGCTGCTGGGCCTGACCGAGCCCGACCCCCCGGTGGTCAAGCGCGACCGGTCCTGACTCCGCCCCCAGGTGCGCCGCCGGGGATGCTGCTCGTGCTATTGCCCGACCCGTCCGTCGATCCGCTCGCGCAGGAAGTCCGCGTGGCCGATGTGGCGGGCGTACTCCTCGATCATGTGCACCAGGACCTGGCGCAGCGAGATGGAGCCGCTGTCGTGCTCGCCGTAGTGGTAGGTGCCCCTGACCTCCAGGTCCGGCGCCGCGTCGACGAACCTCTCCGCCAGCGCGACCTCGGCCCGCCAGGTAGCCCAGGCGTCGGCCACGACCTCGGGGTCCGGCACGGCACCATTGAAGTCGCCGTTCGGGTCCGCGTCGGTCCGGTAATGCCGCGGCTCCTCCTGGCCCGCCAGCACGATCCGGAACCAGTACTGCTCGACCCCGGCGAGGTGCCGCACGAGTCCCAGCAGGGACAGGTTTGAGGGCTCCACCGAGCGCCGGGCCATGGCCTCGGCGTCCAGGCCCGCGCACTTGAGCTCGAGCGTCAGGCGGTAGTCGCGCAAGTACTTCACGAGCGTGGCTCGCTCGCCTTCGACGATGTCGCCGCCCTGCTCGCGCGGGTCTTCCTCGGGCGGGACGAACATGTCCCACGAGCCGAACTGCCGCTCGGGCAGGTCTGGGGTCGCTGACATGGTGTCTAGCATTCGCGGTCTGGCCCCGATCCGCGACAGGTTTTGGGCCGCTCAGGTGCGGATCGTGGCGTCCGCAGTCGGGGATCGGGCGCGGTAGTCTCGCGGCCATGCCGATCCCCGACTTCGTCGCGAGGCTGCGCGCGCACATTGGCCATGACCTGCTCTGGCTGTCGTCAGCGAC
>DASXKI010000437.1:0-8210 GCA_036496945.1 Streptosporangiaceae bacterium | reverse complement strand
CGTACACCGATGACCTCGACACGCCGAGCGAGGAAGACGAATTCGACAGCGACGACGAATTCGAAGACGAGGACGAGGACGAGGAGATCGACCTCGATGACGAGTACGACGACGAGTACGACTTCGATGATGATGACGATGACGATGATGACGACGACGACGACGATGAGGACGAGCCCGAGTCAGCTGGCTAAGAGTCCCGTCTCATGACACCCGGTCATAGCTGACGAGGCTCCGGCCTCGTCAGTCGGCCGCGCGGCGGGACGGCATCCCCAGCAGGACTGAGCTGCCAGTGGCGGTACCGCTCCCCGATCCGGCGAGTCGCGCCGCCCAGGCGTCCCCACCACGAGTGCGCCGGACGCTCCTGGGAGATCCGTCAGCGAGCAGATAATGCGGTGCGGCGGCGGTGACGTTTGTCGTGATCACGTCGCCGGGCCTCGGCGCGGGCTCGACGGGGGTGAAGTGAACCAGCCTGTTGTCACGGGCCCGGCCCGACATCCGGTGCGTGGCAGTGTCTTTGCGACCCTCCCCGTCGGCCACCAGGACTTCGACCTCACGGCCGATCAGCATCTGGTTCTCCTGCCAGGAGACCTCGGTGACGAGCGCGGCCAGCCGCTCGTAGCGCTCGGCGACAACCTCGGGCGGCACCTGGTCTGGCATCTCCGCAGCGGGCGTGCCCGGCCGGATGGAGTACTGGAACGTGAACGCCCCAGCGAACCGGGCCTGACGTACGAGGTCGAGGGTGTCGGCGAAGTCCTGCTCGGTCTCGCCGGGGAAGCCAACGATGATGTCGGTCGTGATCGCGGCCTCGGGCATCGCCAACCGGACCCGGTCCAGGATCGCTAGGTACTTATCCCGCCGGTACGCCCGGCGCATCGCGCGCAGGACC
This sequence comes from Streptosporangiaceae bacterium, assembly GCA_036496945.1. Taxonomy (GTDB): domain Bacteria; phylum Actinomycetota; class Actinomycetes; order Streptosporangiales; family Streptosporangiaceae; genus JAJYUU01. The sequence continues at coordinate 7,321 of DASXKI010000437.1, read as the reverse complement.
GAGTCCGACCCAGACTGGAGCGGCATATGCAGCTGGGGCATCACATTCGGCGTGTCGGCCATCGCGCCAATAACGTCCTCGGTGAAATCACGCGGATGCGGCGAAGTAAACCTGACGCGCTCAAGACCGACCACGTTCCCGCAAGAACGGAGAAGCTTGCCGAACGCGAGCCGGTCGCCAAACCCCACGCCATAGGAATTGACGTTCTGCCCCAGCAGGGTGACCTCCAGCACACCGTCCGACGCCAGAGCCTCGATCTCGGCTAGGACGTCGCCAGGCCGGCGATCCTCCTCGCGCCCACGCAGGCTCGGCACGATGCAGAACGTGCAGCTGTTGTTGCAGCCGACGGAGATCGCCACCCACGCCGAGTAGGGCGACTCGCGGCTGGCCGGGAGAACCGACGGGAAGCGCTCCAGCGACTCCAGGATCTCCACCTGCGCCTGCTGCTGGACCCTCGCCCGTTCAAGCAGGACCGGCAGCGAGCCGATGTTGTGCGTGCCGAAGACCACATCCACCCACGGCGCCCGCTCCGTGATCGTCGCCCTGTCCTTCTGGGCCAGGCAGCCGCCTACGGCGATCTGCATGCCAGGGCGGGCGTTCTTAACCGGTAGGAGATGACCCAGGTTCCCGTAGAGGCGATTATCGGCATTCTCGCGAACCGCGCAGGTGTTGAAGACGACCACGTCTGGGTCCGCCCCGGCTGCGGCCCGCTGGTAGCCGGCCGACTCGAGGAGGCCGGCTAGGCGCTCGGAGTCGTGCATGTTCATCTGGCACCCGTAGGTGCGGATCTCGAAGCTTCGCTGGGTCACGGCGCCGGCCATGTGGTCAAGGTTAGACGGCCGGCAGGGCCGCGACGGCCGCTGGCGGCTTTCGGAGCTCAAACAGGCGAGCGGCGCTCTGACGGCGATTGACGTCGACTGGCACCACGGGTTTACCCGCTAGGGGCGCGGATTGAACGAGTGTCCTGATTCGCGGCTTCGCGGGGTCGCCGGGTAGGGCACGATATGCCTATGACAGACAGCGGGAGCGAAGTCGCCGTCGACTCGACAGGGCAGCCAGATGGCACAGACGGGCAGGTCAACGCGGACGTCACGGTTCCCGCTGTCCCGTTCGGCGAGTGGCCGTCGCCCATCACCGCCGTCGAGGTCGCCAGCGCGCAGGCCACGGGGAGCTTTCCGACAGTCCTGGGCAGCGACACCTGGTGGCAGCTAGGGCTTCCGGACGAGGGCGGCCGCACCACGGTGATGCACGGCTCCGGCGGCAAGGAGACGATGCTGCTGCCTGCACCGTGGAGTGCCAGGACCAGGGTGCACGAATACGGCGGGCTGTCATACCTGCCCATTCCGCGGTCCGCGCTGCCCGCCCAGCACCCCGGCAAGGCCGCGCGCGGTTACCTGCTGCTGTTCGCCAACTTCGCTGACCAGCGGCTCTATCTGGCCGCGCCGGGCGTGGCCGACGGCAAGGAGCCGCCGACGCCGCTGACGCCTGATCCGGCCGCGATCACGGCGGCATCCGGCTCGGGCACGCTCCCGGCGGCGGGGCTGCGTTATGCGGACTTTGCGCTGTCGCCGAACCGCGAGGAGGTCTGGTGCGTGCAAGAGCGGCACGAGGACGGCAAGGTCAGCCGCGCCATCGTCGCCGTGCCGCTGGATGGATCGGCCGCCGACCAGCCTGACGCGATCCGGACCCTCGTAGACGGAGCGGACTTTTTCGCCTACCCCACGCCGTCCCCAGACGGGAAATGGCTGGCCTGGATCTGCTGGAACCACCCGCACATGCCCTGGGATGGAACAGAGCTGCGCGTCGCTCCCGTGGCGAACGGGATGCCGGGCAACGGCAGGCTGCTCATGGGCAGCCAGCGCGAGTCCGTGCTGGCGCCGCTGTGGCGGGACAACACCAGCCTGTACGTCGCGACGGACTGGCCGGGCTGGTGGAACATTTACCAGCTAGGGCTCAGCGGGGAGCCGCCGATGGCGCTGTTCCCCGCTGACGAGGACTTCGCCGGGCCACTCTGGCAACTCGGCGCCAGGCCCTTCGCGCTCCTGGGTGATGGGCGGCTGGCGGTGACGCACGGCGCTGGCGCAACGCGGCTGGCGATCCTGGATCCGGAGTCGTGCGAGCTGAAGGACGTGGACACCCCGTTCGACGAGTTCGGCCCAGCGCTGTCGGCCGACGGCGACTCCATCGCCGCCGTCGCCGGCGGGCCTATGACCCGCTCGGCCGTCATCAGGGTCGTGGCCGCCACCGGCAAGACCGAGATACTTCAGCGTGATCGCGGCGAGCTGCCCGACGAGGCCTACCTGCCGGTCCCGCAGCCCGTGGACTTCGAAGGTCCGTATGGGCAGGTGGTCCACGCGCTCCTGTATCCGCCGACGAACTCCGACGTGACGGGGCCGGCCGACGAGCGGCCGCCGTACGTGGTCTGGGTGCACGGCGGGCCAACGAGCCGCGTCGCGCCAGTGCTCGACCTGACCAAGGCCTACTTCACCAGCCGGGGCATCGGGATCATCGACGTGAATTACGGTGGCTCGAGCGGATACGGCCGGCAGTACCGCGAGCGGCTGCGCCGCCAGTGGGGCGTCGTCGACGTCCAGGACGCGATCGCGGCCGCTTTGTGGGTCGCGGAGGCCGCTAGCGCCGACCCGAAGCGGCTGGCCATCCGCGGTGGCTCAGCCGGCGGCTGGACGACGCTCGCCGCGGTGACGACGGGTACCAGGCGCGGCCGGGTGTTCAGCGCAGCCGCGTCCTACTACGGGGTCTCGGACCTGAGCGACTTCGCCGCAACGACGCACGACTTTGAGTCCCGGTATCTTGACGGCCTGATCGGCCCGCTGCCAGGCTTCGAGACCCTGTACGAGGAACGGGCCCCAGTCGGCCACGTCACAGCGGCGACCTGCCCGATCCTGCTGCTCCAGGGCCTGGACGACCCGGTGGTGCCACCGGCGCAGGCTGAGAGCATCGCCGCAGACCTAGCTGCGCACGGGACCAGGTACGCGTACATCAGCTTCGAGGGCGAGTCCCACGGCTTCCGCAAGGCGGAGACCCTCATAGCGGCGCTGGAGGCGGAACTGTCGTTCTACGGCCAGATCCTTGGCTTCGAACCGCCGGGCGTGCCAAAGATCGACGTCATCACGCCCGAGGCGGGCTAGGACACTCCCGGCCCAGCGGCTGGAGTGCCGAGGCGCTCTGGGACATTGAGCCGGGAAACCACGACGCCCGGGGGCACCCGCAGGACGCCGGAACGCCGCGGCGCCGGGGCGCTCCGACTGACCAGCTAGCGCGCGAACTCGGTGGCGCGCGACTCCCGGATCACGGTCACCCGGATCTGGCCTGGGTAGGTCAGCTCGTCCTCGACCCGCTTGGCGACATCGCGGGCGATGACCTGGGCCTGGATGTCGTCGACGTCGGCTGGCTTGACCATCACCCGGATCTCCCGGCCCGCCTGCATGGCGAAAACCTTCTCGACGCCGTCCTGGGCCATTGCGATAGCCTCCAGCCGTTCGAGGCGCTTGACGTAGGCCTCGAGCGACTCACGACGCGCACCTGGCCTGCCGCCGCTAATAGCGTCCGCCGCCTGCGTGAGGACTGCCTCGACTGTCCGGACCTCGACCTCGTTGTGATGAGCCTCGATCGCGTGCACGACGTCCTCAGACTCGCCGTACTTGCGGGCGATCTCGGCGCCGATCAGCGCGTGGCTGCCCTGCACCTCGTGCGTGAGGGCCTTGCCGATGTCGTGCAGCAGCGTGGCGCGCTTCATCAGCACGGGGTCCATGCCCAGCTCGCTGCCCATGATGCCGGCGATGTGCGCCGACTCGATCAGATGCTTGAGCACGTTCTGGCCATACGACGTGCGGTACTTCAGGCGGCCGAGCAGGTTGGTCAGCTCCGGGTGCATGTCGGTGATCCCGACGTCGACCAGGGCGTCTTCACCGGCGCGGACGCAGAGCGCCTCGATGTCCGCTTTGCTACGGTCGTAGGCCTCTTCGATACGCTGCGGATGAATCCGGCCGTCCAGGACCAGGCGCTCCAGGGTCAGCCTGCCGATCTCGCGCCGTACCGGATCGAAACAGGACAGCAGCACTGCCTCGGGCGTGTCGTCGATGATGAGGTTGACGCCCGTCACGGACTCGAAGGCACGGATGTTGCGGCCTTCGCGGCCAATGATCCGGCCCTTCATTTCGTCGCCCGGCAGGTGGAGGACCGAGACGACGGACTCGCTGGTCTGCTCGCTGGCGATGCGCTGGATAGCGAGTGTGACGATCTTGCGGGCGCGCTTATTGCCTTCCTTATGAGCCTCGGCCTCGATGTCCCTGACGATGGGAACCGCATCCCGTTTGGCCTGGCCCTCGATCGCGGCAACTAGCTCCGCCTTGGCCTGATCGGACGACAGACCGGCTACCCGCTCCAGCTCCGCCCGTCGCTCGGCCCCGAGCCGGTCGATGTCGGCCCGGCGGGCATCGAGCTCGGCAGAGCGTTCCTCAACCTTGCGGACGAGCTCATCGATGCGCTGTTCGCGCTCGCCCAGCCGGTCCTCGCGTCGCTCGATGTCGGCTCGCAGCCGCCGGGCGTCTTCCTTGGCCGCTGTGGCTTCGGCTTCGGCCTCGCTCCGGCTCTGCGCCGCTGCCGCGGCGGCGGCCTCAGCCTTGCTCACGATCTCGGCCGCTTCACGCTCGGCCTTGGCCTTCAGGTCGGCGGCGAAATTATCGGCATCAGCTTGGATCCGGGCGGACTCAGCCTCGGGCAGCTGCGCAGGCTCCTGGCGCGGCTCGGCCGGGCGCAACTCGGCCTGGCGCCGCTCGGCCGGAGGCGTCACACTCCCGCTGCGGCGAAGCAGGACGACCAGGACCGCAAGAGCGCCGATCGCGGCCAGGCAGCCAATTATCACTACTGCAAACACAGGCCCGCTGATGTTCAAGACCGCCCCTCTCCCACCCTGGCCCGCGTACATCGCTAGCCGTAAGCAGGCATACACGCCTGCAGCGAGGGGTACTGCCCGTGCAGTAGAAACACGGCGGGGCGCAGAATGTGCCGTTGACCAGCACGACTGCAATTTTCGCTGCTGCGCGCTCTCGGTGCCGCCCAGCAGCGACATCACGAGCTAGGGGCGATAGCTCGATGTGTTGCGGGATGATCGCGGCCTCCGCACTGTCATGGCCGCCCCGCCATCCACCGGCCGGCCCGCCTCTCATACAGGCGAGCTGCCCTAGCCACTGCCGCACCCTCCTTCCATCTGCCCTGCCGGTCCCGCTTAGGCGGCGCCTGCCGCCGTTGCTCCGGACCTGCGCCCGTCCGCTGCTTTCAAGGCCGTCAGGCGACGGATTCGATCGCTTTGTCCGATCGCCACCGCCGTCGCGCCATCTCTATCTGTAATCGCCTTCACGCCGAACTTCATTGCACTAAGCAGAAAACCTCGCTGCCGTGAGGCTAAACGCTTATAACGATTTGAGCAAGCACATGCAGATGATCTTCGATCGAGATTTGCTGCCCTACTACACCTCAGCGGCCTCTTCCTCGCCATCCGGCTCAGGGAGATCTGCCAACTCATAGAGGGGAACGGGGTCGTCACCGGCCTCCGCCTCCAGCGCATCGCGGACAACTCGGTACGCAAGGCCTGAACTGTAGCCTTTCCGGGCTAGCACACCGGCGAGCCGCCTGATCCGCGCCGGAGCAGGCATCCCGGCGGTCCCAGGCAGCCGCCGCGCGATCAGCCCGCGCGCGGTCTCGAGCTCCACATCCGGGCTCAGCTCGCTGAGTGCTGCCTGGATATCGTCTCGAGGCACGCCGCGCTGGCGAAGCTCGGCCCCGAGCGCCCGGCTCGCGAGGCCGCGGCCGTAGTGCCGTGAGTCCACCCACGCCCGGGCGAACATGGCGTCATCGATGAGCTTGACCTCGGCGAACCTGGCCAGCACCGCCGCGGCAGCGTCCTCCGGTACGCCCTTGCGGCGCAGCGCAGTAGCCAGCTGCGCCTGCGTGCGCGGCGCGGTCGTCAGCAGCCGCAGGCAGATCTGACGCGCCACAGCCTCGGGGTCGGCCTCTGGCCCGGCATCGGCGGCCCGCCGCCTTGCCCCGTCGACCTGAGGTTCGGTATCGGTGGCCTGGCTCGCGCCTGCCAGGCCGCCGACGGATCCGAACTCAGTGCTGCCACGCTGACGGCGTCGCCCCGCCACCGGGGGCCTACTCGTCGCGCAGGCTCGTCACCGAGGCCAGCCCAGGTGCCCGGGCAGACCCAGGCGCCCGCGCAGACCCAGCCGGTGCGGCTGACCCAGCCGGTGCGGCACCGGGGCCGCCTGCATTGCCGGCCTCGGCGTCGACCTTTGCGCCGACGCCCAGCTTCTCCTTGATCTTCTTTTCGATCCCGTCGGCGAGGTCGGGGTTGTCGCGCAGGAAGTTCCTGGCGTTTTCTTTGCCCTGGCCGAGCTGGTCGCCGTCGTAGGTGTACCAGGCTCCGGCCTTGCGTACGATGCCCTGCTCGACGCCGAGGTCGATCAGGCTGCCTTCGCGGCTTATGCCGTGTCCGTACAGAATGTCGAATTCCGCGACCTTGAAAGGCGGCGATACCTTGTTCTTCACCACCTTGACGCGAGTCCTGTTGCCGACCGCGTCGGTCCCGTCCTTCAGCGTCTCAATTCGGCGGATATCCAGCCGAATCGAAGCGTAGAACTTGAGCGCCTTGCCTCCAGACGTCGTTTCTGGACTTCCGAACATGACGCCGATTTTTTCCCGCAGCTGGTTGATGAAGATCGCCGTGGTCTTCGTCTGGTTGAGCGCGCCGGCGATCTTGCGGAGCGCCTGGGACATCAGCCTGGCCTGGAGGCCGACGTGGCTGTCCCCCATCTCGCCCTCGATCTCGGCGCGCGGCACCAGCGCAGCGACGGAGTCGATGACGATGACGTCGATGGCACTGGAGCGGATCAGCATGTCCGCGATCTCCAGCGCCTGCTCGCCGGTGTCCGGCTGGGAGACCAGGAGCGCGTCGGTGTCGACGCCGAGCTTCTGGGCGTAGTCCGGGTCGAGCGCATGCTCGGCGTCGATGAAGGCGGCGATACCGCCAGCCTTCTGCGCATTTGCGATCGCGTGCAACGCAAGGCTCGTCTTGCCGCTGCTCTCGGGCCCGTAGATCTCGATGATCCGACCCCGGGGGAAGCCGCCGATCCCGAGCGCCACGTCGAGGGCGATAGAACCGGTCGGGATGACCTCGATCGGGGCGCGGGTTTCGTCGCCGAGCCGCATAATGGCGCCACGGCCGAACTGCCGCTCGATCTGCGCGAGCGCGGTCTCCAGGGACTTGTCCCTGTCTCCGGCGCCGCCCTTGCCGCTACCC
>DASXKI010000436.1:0-6328 GCA_036496945.1 Streptosporangiaceae bacterium | reverse complement strand
CCCGGGCGCACCGTTCCGATCACCGTCCACGTCGCCGGGACGTCCTGCTGTGCCGGGAACGTGGCCGCCAGCGCATGATCTTCACCGCCCGCTAGCGCCCACTCGCGCCAGTCAGCGCCCAGCCGCCCGGCCGCAGCCGTTAGCTCGCTCGTGCCCGGCAGGCTGGCCGTCGCCAGGCTCAGGCAGACGCCGCTCGCCGTCGCGATGTGGCCGAGATCGGCAACAAGACCATCGCTGACGTCGATCATCGCGGTCGCGCCAGCCGCTCCGGCCTCCGGGCCGGCCTCGTAGTCGGGCCGGGGCTGGCGATGCGCGCTGACCAGGTCAGCCAGGCTCGCCGGATCGCCCAGTACGTCCTGCGCGCCGGCCTGGAGCAGTGCCAGGCCGGCGGCAGACCTGCCGACCGGGCCGCTGATCGCCAGCACGTCGCCGGCCCTGGCGCCGCCTCGGGTGACCGGCTCGCGGCCAGCCAGGTGGCCAAGCGCGGTAATGGCCAGCATGATGGCGTCTGCGCTGGTGATGTCCCCGCCGACGATGGCGGCCCCGGCGCGGCTGCATTCGGCCACCATTCCCGCGGTCACATCCAGCACCCAGGCCACGGCGACATCACCCGGAATGGCCAGCCCAAACAGCAATGCCGTCGGAACCGCGCCCATCGCCGCGATATCGGCGAGGTTCTGAGCGGCGGCCTTCGCCCCGATGTCCCGCGGCCCCGACCAGCCGCGGCGGAAATGCCTGCCCTCGACCAGCAGATCCGTGCTCGCGACCACCCGGCCGCCCGGCACGGGCAGCACCGCGGCGTCGTCGCCGACGCCGACGATTGCGGACGGGTCCGGCGGCAGCACCGCCTGGATGGCCGCTATCAGGCCGAACTCGCCGAGATCGGCGACGGTCATGCGGTCTCCTGGCTCACCGACTGGTGCTGTGATCACGGGGCGTCCCTACGGTACCGTTGCCGTGACAACCACGACCGTGGAGGGCGACATGGTGCAGGCGTACATTCTCGTCCAGACTGAGGTCGGGAAAGCGGCCGAGGTAGCTCTCGCTATCGGGCAGATCACCGGCGTCACGCAGGCCGACGACGTCACCGGGCCCTACGACGTCATCGTCCGGGCCGAGTCGGCCAACGTGGATGACCTTGGCCGGCTTGTTGTTGCCCAGATCCAGGGCGTGGCCGGCATCACCAGGACGCTCACGTGCCCGATCGTCCATATCTAGGCTGTTATTACCGAAAAGTTCGTCTGGGGTAATCGCGGTAATCGGGTTATGGGTGCGGAACTGCTGGGGTCATAGCCCCAGTAGTTCCGCATCCATGCCGCCGGCCTCCAGTAGCGCCTGGGTGCGCGGGCCGACCCCGATCTTCGCGGCAGCGCGCAGGTCGTCAATAGTGTCCACGTCGCGCCGCAAGCCAGCTAGGTCAGCAGCACGTAGCTCCCCCGCGCCAATCTCAACCGCGCCGATCTCGACGGCGCCAATCTCAACCGCGCCAATCTCGACCGCGCCGGTCGCCAGGTGCCGGTCCCGTGACGCCGGGCCGAACTGCGGCCGAAACTGCGCCCCAGGCACCGCCGCGTACAGGGTCGTCCCGGTGCCGTCAGCGTCAGGCACGAACGCCGAGCCGAGCCGGGCCGCCGCCGCGAGCGCCGCGGTCAGCTGCTGCGGCCTGAGCGCCGGCAGGTCGCCGGCTAGTCCGGCCCGGCCGCGGTCTGGCCAGCGGTCCTGCGAGTAGGCGGCGCCGTGCGCGAGCGCGGCGTTGAGCCCGGACCCCGGCGTGTCCGCGAGCACGACGGCGCCAAGGCCAGCGGCGATGCCACCCACCTCCGGGTCGTCGGTGACCACGAGGACAGCGGCGACAGTGTCGGCTTGGATGGCGGCGGCGATGGTGTCGGCCGCCATCGCGAGGGCGAAGTCGGACCGGCGCTGACCAGCAAGCCCGGTGAGCCTCGACTTGGCCCGGGCAAGTACTTTGACGGGGATTACTAGCGACCAGGTCAGCGTGGCCGGCTGGGCGGCCTGGCGGTCAAGGTCGGGTGCCATGCGTATGATCCTCCCGCGACGGCTCGACAGGGCAACGCGGGACCGGACAGACTGAGGCAGATCATGGCGCCGCGGCCACGTGGCGGCCGGCGGCCGGAGGGAAGCGATGGCAGGCAAGAAGGCGCGCAAGCCGGCTGATGGCAGCTATTCCAATGCCTGGCGGAACTTCTCCAAGATCCTGCTGCGGCCCGGCATCCGGATGATGATGCGGCTCGACTGGAGCGGCCAGGAGAACATCCCCGCCGATGGCCCGGTGATCCTGGCCTCCAACCACCTGTCGTACATGGACATCTTCGCGGTTTCGCTGTTCGCCGACAGCGCCCGCCGCTACCCGGTATTCCTGGCCAAGTCGTCGCTGTTCTCCATCCCGGTGATCGGCACGGTCATCGGCAAGCTCGGCCAGCTGCCTGTCTACCGCGGCCAGGCTGACGCGGCGCTGGTGCTCAGGCAGGCGGCCGAGCTGGCCGCCAAGAACGACGCCTGCGTGATCTTCTATCCCGAGGCCACCGTCACCAGGGACCCCGACCAGTGGCCGATGGTCTCGAAGACCGGCGTCGCGCGCCTGGCGCTGGAAGCCAACATCCCAGTGGTGCCGATCGCGCACTGGGGCGCGCAGCGGATCCTGCCGTACGGCAAGTTCGTGCCTAAGTTCCTGCCGCGCAAGACTGTGCAGGTCGTGGCCGGCCCGCCGGTCGACCTGTCCGAGTTCGCCGGCCTGCCGCTGACCAACCCGGTGCTCAGGGCCGCCACCGACAAGATCATGACCGAGGTAGCCGCGCTGCTCGGCGGCCTGCGCGGGCTGCCGCCGCCGGCCGAGGCCTACCACCCGGCCGTCGCCCGCCGGAAGCTGCGCCAGGACCTGCGCGCGCTCCAGGACGCCGGCGAAGCCGCCGCGGCGGACACCAGCAGCACAGACCCGGCCGATGACGGACCGGCGGCGGGGACCTCCGGCTCGTGATCGTGCCTGCTGACCGCGACGGCGGCGAGTCCCGGTCCGGGATTCGCAGACGGAGCGCAGCCTGGTGAGGGCTGCCGTGCTCGGCGCCGGAGCCTGGGGCACCACGTTCTCCCAGGTGCTGTGCGACGCCGGAACCTCGGTGACGCTGTGGTGCCGCCGACCCGAGCTGGCCGAGCTCATCAGCGCGCGACGCGAGTCGCCCGCCTACTTGCCCGGCGTCTCACTGCCCGCGACGCTCCACGCCACCGCGGACCCGGCGGAGGCGCTGGCCGGCGCCGACCTTGTGTTCCTCGCCGTCCCGGCCCAGACGCTGCGGCAGCACCTGACCGACTGGCGCGACCTGGTGCCCCCCGGGGCGCTGCTGGTCAGCCTCATGAAAGGCATCGAGCTCGGCACCGGCGACCGGATGAGCCAGGTCATCGCGCAGATCACCGGGGCCGGTCCGCAGCGCATCGCGGCGATCTCCGGACCCAACCTGGCGCCGGAGATCGCGGCCAGGCAGTACTGCGCGACCGTGGTGGCGTGCGCCGACCAGGCTGTAGCCGACCAGCTCCAGAAGGCGTGTCACACCGCCTATTTCCGCCCCTACACCAACCCGGACCTGGTCGGCTGCGAGCTCGGCGGCTCGGTCAAGAACGTCATCGCGATCGCCGTCGGCATCGCTGGGGGCATGGGCCTCGGCGACAATACCCGGGCGATGCTGATTACCAGGGGCCTGGCCGAGATCGCCAGGCTCGGCGCAGCGCTCGGCGCGGACCAGCACACGTTCGCGGGCCTGGCCGGCATGGGTGACCTGGTGGCCAGCTGCAGTTCACCGCTGGCCAGGAACCGGGCGTTCGGCGAGAAGCTCGGCCGCGGCATACCGCTCGCGGACGTGCTGGCCGCGACGACCCAGACCGTGGAAGGCGTCAAGTCGTCGGAGTCGGTGCTTCAGCTTGCCCGCGCGCACGACGTGGAGATGCCAATCACCGAGGTCATCGCCGGGGTCATGCACGACGGGCTGGAGATCGGGCAGGCGGTGCTGCTGCTGGCCAGCAGATCGGCCAAGCCGGAGCGTTACGGCGTCTGATGTGGGGACACCACACGACGGGCGTGCTGGACGTGGACTGGAGGAGTTCGTGAGCGAGCAGCGCAAGATCAGGGTCGCGGTCGTCTTCGGCGGGCGGGGGCCGGAGCACCAGGTGTCCTGCATGGGCGGCGGCAACATGCTGGGCGCCATCGACAGGTCACGCTACGACGTGATCCCGGTCGGCATCACGACCGACGGCAGCTGGGTGCAGGTGGCCGACGCGCCCGAGCGGCTCACCGTCACCGACGGCCAGCTGCCCACGGTCGCGGCGGTGGCCGAGCCCGACTCTCCGCTCGTCCCATGGTCGGGCACCGGCACCATCAGGACGGCCACGGCGGGCGCCCTCGTGGCGAGCGCGCCCGCGCAGATCCCGCATCTGTTCGGCGAGGTCGACGTCGTCCTGCCCGTGCTGCACGGCCCGTACGGCGAGGACGGCACCATCCAGGGCCTGCTGGAGATGGCCGGAGTGCCCTACGTCGGCGCTGGGGTTCTGGCGAGCGCCGTCAGCATGGACAAGGAATACATGAAGCTGATCTTCAAGGCGAAGGGCCTGCCGGTCGGGCCCTACGTGGTGGTCAGGGAGCGCGACTGGCCGGTCACTGAGTCTGGCGACGTGCTCTCGCTCGAAGCCAAGCCGGTGCTCGACGACATTGCCGAGCTCGGCTGGCCGCTGTTCGTCAAGCCGGCCCGCGGCGGATCCAGCATCGGCACCTCCAAGGCCCACGACCTGGCCCAGCTGTACGACGCGATCGCGCTGGCCCGCCAGTACGACCCGAAGGTGCTGGTCGAGGCTGCGATCGACGGCGCCGAGGTCGAGGTCTCGGTGCTCGAGGGCATTGACGGCGCGCCCCCGGACACCAGCATCCCCGGCCAGTTGCTCGTTGACGGCGGCGAGGAGTTCTGGGACTTCGAGGCCAAGTACCTGGACTCCGCCAGCGGCATGGCGATCCCGGCGCGAATCCCGGACAGCGCGCTCCAGGAGATCCGCCGCCTCGGCGCGGCGGCGTTCGACGCGGTGTCGTGCGAGGGCCTGGCCAGGGTCGACTTCTTCTACACCAGGGACGGCGAGATCCTCATCAACGAGATCAACACCATGCCTGGCCTGTCGCCGGCGTCGTATTTCCAGAAAATGTGGGAGGCAAGCGGCCTGCCGTTCCCGCTGCTCATCGACAGGCTGCTGCAGACAGCGCTCAAGAAGGCCCCGGGGCTGCGCTAGCGGGCCGGCCGGCGCTTACGACCGGCGGACGCGCCGCAGGAAGTTCCCGATCAGCAGCGGCCCCGAGTGCGTCAGGATCGACTCCGGGTGGAACTGCACGCCGTCGACAGGGAACGTGCGATGCCGGACAGCCATCGGCAGCCCGGCGGACCGAGCGCTAATCGCGAGGACAGTCGGCAGGCTGGCCTCAGCCAGCAAGAGCGAGTGATACCGGGCCGCCGGGAACGCCGGCGGGAGGCCAGCGAAGATGCCCTGCCCGTCATGCTCGATCACGGACGCCTTGCCGTGGACCGGGTCGACCCGTTCGATCGAGCCGCCGTAGGCGACCACGATGGCCTCGTGACCGAGACAAACCCCCAGCACAGGCGTCCGGCCGCCGAGCGCCCGGACCACGTCCACGCAGATCCCGGCCTCGGCGGGCGCGCACGGGCCCGGCGAGATCACCACGCCGGCCGCGCCGTAGCTGGCCACCTGTGCGGCGGTCGCCTCGTCGTTGCGCACGACCTCGACCGCCGCGCCGCCAGCGCGCAGCAAGTCCACCAGGTTGTAGGTGAACGAGTCGTAGTTATCGATGACGAGCACCGGGGCGGTCGCGCTGCGGGGGTTACGCCTCGGCGAGGCGACCGCGAACTCGGAGGGCTGCGGGGATGGGGGTCGACCCCGTTCCCTGTGATCGTGGTTCTTGAAACCGGGATCGCGGACGGCCGCGGCCAGCCTGGCCGTGGTCGCGCCGCGGGGCCAGCCGTCGTTCCGGCCGTCGGCGGCGAGCACTGGCAGCACGCCGCGGATGGCGTTGGTCACGAACACCTCGTCGGCCGCGACCAGGTCGGCGAGCGGTAGCGGTGCCTCGGCGACTGTGACGTCCATCGACCGGGCGGCCGCGAGCACGCGGCCGCGCATGATGCCAGGCAGGATCCGGCCGTCGGCCGCCGGGGTCCGGAGCACGCCGCCAGCCACGACGAAGACGTTCGCGCTGTCGGTCTCGAGCACGCTGCCGTCGTCGTCGGTCAGCAGCACCTGCTCGCCGGGCGCGAGGCCCGCCGTGTAC
>DASXKI010000435.1:0-6319 GCA_036496945.1 Streptosporangiaceae bacterium | reverse complement strand
GCACCGGACGAACAGGCAATCGCCGCTGCGGCCCCGGCTGTTATGGCGCCGAGGACGGCCAGGACTGTCCGGTTCGCGCTGCGGGGCTGACCGGTATAAGCACCGTCGCGCACCGGCCCTCGGTCGCGCGTATCAGCAGATCGCGCAGCAGGCGCGGACCATGCCGGCAGTGCCTCTCTGCCTGCGCTAGCCGACATCCGTCCTCCATGCCTCAGCTACCTGGACATACGATGCGAGCGATGATCAAAACGCCTATATACTACCTGAAGGCCCAACCACCCTCACATCTGGCATAGCTGTGGTCTGGATCTGCCCTGCTGACTCCTTCCCGCCCGGCCTCCAGCTGGTCCAGTTCAGCCCCTTGAGCCGGACGAGCCCGACGTGGACCGGGCGCCTAAGGGTTGCTGAGCCTCATATTCGGGCGGCCCGCCGTGGTGGCATGAGTGCACCGATGAGCCAGAAAAGCGGAATAAACAAGCCCACGATGAACATGACCCAGTGGCCCTTCCGCAGGGAAATGAGGCCAAGCGTGACCATAAGCACGAAGTAGATGATCCCGAGGATCCACCCCATTTTGCGATGCCTCCGTGAGCGTCGTCGGCGGCCACACTCGTGGACCGCGCATGAGCAGCGTCCAGCGCCCGCGTCGGCTTGACGTCAGGTTCAGGGCTGTCTGCACACTGTGCGTTCTCATCCGGGCGAATGGCATCACCCGCCGGAGGTGATGTGAGCTGCCCGCCAGTGAGATCTGGCGACTCGACCTGCTTGAAGTCCGCGAAAAGTCCGCGAAAACAGCCATAGCAGGCCACCAGCCTGCGGGGTTAGCATTACCAATCAGTAATGTGCCTGCCTGCGGCACCGCCTCGCGGACGGCGCTGCTGGGGCTGGCGGGTCACGGAGGGAGCATCGCATGACCGTTGCCGAGGAACGGCTCGCTCGCATCGAGGCATTTGACCTGGCCGGCCTGGGCCGCGTCGACATCGATGACGTCATCGAGTACGTACACGTCCCGACCGCGCGCCTGCCGGAGTGGATGAGCCTCTACGACCGGTACCTGCGGCAGCGCTGGAACGTCAACGACCTCGACTTCTCCGTCGACAAGAACGACTGGACCGATCGGATGACCGACGACTCGCGAAACTCGTTCCTGTCGATCGCGTCCGGCTTCCACCACGGCGAGCGCCAGGTCGCGGTCGAGCTGGCGCCATTGCTCTTCGGCGTGCCGGAGGACTACAAGATCTTCCTGACGAGCCATCTGGAAGACGAAGCCCGGCACACGGTGTTTTTTGACCGGTTCTACCGCGAGGTCGTCGGGCTCGAGGGCGACGGCATCATGGACATCCTGGACGCGTCCTGGCCGTACATCCAGGAGACGTTTGTCGGGCCATTCGGGCTGCTGGCCTACCTGACCGATGACCTGCGCCGCGATCCGTACAACAAGCACCTGCAGATGAAGTACGCGGCCTGCTATGTCATCTGGATCGAGGGCGTCCTGGCCCTGTCGGTCATGAAGATCACGCTGAACTACGCCCGGGACTTCAAGGTGCTGCCCGGCTTCTACACCGGCTTCACCGCCACCTGCCGCGACGAGGCCCGGCACGTCCAGGGCGGCCTGCGGTTCGTGCGGGAGCTACTGCGGGAGGATCCCGCTTACGTGAAGGACCTGCTGGATACCCTGCGGACGCTGCTCACCATGAGCGCCGCCAGGTCCAGTTACATCTACTACGAGCCGCTCGGCTGGTCGGACGACCGGGTCACCGAGCTCTTCATGAATCAGCTGAACCGGAAGCTGGCGATGGTTGGCGTGACGCTGCCGCCCGACATGCAGGAGATGCTGTCCGACGTGAAGCCCACCCTGGCAGGAGGCTGATATGGCCCGGTTCATGACGCAGGAATGGGCGCAGGACTGCCAGCGCATCGTCAACGGCTGGCCCGACCCCGAGCGCAAGGCCAGCAAGCTCCAGGACTTCTGGGACTGGATCGACATGATCAGCCCGTTCGTGACGGGCCAGCTGGCACTGGCCGTCCGGGACCTGCCGGCCGGCGGCGACGGTGACACCCTGGTGCTGGCGTTCGAGGGCGGCACGGTGACAGATGCATCAGTCCGGGAACGCGGTGCTGCGGAGCCGGATGCCGTTTTCGTGCTCGCGGGCGATTACGCGGACTGGCTGGCCATGCTCGACGGTTATGACGTCGGCAAGATGGTCATGTACCGCAAGCTCATGCTGGAGAAGGGCGACACGCTGATGTTTTTCACGGCGGCCTTTTTCTGGACCGAGTTGCTCGCGGCGATCCAGTCGATCCCGGTGGAGACGCTCGAGCCAGCTCACAGCTGACCGCCCGGGCGCGCGCGGCGGGCCGCGTCATGGCCGGGCGGGATCTGGTGGTCGGCCCCGTTCCGGTCCTAATTATCTTGCCCGCATCGCGGCCAGAGCTGCCGGCTGCTCGGCAAGGCCGGGCAGGTCCCTACGATGGAGCGGTGCCCGAGCAGACTCCCGACGCGCCTCCGGAGCGAATCGAAGCCGGCCCGGTAATCGTCCGCCGGGTCCGCGCGAGCGACGCGGGTGCCATCGCGACCGCCGTCGGCTCCAGCCTGGAGTACCTGCGGCCGTGGATGCCATGGGCGACCCCGGAGGCGGCCGATCGTGCCAGCCAGCTGGCGCGCGTCGAAGAGCTGGACCACAACTGGGAGTCCGGACTCGGCTACGTCTACTCGGTGCTGACCGCGGACCGCGGCACGCTCGTCGGCGAGATCGCGCTACACCGACGGCCAGCTGATAATAGCGTCGAGATGGGCTACTGGATCGCGGCTAACCAGGCCGGACAGGGTTACGTGACGTCGGCCGGGAAGGCACTGACGGCCGTCGCGCTGGCCTTGCCCGGGGTGGACCGGGTCGAGATCCACTGCGACGCCGCTAACGCCGCCAGCGCCGCCATCGCGCGCAAGCTCGGCTACCGGCTGGACCGGATAGAGGAGCGGCACCCCGAGACGCCGGGAGAGAGCGGCCAGCTCATGATCTGGGTGCGGCGCCGGCTCGCGCACTAGCCGACCGAGCCGCTGCGACTTTCGTGAGGCTGCGACTTTCGTCAGGCCGCTGGTCTCCGCAGGTCACCGGGCACGCCGTGGGCAGTTCCTGGCGAGCACGGCCGCCGTCGACTCGGCGCCATCGATGTCGGTGTAGCAGCCCTGAAGGTGCCGCTGTCCCGCCGCCGCGAAGCCGGTGCGCGAGTGCAGGAGGCGCGTGTTGTCGAAGACGACGCAGTCGCCGGGACCGAGGTCGAACCTGAGCGTGAGGTAGGGGCGCAGCAAGATAGCCGCGAACGCCCGGTAGGCGAGGTAGAACTCCCGCATCTCCTCGGCTGCATGAAAGGGCGTGGCACCGGCCCGCGGCCGCATCGGCTGCATCGAGCGGCTGTTGTACCGGACGCCTCGGATGAGGCCAGCCGGATTGACCTCGATCATCGGCCTCGTCGCGCGCAGGTCAGCAGTCGCGTCGGCGTAGGCGAACGTCACCGGGGTCCGCGTCAGGCACTCGAAGGAGGCTGGGTCCTCCGCGCGTAGCTGCGCCGCGGCCCGGAAGCCGTCCAGGAGCCCGGACTGGCCTCCGCTCGCGGCGTTGGCCAGGCAGTGCAGCAACTGGATCGTCGGGACCGGGTCCCGGTAGGGGTTGTCAGTATGGGGGCCGATCGGCAGGCCGGTGTAGGCGAGGTTTGCCGGGGTGGCCTCGACCCTGACGTCGAACAGCCGGCCGTGGTTGGTCTCGCGTACATAGCTGAAGGAGGCGGCGACCTCCAGCACCGCGGCGGGCTCGGCAGGCACGCCGGTCAGCAGCATGAATCCGCTGGCGAGCAGGCCGCGCAGGCAGCCAAGGCGCACCGCGTCGCTCGCCAGGTACGACTGCCAGTCCGTTCGAGGCGGGCCGGCCGGGAAGTCGCGCGCCGACCAGAGCCGTTTGGCGTCCTCGCTGCGGGCATCCGGCTCGGCCAGGACCTGGCCGGCCAGCCAGGTCCTGGTGAACACCGCCTCGTGGCCATCAGGGCCGAACGTGACGTGCAGCCCGTCCGGCACCTCGACGGCCCGGGTCATGGTCACGTCGGGAGCCAGATCTGTGATGACGGTGAGCCGCTGGCCGCTCGCCGGGTCCCGGCAGAGAGGGCACTGGCAGTTGTCGCGCAGCCAGGTGGGGTCGAGTGAATACACGGCTGCGGCGTCAATGGCAGGCTCCCCGTTTGCATCGCGAGTGCTCCAGACCGCTGCGTACGCCGGGCAGGATCTGGTTTGCTCTCCAGCCTGAACTGCTAACTCCGACGGCGCAATGCGCCACGCACAGTGTTCGGAAGCCTGCCTTCTGCCTGGCAGCAAGTGTTCACCCGAAGCCTGCGCTCGTTAGCCGTCCGTTACCGGCCGAGGTAGGCGAGAACAGCGAGGACACGCCTGTTGTCGTCGTCAGAGGCCTGGAGACCGAGTCGCTGGAAGATCGACGCTGTGTGCTTTGCCACGGCCCGCTCGGTGATGACGAGTTGCTGGGCGATGGCCGCATTCGACCTGCCTTCGGCCATCAGCCCGAGTACCTCGCGCTCGCGCCGGCTCAGCGTGCCCACCGCGCTGTCCGCCGAATTTCTGTCCAGCAGCCGGGCGATCACCTCGGGGTCCATCGCGGTGCCGCCACCGGCCACCCGACGCACCGCGTCGACGAACTGCCCGCCATCCAGCACCCGGTCCTTGAGCAGGTAGCCGATCCCGCCGGCGCCATCGCCGAGCAGTTCGCGGGCGTATAGCTGCTCGACGTACTGGGAGAGCACGAGCACCGGCAGGCCGGGCCGAGTGGCCCGGGCCGCCAGCGCCGCACGCAGGCCTTCGTCGGTGAACGTCGGTGGGAGCCGCACGTCGACGATCGCCACATCTGGCTCGTCCGCGTCGATCGCCGACAGCAAGTCGGCTCCGTTGTCGACTGCGGCGGTGACCTGCAGACCGTGCGCTGCCAGCAGCCTGGTCAGGCCGTCTCTCAGGAGGAAGAGGTCTTCGGCGATGACAACGCGCAAGGGATCTCCAGGTTGACCACGGTCGGCCCGCCCGCCGGGCTGGACAGGGCAAGCACGCCGTCGAACGCCGCGAGCCGTCGCTCGATTCCCCGCAGGCCTGTGCCGCGCGCGGGCTCGGCGCCGCCGCGGCCGTCGTCGCTGATGCCGATCCGAAGCATCCCGGCTTCGTGCCGGATATCGATCCAGGCCCGGCTGGCATCGGCGTGCTTGGACACGTTCGCGAGCAGCTCACTGACGGCGAAATAGGCGGCCGATTCGACCGGCGCTGGCGGCCGGTCGGCCAGGTCACAGGCGTAATCGACGTGCAGCGGCATGCCCAGCGTGAGCGCCCGGATCGCCTCGGCCATGCCGCGGTCGGCCAGCACCGGAGGGTGAATGCCGCGGACCAGGTCACGCAGCTCGGCGAGCGCCAGGGCCGAGGAATCGCGAGCCTCCCTGATCAAGGCCCGTGCTGAAGCCAGGTCGTCGTCGAGCAGATGTCCGGCGGCATCCAGAGCCATGCCCATCGCCACCAGCCGCGCCTGAGCGCCGTCGTGCAGGTCACGCTCAATCCGCCGTAGCTCGGCGGCGCTAGCGTCGAGGGTCTGCGACCTGGTCTGCGTCAGGCGCGCGACTTGCGACGCCAGCTCGCTGCCGCGGGTCGGCGCCAGCAGAAGCCGGGCCGCCGACCAGTAGACCGCCAGCAGGCGCGGCGCCACCGCCACTCCAGCCACGACGATGGCGAGGCCGACCGGGATTGCACCCGGCCCCTTCACCAGGATGTGGCCGAGGGGGGCGTCCGCCGCGAGCGTCAGACCGTGCGCCACGATGCAGGTCAGGCCGTAGGCGACCAGCGCCGGAGGCAGGACGACCAGGAGGCAGATCCCGCACGCGTTGGCGCTCAGCCACAGCAGATCGCGCCAGGAAGCAGGGTCGGTGAGCAGCCACGTCACTCGCTGGCCGACCTCCTGCCCGAGCCTGAGCCCTGCCGCGTGGGGGAGCGGCCGGTACGGGCTGCCTATCGCCGCGCCGCTCCACTGGCCGGCAAGGCGTCTGGTCAGCCCGGTAAGCAGTCGCAAGCACAGCACACTGCTAGCGATCAGGAGCAAGGGAAGCAGGCCGTGGCCAGTCAGATATAGCCCCTGCCCGTGTTCACCGGCCACGGTCCGTACCGTGTCGGCGAGCAGGAGCACGACCACGGCGACGGCGAGCGGAGGCCCGATCCCGGCAAGGGTTAGCGCGCACAGCACCAGGCAGCGGCCAACGGCGACGACACCATCCCGCGCGCGCGACCATG
>DASXKI010000434.1:0-25015 GCA_036496945.1 Streptosporangiaceae bacterium | reverse complement strand
CCCAGCGTCGCGTCCACCAGAACGGCGCCCGGCGAGTCAAGAGCGGGTGCCAGCAGCTCGAGAACCCGGTCACGCATGACCGGCAGATGTGCGGCCGCTGCCGTTCCCATTCACGCCCCCTCGCTTACTGCCCACTGCTTGTACTGCCTCGCTGCCGAGATGCCCGGCCAGGCCCCCATCCGCGCCACTGCACTGACGGGTTGCGGTGACCGCCTGACGCCGGGGAAGTGACGTCAGCCGGGCCGATGGCCCTCCAGCACGGGTGGAGACCTCGCCGGGCATCCAACGCGCTGTTACAGAACTCCTGGCAGTACCTCCTCAGATGCGTCGGAGAACGCGTCCTCTTGCTGATCCAGATAGGTGCTCCACGCCGCGGCGTCCCAGATCTCCAGCCGCGTGTTGGCGCCGATGACCACGCATTCGCGCTCAAGTCCGGCGTACTCCCGCAGGCTCAGCGGGATCGTGATCCGGCCCTGCTTGTCCAGTTCCTCGTCGGAGGCGCTGGCGAAGAACACCCGGCTGTAGTCCCGGACGGCCTTGGCTGTCACCGGCGCCGTTCGCAGTGCCTCGGTGATGCGGCCGAACTCGGTCACAGGGAACACATAGAGGCACCGCTCCTGGCCCTTGGTGAGTACCAGGCCAGTGGACAGTTCCTCGCGGTATTTGGCGGGCAGGATCAACCGGCCCTTCTCGTCGAGGCGAGGCGTGTGGGTGCCAAGGAACACCCGCCTCACCTCCCCAGGTCCCCCACATCGTGTCCTGCAGAAGCCATTCTTGCCCCACGGATCTCCACTGTACCCCACTCTCCCCCACCGTCAATGGCTGGATGCCCGTTAACGAAGCTCCCGGCCAAAGAGTTGCCTGGTCAGCGTGGTGGAGCAGAATGGGGAGAAGCGGCCTCACGGCCGCTCGTCGCGGCCGGGCGCAGGACCCGTGCTGGCGGCCGGCCGCGAGGGCTCAGATAGTCCTCGCAGTGTTACGTCCCCGATACGGGTGTGGAATAGCTCGCAGGAAGGCAGAAGACGTACTGTCTGAACGCACGGCTCTGACGCCGCTGCAGTGCCAGTGTGTGATGAATCGGCACTGAAGTGCCTGATGAGTAGTGAGCGCAGCTAATTGGAGACGGGCCGCCAGGAGGGCACGTGGTCATCGACACCGACCAGCAGGCTAATAGAGCGCTGGATGAGCTCGTGAATATTGCCAGGCGGGTGAGCTCCGCGGTGCAGACCGTCATCTCCGGCAAGCCGGGTGCGGTCCGCCTGGCCTTGACCGTGCTGCTGGCTGAAGGCCACATCCTGATCGAGGACGTGCCCGGTGTCGGCAAGACTCAGCTCGCCAAGGCGCTGGCCAGGTCCATCGACTGTTCCGTCCGCCGTGTGCAGTTCACGCCGGACCTGCTGCCGAGCGACATCACTGGCGTGAGCGCCTACAACCAGGAACTCCGCGAGTTCGAGTTCAAGCCTGGTCCGATCTTCGCCAACATCGTGCTCGGCGACGAGATCAACAGGGCCTCGCCGAAGACGCAGTCGGCGCTGCTGGAGTCTATGGAAGAGCGCCAGGTCACCGTCGACGGCAGCACATACCAGCTCGATCGGCCATTTATGGTGATTGCCACGCAGAACCCGGTCGAGATGGAAGGCACCTACCCGCTGCCGGAGGCACAGCGCGACCGGTTCATGGCCAGGATCTCGATCGGCTATCCAGACCGCGCTTCCGAACTCTCGATGCTCGACTCGCATGGCTCCAGCTCACCGCTGGATGAGCTCAGGCCGGTCGCGCATGCCAGCGACATCCGGGCGCTTGTCGTTGCCGTACGCGACGTACACGTCTCTCCCGCGATCCGCAACTACATCATCGACCTCGTGAACGCGACCAGGACTTCGGCGGAGCTGCGGCTCGGAGCGTCGCCGCGCGCCGCGCTGCACCTGCTGCGGGCCAGCCGGGCATTCGCCGCGCTTGACGGACGCGATTTCGTCCTCCCGGACGACGTCCAGGCACTAGCAGTACCCGTGCTCGCGCATCGCCTGCTCCCTAGCGCCGAGGCGATGGTGGGACGCGAACTGCCTGATCAGGTGCTGTCCGCCATCGTCCGGCGGCTGCCGCTGCCCGGACGCTAGGCCGATACACTCGGCGACAAGGGCCGGAAGGAATTCAGACCATGCGGACCTCGCTGCTCGCCGGGCTGACGACCCGCGGCTCCTCGTTCCTCGCCGCCGGGATCGCGGCGGCCATCACCGGGTATCTGCTCGGCGAGCAAGGCCTGCTGTGCGTCGGTGTTGCGCTGGTCGCGCTGCCTCTGCTGGCCGCCGCGGGGGCGAGCAGAGGCCAGTACCGGCTCAGTGTCAGCCGCAGCATCAGCCCGCCACGCGTGCCGGCCGGGCACACTGCCACGGTGACGCTCCGGCTGGACAACGTATCGAGAGCGCCGACTGGACTGCTGCTCGCCGAGGATGCCGTGCCCTATGCCCTCGGCGCACGACCGCGATATGTCCTGGACAGGATCGAGCGGAACGGAACGCGGGAGCTGACCTATCCCCTCCGCTCGGATCTGCGCGGCAAATTCGAGATAGGCCCGCTGCACCTTCGGGTGGCTGACTCGTTCGGCCTTGTGGAGGTCAGCCGGTCCCTGTCCGGGCGGACCAGCTTCATCGTGACGCCCCGAGTAGTCCCGCTGGCTCGCACGGTGATCAGCCGGTCCTGGGCCGGCGAAGGCCACGGCCGGGCCCGGCTGGCGTCCACGGCCGGAGAGGATGACGCCATCCCGCGCGCCTACCGGGACGGGGACGAACTGCGGCGGGTGCACTGGCGCTCCACGGCCAGGTACGGCGAGCTCATGGTGCGCCGCGAGGAGCAGCGCTGGCGCAACAAGGCGACAGTACTGCTGGACAGCCGGTCGATGTCGCACATGGGCATGGGGCCTGGCTCGTCGTTCGAGATGGCAGTCAGCGCGGCCGCGTCGCTCGGCGTGCATATCTCACAGGAGGGCCTGACCGGCCAGTTCATCACCGAGAGTGAGGTAATCCGGGGCGGCCACTTCTTCGAGGACATGCTGCTTGACGCCCTCGCCGTGATCCGGCCGTCGAGCGCGCGCACCCTGGACCGCACGTTCAAGGAGCTCAAGGTGTCAGGCGCCGGGGTGATTATCGCGGTCATGGGGAATATGTCGGCTGCCGAGGCGCGGCAGCTCGCTGCCTGCCGCCCCGCTGGCAGTCAGGGCATTGCGCTGCTGCTGGACGTAGCCACCTGGGCCGACGCGTCGCGTCGTGCTAGCCCGAGAGCCACGCCCGCTGCCACTGATGCCAGTGGTAGCGCCGGTAACGGACAAGCGGGTGCTGGCAGCGCCGACGGCGCCGCTAGTCCGGGTGCGCCCGGCCTGCTGCATGACGCAGGGTCCGAGGCTGACCGGACCGCGGCTGATCGGTCGGCGGCTGACCGGTCGGCGGCTGAGTCAGCCCCAGCCGCAGCCGTGCTGCGCGGCGCGGGGTGGCACGTCACGACCCTCGACGCCGGCACGCCGCTCGCGATCGCCTGGCAGCGCCTGCCGCGGGCCGCCGAGATGCTCGTCGGCACCGGAACGACGGTTCCGGACACGGTTCACCCGGACACGGCTCATCCGGACGCGGCTCATCCGGACGCGGTTTATCCAGGCGCGGCTCACCGAGGCACGGGGCGGGGACTGCCGAGATGAACCTGCGCATGAGCATCACCGCGGCCGTAGCCGTGCTGCTGGCGTCGCTGTCACTCAGCGCCGTGCTCCAGGGCGACGGCTGGCTGAGCGCTGCCATCGGCGCGGTGATCGTGGTCGCCGGCGCCGGGATCTTGACCAGGCTATCCAGCCTGACCGCAGTGGTGGCCATCACGCTCTGCGTCCTTATCGGGGTTGTCCCGTTCCTGTCCGCGCCAACATGGCCGCTGCGTATCACCGGGCTGGCGATTGTCGCGCTCACAGCCGCCAGCGCGACCGGCCGCCGGCTGCTCCGCTGCATTGCGATCGTCGCGGGCTACCTGGCGGCGCTGCTGATCTACCTGAACCTAGTGTTCGCGAGTCCCGCCGCGTTCGGATGGATCATCCCGAGTTATCGCTCGGTGGCCGTGCTCGGCCGGATGGTGCCGAAGGCCTTTGACGATTTCAAGTTCTCACCGCCGGTGCCTGATATCCGGCCCGTCAGCCTGGTCGCGGCGGCTGGCATCGGCCTGATCGCCATCATGGTGGACATCGTGGCAGTGCGGCTGCGGCGGCCTGCCGTCGCCGGAGTGCCGCTGCTCGTGCTCTTCAGCGTCCCAGTCGCCAGCGACCTCAAGACGTTTGGCTTCATGCAGACAGTGTTCTTCGCGGCAGCTCTGGCCGGCTTCCTGGCAATGCTCTCAGCCGACGGCCGGATGCGGCTGCGGATGTGGGGCAGGCTGGTCACCTTTCGGTATGTGCAGTCCGCTGACGAGGCTGGCGCGGGGCCCGACACCAAGGAGCTGGCGGCGTCGGGCAGGCGGATCGGGCTGGCGGCCGTGTGCGTGGCCGTGATCGTCCCGTTGATCCTGCCGACTCTGCACGCGCGCCATGTGTTCGGCACTACCGACAACGGCAAGACACACGGCGTCGGCGCCGGGCTGGACGCATTCCTGCGGGTACAGCGGGAGCTCACCGAGGATTCGCAGCCTGTGCTGTCCTACACTACGGATGCTCCCGACGCCGTGCAGCAGTACTTTCAGGTCTACGTGCTCAACTACAGCAACAGCAGCAACGCCTGGCTGCCGGAGTTCCCTGCGGGCATCGTCGGGACGCAGGCTGTCGCGGGCACGGCACTGCCGTACGCCGTGCAGGGCCAGCTGGCCAGCACTCCGATCAGGACGGTGACGACAAACGTTAAGCTCGCCGCGGATCAGGGCGGTCCCACCGCGTACCTGCCAGTGCCCTACGCTCCGGTGGACCTGAAGATCGGCGGCATCGGCTGGGAGGAGCTCGCCGGTTCGCTCATGATTCTCAGCCCGGTGCAGGGACTTTCTGGCCTGGGGTACACCGTGACCAGTCACGAGGCAGATCCGAAGCCGACCACCATCAACAACACCGTCGCGCAGTTCGTACCTGGCACGATCCAGGGTCAGTACGGGAACTACTCCGGCCCGGACAGCTCGAAGCTGCTCACCATCGCGCGCGACCACACCCAGGGCGCGCTGACGCTGCTTCAGGCCGCCGTCGACCTCCAGGACTGGCTCCAGTCCAGCGCGTTCACCTACACGCTCAGGCCGAATCTGCCCAAGTCGCACTGGCTGCGGAGCTTCCTCACGACAGACCGCCGCGGTTACTGCCAGCAGTTCGCGTGGGCCTTCGCGGTCCTGGCCAGGCTGATCGGCATCCCGTCCCGGATCGCCATCGGCTATACCAGCGGCACCCGTGACAAGCACGGCAGCTGGCACGTCACCTCAGCAGACGCACACGCCTGGCCTGAGCTGTACTTCCCGGGCGAGGGCTGGCTGCGCTTCGAGCCCACGCCGCACGGGGCCGGCGGCCAGGGCACGGCCACTGTGCCTCGCTATGCGAGCGGGCCGGCGACCGGGCCTGGCGGGGCCCTGCCTGGCGGAGGGTCCAAGACCCCGGCCAATCTGGGCGGCTCGTCCGGGCTGGCCAACAGGCCCCCAACCCTGAACCACCTCACTCACGTTCAGCCTGGCGAGGCCGGCGCCGGCGCCGCTCAGTCCGACGCCGGATTCTGGCTAGCCATTGGCATTTCGGTGCTGCTTGTCTTGCTGGTCACCTGGCCGGCATTGATCCGGCTGGGAACCCGTCGGCGGCGCTGGCTGCTAGCCACAGACGATGCGGGGCAAGCCCGGGCAGCCTGGCGGGAACTGACCGACGATCTGGCCGACCTCGGTCTGCCGTGCGCTCCGGGCGAGACGCCACGGGCTGTCGGCCGGCGCGTCACTCAGCAGGCAATCCGGGCTGCCCTGCCCGCCGAGCAGGCGCTGACCAGGGTCGTCATGGCTGAGGAGCGGGCACGCTACGCACGGCTGGCGGTACCCGGCGGCCGGCTTGCCGCCGATGTGCGGACTGTCCGCCGGGCCGTTGCCGCCTCAGTGAGGCCCAGGCAGCGGCTCCGGGCCCGGCTGCTGCCTGCCTCGACGCTCACCACAGCCCGGCACCTTCTGGAGCGGGCGGGCGGGATGCTCGGCTGGATTGATTCGTCCTGGCCGGCTGTCCGGCGGCAGCTGCGGCGAGCCGTCGCCCGTCGGCCGGCCTGACTCACCGCCTGCCTCATACACGGCCAGCCTCAGGCTGGCCTGGCGCGACTAGCGGTTGTTGCCTTCCTGGCGGCGGCGCCAGCGTTCCTCGATGCGTTCCATCAGCCCGCCGTTGGCAGCGGCGGCCTTGGCCGCACGACGATCCCGGCGCTTCGGGCGGTCCGTCATCATCCCGGTCATCCGGCGGTAACTGGCCACTGCCCAGATGCTGCTGAGGATCATGATGGCGAAACCGGTGGCAGCAAGCCAGTTGTACTTCAGGTAGAAGCCAGCCGCCAAGGCGCCCGCACCGACGACAAAGCCGATCGCTGCCTGGATAACTCTGCGCCGGTAATGGACTTTCGGGTCTTTAGCCCGCATTGCGCGCGCCAGTCGCGGATGCTCGGCGTAGAGCGCCTGCTCAATCTGCTCGAGCTGGCGCTGCTCGTGCTCAGAGAGCGGCACTGTGCCTCCCAACGACTCCGACCCATGCTCACCTTAGCTTTACGCCCAGAATACGAGCGCTAGGGCGCCATGTGGAAGGGTACACGGCCTCAGGAGCCGATCCGGTGCATGATCACTACCGTCAATCATTACTTACCCAGCTGAGGCCGTGTCGGCACGGCGGGTGCGCGCTGGTCAGTACGTCCCGATTGTGCCCTATCTACCAGAGTCGCCGGCCGCACCGCGTCCGGCCCGAACCGGCCGGTGATCCGGTCCACTGCGGACTCTGCGTCACCCCAGGACGAGCCGCGCTCGTCCAGTGCCAGCTGAGTGGCCGCCGATCCGGCAGGCACCAGGCCGGTAGCCCGGACACCGACGAGGCGCAGCCGCGCCTGACCGCTGAGCCCGGACGCCTCATATAGCGCGCAGGCAGTCGCGTAGATCCGCTGGGTCTCACTGGTTGCCTCGGGCAGGGTCTTAGACCGGGTAATGGTGGTGAAGTCGGCCTTGCGCAACTTGACCACCACGGTGCGGGTTGCATAGCCCGACGAGCGCAGCGCCCTGGTCGTCCGCCGAGACAGCCGGAGCAGCTCCCGCCTAATCACCGCAGGGTCGCTGACGTCGACATCGAAGGTCTCCTCGGCCCCCACGCTCTTCTCGTGGACTGCGGACTCCACGCCGCGGCCGTCCTGGCCGAGGGACAGCGCGTGCAGGTGCGCGGCAGCTGCCTTGCCCAGCTCGCCTTCAAGTGCGCTGACGGGCGTGCGGGCGATATCGCCGACGGTCCGCAGGCCAAGCCGAGCGAGCGCCTGGCCGGTCCGCTCGCCGACGCCCCACAGCGCCGAGACGGGAAGGGGGCGCAGGAACTCGAGCGCGCCGTCGGCGGGGATCACCAGCAGGCCGTCGGGCTTGCAGTGGACGGAGGCGAGCTTGGCCAGGAACTTGTTGGCCGCGATGCCGACCGAACATGTGATCTGCTGCTGCTCGGCGACCTGCCGCCGGATCAGCTGCCCGATCGCGACCGGCGAGCCGAGCAGCCGGGCAGCGCCGGCCACGTCGAGGAACGCCTCGTCCAGCGAGAGCGGCTCCACTAGCGGCGTCACCGCGCCGAAGATAGCCATGACCTCCTTCGACACGGCACCGTAGAGGCCGTGCGTGGGTGGGATGACACAGGCGTGCGGGCAGAGCCGGCGGGCTCTGGACATGGGCATCGCGGAGCGGACGCCGAACGCACGCGCCTCATACGTGGCCGACAAGACCACGCTGCGGCCAGACAGGCCGCCCACGATCACGGGTCGCCCGGCTAGCTCGGGCCGGTCCCGTATCTCCACGCTGGCGTAGAACGCATCCATGTCCACATGCAAGATGTGGCAGCCGGTGTCGTCACCGGAACTGCCGGTCAGCCTTGACGCGGCCTGCCTACCCATGGGTCACCTGCCAGCGTCGCATCACATGCCACCTGGGGCAGACTCTAGCGCCCGCTGCCGACAGAACGGCCGGCCTGCGGACGTGCAGGTGCACGACAGTCACCGGGCTGGCGGCGGCGATTCCGGACGGCGGAAAAAGGGCTCTGTGCGGACATCGAGGAGATCATCGCCGCCGAGATGACCAGCCTGGCTGGGGTCACCGCCGCCAGTCCGCTAGGCCAGGGAGCCGGGCTGGGCGTGCTGGAGCAGGCAATGCGGGCCGCGCTCGCAGCGGCTGGCGCGCGACTGCTGGAGACGGTCCTGGCCGGCGAGTCCGGGTCCCAGGGCCGGCGGCCAGACCGCAAGGCCAGCCGCCGCCTGCAAGATCATCACCAGCAAATCTGCGGGCGTCAGTGCTGAGGTGATCGCCGTTTGCCGGCCAGGCCGTGGGTGAGGAGTCCGGTGAGGGTGTCGATCGCCTCCTGGTCGCTGAGTGCGCGGCCGATGGGTTCGCCGCCTCCGGCGATCCAGGTCGCGCAGAAGCCCTCGAGCAGGGCGTTGAACGCCGAGGCCAGCACGGCCGGGTCACCGGGCAGCTCGGAGCCGGCCGCCCGGAGCCGCTCGAGGTGCTCACGCATGGTTTGCAGTTCCGCGTGCCTGATGTGGCCAAGCTGCTCGGCGAATGCGGGGCTGACCTGCGCTGCCTGCCCCAGGGCACGAATCTCCGGCAGGTGCGCCCGGTAGGTGTGCCAGTACACGGCGACCCGGGCGCGCAGCGCAGATTCCCCCGATAGGTCGCCGCCCGCTGGGTGTGCGGCCAGTTCCTCGCCCGCCTGGTCGGTCCAGTCGGCCAGCAGGGCCTGGAGCAGCTCCTGTTTCCCGGCGAAGTGCTGGTAGAACGAGCCGACGGACCGGCCCGCTTCGGCCGCGATGTCGGCGATCTTCGCGTCGAGGTAGCCACTGCGCGCGAACACGGCCCGCCCGGCCTCCTTCAGCGCGGCCTCGGTCTGGGCCGCCCTGGCCCGGCGGCCTCCTGCTGCGGGTGCTGACCCGGACACGCGACCCCCTTGACATGACTGGACTCTGTGAGTGAATCTAGATTCATCGAATCTGACTTCATTGAAATTTGGTTCAATATCAGGCTAGCTCACCGGGAGGACGAGGCAAGTGAACACCGCGCGCCACGGCGACATCGTGCTCGCCTACGAAACCTTTGGCCCGCCGGGCGGGGCACCGCTGCTGCTGATCAGCGGCACCGGGGCGCAGATGCTGATCTGGCCCGAGGACTTCTGCGCCGCCCTGGCCGGCCGCGGCTTCCAGGTGGCCAGGTTCGACAACCGCGACGCCGGGCTGTCCACACACCTGGCGGGCACACCGGTGCCCGGCTGGCTCAAGACAATGCTCCGCCCGTCAGCCGCGCCGTACCGGCTGGACGACATGGCCGGCGACGCACTCGCAGTGATGGACGCGCTCGGCTGGCAGGCCGCGCACGTGGCAGGCGCCTCCCTGGGAGGGATGATCGCCCAGGTGCTCGCTATCGGGCACCCTGCCCGGGTACGCACGCTCACCTCGATCATGTCCACGCCGTCGGCCCGCATCGCCACCCGGCCCACGATCGCGGCGATGCGGGCGCTCGCGCGCGCGGCCGGCACAACGGTCACCAGCCAGGACCAGGCAGCGGAGGAGGCGGTCGCGCTGAAGAGGGTCATCGGATCCCCTGGCTACCCGCTCGACGAGCCGGCCGCACGCGACATCGCCAGCCGGTCCTTCGAACGCAACGCTGGCGCCGGGGAAGAATACCTGCGGCAGCGCGCCGCAGTCATCGCCTCCGGGGACAGGCGCCGCGCGCTGGCGAGCCTGCGCATTCCCGCGCTGGTCATCCACGGCGAGCATGACCCGGTGATCCGGCCGGCGGGCGGCCGGGCAACCGCCGACGTCATCCCCGGCGCACGGCTGGTCACCTTCCCGGGCATGGGCCACGACCTGCCCCGAGCGCTGTGGCCATCCATCATGGACGAGATCTGCGCCCTCACGGCGCAGCCCGTCCCGGTCCCAGCCGGGCCAGAGCCAGGTGCGCGCCGGCAAGTCCAGCGGCTGGACACTCGCCGCATGCTCGGTGCGCCCCGCGGCCTGGCCCGGCCCGCAGAGGAGACGGCGGGCCGCGCCAGGGGGGCCGAAGCGCTGCGGCTCGTCACGGTTCGCAAGGTCTACGGCACCGCCGGGAACCCGGTCACCGCCCTGGACGGTGTGACCCTCAGTCTCCCGTCGGGGAGCTTCACCGCCATCATGGGGCCATCCGGCTCGGGGAAGAGCACCCTGCTGCAGTGCGCGGCCGGGCTCGACACCCCGACCGAGGGGCAGGTGTTCATCGACGGCACCCAGGTGACGGGCGGCAGTGAGACTGCACTGACGAAGTTCCGGCGGCAGCGGATCGGCTTTGTCTTCCAGCAGTACAACCTGCTACCGGCCCTGACCGTCCTGCAGAACGTCACGCTCCCGTTCCGGCTGGCCGGGCGGACGGTCGACCGCGCGAGGTGCGTGGCCATCCTGGAGCGAGTGGGCCTCGGCGGCCGGGTGGACCACCGGCCAGCGGAGCTGTCGGCCGGCCAGCAGCAGCGGGCTGCGGTCGCCCGGGCGCTGGTGACCAGCCCGGCCGCGATCCTCGCCGATGAGCCGACCGGCGCCCTGGACACCAGGAGCGCCCGCGACGTCCTCGCGCTGCTCCGTGAGGCGGTGCACGGCTTCGGGCAGACGGTCGTGATGGTGACCCACGACCCGGTCGCCGCCTCCTACGCCGACTCGGTGCTGTTCCTGGCCGACGGCCGGATCCAGGGGCGGCTGGAGGCCCCGACCGCCGCCGCCGCGGCCGAGCACCTGACGCGCCTGGGTGAGCAGGCCGACCAGCGGCAGATGACGGCAGGTGGGTGACATGTTCAGGCTGGCGCTGGCAACTCTTCGCTACCGCACCGGCGGCGTTACGGCCAGTTTCGTCGCGGTCTTCCTCGGCGCGACGATCCTGATGGGATATGCCGCCCTGCTCGACACCGCCCTGGGAGCCAGCGGGGAGAACCGCAAGACGCTGATCACCATCGCGAGTGTCGTCGGAGGCTGGGGGCTAATCCTGATCGTCTTCGCGGTCACCTCCACTGTCACCCTGTCCGTCCGCCAGCGCGGCCCCGAAATGGCGCTGCTGAAAAACGTCGGCGCGACCCCAGCGCAGATCGCTCGGATGATCGTGGGCGAGACCATCACCGTCGCCCTCGCCGGGGCGATGCTGGCGATTCTCCCCGCCGCCCTCGCCGGGCGGCTGCTCCTCACCATGCTGGCCCGCACCCACCAGGTCGGCCCCGGCGTGGTCTACCGGTTCGGGCCGGCTGCCCTCAGCCTGGGGCTGGGCATCACACTGGCGGCGGCCACCATCGCCGCGCTCCTGGCCGCCACGCGGATCACCAGGATGCGGGCCGCGGAGTCGGCCGTGGCCGTCTCAGTCGGCCGGGCGCGGATGAGCACCCTGCAGATCGCGTTCGCCGGCTTCTTCCTGACTGGCGGCCTCGGCCTGGGAAT
Source organism: Streptosporangiaceae bacterium (assembly GCA_036496945.1). Classification (GTDB taxonomy): domain Bacteria; phylum Actinomycetota; class Actinomycetes; order Streptosporangiales; family Streptosporangiaceae; genus JAJYUU01. The sequence continues at coordinate 13,388 of DASXKI010000434.1, read as the reverse complement.
CCTCACCGCGGCGTCCCACGGCCGCGGCTACAAGACCATGCAAACAGCCGGCCCGGCCTGCGTCCTGGCCGCGATCGGGCTCGCCCTGCTCGGGCCGGCACTGATCCGCGCCATCACCGCAGTCCTAGCCGGGCCCCTGGAGCGGGCGACGGGGGTGAGCGGCTACCTTACCGTCCTCAACGCACGCCAGCGCACCGGCCAGCTGGCCAACGCGGTGATGCCAATCATCCTGTTCACCGCCATCGCGGCCGGAACCCTCTCCATGCAAAACATCGAGAACCGCGCCACCGCCGCAGCGGGCCTGGCCAAGTCCGCGGACCTGAAGAGCATCCAGACGCTGAACCTCGTCGTGGTCGGCATGATCGCGCTATTCGCCGCCATCATGCTGACCAACACCCTTGTCGCCGCGACAGCCCACCGCAAGCGGGAGTTCGCCCAGCAGCGGCTCATCGGCGCCACCCCGGCCCAGGTGCTCGCCCTGGTCAGCGTCGAAGCCATCGTGCTGACCGCGACCGGGGTGCTGTTCGGCACCATCGCCTCGGCCCTCACGGTCGTGCCCTACAGCATCGCCCGCACCCACAAGATCCTGCCCGAGACCACCATCGGGATCTACCTCGCAGTCGCAGCCATCGCCGCAGCCATCACCCTGGCCGCCACCCTCGGCACCGCCCGCCGCACCATCCGGGCATCCGCCGTCCAGGCAGCGGCTACCTGACAATCATCTCGGCCAGGCCCGGGGACAGCGTCACGCCGGCGACGCCTAGCTGATCGTCGCGGGGCGCGACCCGCGGCCGCACTGCCGGCAGTGATACCAGGCACACCCAATCTGAGTGACGACATCACTCAGCCAAACCAGATGAGCAGCGCAAACCAAGCACCTCACAATTCAGTCGTGCACCCGGACGTGCACGGGTCACAGGGTCAAGGTCGGCTTCAGCTCCAGCAGACGGGCCAGGAGGCCGTTGACGAATGAGGACGAGTCATCGGTGGACAGCTCCCCGGCCAGGGTGACCGCCTCGCTGATGGCGACGGCGTCGGGCACGGCCTCGTTCCAGAGCAATTCGAAGGCGCCGATCCGCAAGATATTCCGGTCGACGGCGGGCATCCGGTCCAGAGTCCAGCCCCGTGCGTTGGCGCTCAGCAGGGTGTCGATCTGCGCGGCGTGCTCCTGCACGCCGCGCACGAGTTCCGCGGCGTAATCAGAGACCGGCGGGTCGGCAGCCGCAGTGCGCTCGGCCAGCAGCTCCAGGACGGGCTCGCCGCGGAGCTCGGCCTCGAACAAGACGTCCAGCGCCCGTTTGCGGGCCTTACTGCGGGCTGACATGACGGTGCTCTGTTCGGCGGACGGTAATTGTCAGCTCAGGCCCGGCCCAGGTAGTCACCCGAGCGGGTGTCGACGCGAATCTTCTCGCCTGTGGTGATGAAGAGCGGCACCTGGATCTGCGCACCGGTCTCCAGCGTGGCCGGCTTGGTCCCGCCCGTCGACCGGTCACCCTGCAGGCCGGGGTCGGTGTGCTGAACGGTCAGCTCGACCGCGGCGGGGAGCTCGACGTAGAGCGGCGTGCCGTCATTGAAGGCGATCGTCGCGGTCTGCTCCTCCAGGAGGTAGTTGGCAGCGTCACCGACCACCGCGCCGGGAATGTGTGGCTGGTCGTAGTCGGTCGTGTCCATGAAGACGAAGTCCTCGCCCTCCCGGTACAAGTACTGCATCTCGCGCCTGTCGACATTGGCCACCTCGACCCGCACGCCCGCGTTAAAGGTCTTGTCGACGACCTTGCCGGAGAGCACGTTCTTCAGCTTGGTGCGCACGAAGGCGCCGCCTTTGCCGGGCTTGACGTGCTGAAAATCCACGACGCTCCAGAGCGCGCCGTCCAGGTTGAGCGTCATGCCGTTCTTCAGGTCGTTCGTGGTGGCCACGTCTGTGTGTCTCCTGCAGGCGAACGGGACTGCCGTGCCCGCGTCACAGGACGAGCAGTTCCTTGGTGGTCGTGGTGAGTATCTCCGCCGGTCCGGCCGGCCATGGGTCGGCGCGGCTAACGCCGACACGTACGACGAGGGTGTCCTCGATCCGGACTCCGCCCTTGCCGGGCAGGTAGACCCCAGGCTCGACGGTGACGGGAACCCGATCAGCCAGTCTACCTGCCCGGCCGCGTGCCATCAGCGGCGCTTCGTGTACCTCGAGGCCCACGCCGTGGCCGAGGCCATGCTCGAAGTGAGCGCCGTACCCGGCCGCATCGATGACGCTCCTTGCGGCGGCGTCAACCTCGCCGACGTCGGCGCCCGGCATCGCGGCCGCGATGCCGGCCAGCTGGGCGGCTGCCACCAGGTCGTAGATCTCCCGCTGCCAGGCGGCCGGCGCGCCGAGGGCCACGGTCCTGGTCATGTCCGCGTGATAGCCGCCGTAGCGGGCGCCGCAGTCAACGGTGACGAGGTCGCCCGCCTCGAAGGCACGCTCCCCTGGTGAATGGTGCGGGATCGCGCCGTTCGGACCGCTCGCCACGATGGTGTCGAACGCGGGCGCCTCGGCGCCCATGTCGATCATGGTCCGTTCCAGCAGCACAGCCAGGTCCCGTTCGGTCCGGCCGGGCACGATCTCGCCGAGGATCTCGGCGAACGCCTCAACGGTGATGGCGCAGGCACGGGCCAGGAGCGCGATCTCCGCCTCGTCCTTGATCATCCGCAGGCTTTCCACGACATGACCAAGCGGGACCAGCCGCGGGCCGCCCGCCAGCGCGACCAGCGCGGTGTGCCGCTCGACCGTCATCTCCTGCGCCTCAAAGGCCAGGGTCGGGTAGCCCCGTGCGGCCGCGAGCCGGGCCAGGGCCGCCTCTAGGTCGCGTTCGTTGGCGATCTCGATGTCAGGACAATCCCGCTCGGCGGCCTCGGCATAGCGGGAATCGGTGGCCAGCACGCCCGGTCCGGCTGCGGGCAGCAGGATCGCCGCGTTGGAGCTGACCAGCCCGGACAGGTAGCGCACATTCGCCTGCGCCGTGATCAGGGCTGCGTCCGCGCCCGACTCCGCGATCTTCGCCTGTGCCCTGGCGCGGCGGGCTGCGTGCATCTCGGCCATACCAGGACTCTAGTGACCGAGCAGCCTGAGACGAAGACGAGACCCGGGCGGGACCGGTTATGCCGGAAAAATAGCCTGATCATCTCTAGCCTCGGACCCGTGGCCGCAACCGCGGCCGAACTCATGCTCATCGCCCGAGGAGAAAGATGCGCCGTCTCACATCCATCGCGGTCCGGCCGCTCGTTGCCGCCGTGTTCGCCGCCGCCCTGGTCTGCGGCCTCGCGGGCGGGACAGCGCTGGCGGCCAGCGGGACCGCGGCCGGGCAGCACCCGACAGCCGCGGCGGTCACTACGGTCACCTGGCACAAACTGACCCTCCGCAACGGCTGGAAGTCATCGCGCTCCGCGAGCTACAACGTGGCCAACCCGTCGTACGCCGTCAGCGGCGGGATTGTCTACCTCGATGGCACGCTCAAGCAGCAGATCGGGTCCAATAGCGTGTTCGCCATCCTGCCGCGCGGCGCCCGGCCGGCCCACAAGGAGTTCCTCACCGTGCTCTCGGGCAACGTCGGCGCTGGCGTGCCCGGCACGCTCGTGATCAGGCCGAACGGCGTCATGACGGCGTCCTCGCCGACCGGGTCGACACGCGCGCTGACCGGGCTGGAAGCGGTCTCGTTCCCGGCCGCCGGCGCGCACTGGACCAGCCTGAAGCTGCTGAACGGCTGGAAGTCCGGCGCAGCGGCGTTCCGGACTGGCGGCCCCGCTTACACCGTCAGGAGCGGCATCGTCTACCTGGCCGGATCGTTGTCCGGCTCCAGCGGCCGGTTCGCCACGCTGGCCAAGAACGCCCGCCCGCGCAGCCGTCTGTGGATCTCGGTGTACAACAGCGGCGGCACGGCAGGGGAGGTTGTGATCAATCCCAGTGGCGCGATCTATGCCTATGGCAATGTCCAGACCGCGCTCGACGGGGTGTCGTTCCCGACGGCGGCGGCGAAGCTCAGCTGGCACAAGCTCGCGCTGGGCACGGGCTGGTCGTCCAGTCAGAGCGCGTGGCAGTCGGGCGACCCCGAGTACGCCGTCGCCGGGCCGATCGTGTACCTAGCCGGCTCGATGAACTTCAACCCGGCGTCAACCGGCAGCGCGTTCTTCGCCGATATCCCGAAGGCCGCTCGCTCAGTGCACGAGATCACACGGCAGGTCTACACCTTGCAAGGGAGTACGGGCGAGGTCGTGCTCACGCCGTCGTTCGGCATCGCAAGCAGCAACCCGGGGTCGAACGCCGACGGCTACACCTCGCTCGCAGGCATCGCGTACCCCCGCAACTCCTGATGGCGACCGGGGCAGGACCGACGCAGTCAGTCCTGCCCCGGCACGTCGTCACCGACGATGACGCCGCCGCCGCGGCTCCAGGTCAGGTACCGCCAGGACAGATTCACGAGCGTGACCAGCCGGTTCCGGTTGCCCAGCAGGTAGATCAGGTGCAGGCCGAGCCAGGCGAGCCAGGCGAGCGTTCCGCGCAGCCGCAGGCCGCCGCGTAGCTCGACGACTGCCGACCGGCGGCCGATCGTGGCCATGATGCCCTTGTCGTGATAAGTGAACCGCCGCGTCGGCTGACCTGCGATTAGCCGGGCGACCTGCTCGCCCGCGTGCTTGCCCTCCTGCAGCGCTGGCTGCGCCAGCTGCGGGCTCGGCCTGGCCGTGTTGACGGCGATGTCACCGGCGGCGAAGACGCGGTCCTGCCCGCAGACTCGCAGGTCGGCTTCCACCTCGATCCGGCCGCCCTTGCCGCGCGGCAGTCCGGCCGTCCAGTCGGCATCGGTCCCGGCGACGCCCGCGGCCCAGACCGTGATGTCGCTGCGGCGCTCGCTGCCGTCGGCGAGCAGCACTGACCCGGCCATGACCTCCTTGATCGCGGTGTTGAGCAGCACCTCGACGCCACGGTCGACCAGCTGCTGCCGGGTATACCGGCGCAGGCTGTCCTTGTACGGCGACAGCAGCGCCGGGCCCATCTCGATCAGCCGGATGCGGAACATGGACCTGTCGATCTGCGGGTACACCGCGGGCAGCGCGAGGTTGCGCAGCTCGGCCAGGCTGCCAGACAGCTCGACCCCGGTAGCGCCGCCGCCGACGACCGTCACGTCGAGCTCAGGATCGGTCAGTCCCTCGTTGCGGCGCTCGAGCTGATCCATCAGCGTGTTGCGCAAGGCAACCGCGTCCCGCCGCGTATACAGGCTCAGGCTGTGCTCGGCTGCGCCCGCGACGCCGAAAAACGCGGCCGTCACCCCGGTGGTGATGATCAGGTAGTCATAGCTGAGCTGCTCGCCCGCGGCCAGGGTCGCGATCCGCCGCTCCAGGTCGAGGCTGGCCAGCTCGCCCTTGCGAAACGAGGCACCGCGCCGGGCGGTAGCCGTCCACAGCGGGTAGGCGACGTCGGCGGCAGTCAGCCCGGCCGTCGCAACTTCATACAGCAGCGGCTGGAAAGTGCTGTAGACGTTGCGGTCCACGATCGTGACTCGCGCCCCGGACCCAGCCAGCGCATGCATCGCGGACAGCCCGGCGAACCCGCCGCCGATGATCAGTACTTGCGGGCCTTCGGCCGCCTGCCGCGTCGATCGCATGGCGCTCCCATCAGATTGGCGCTTTTGACGACCTTGCCCGCGGCTGAGCGCTCAAAACAAGGTGCGCCGGACCGTCGGGGTTTAGGCCAGCGCCGCGGCACCGCGACCGCGAGGGCTAAGACGGCGGCGGCGGCGGCTGGTGCTGCGCGTGGCGTTACCCGGCCAGCTCCTTGATCTGCTCAATCAGCGCGATGCGCTCGGCGTGCGTCCCGGCCATCGGTGCCACGTTCAGCGTCGTGACGCCTGACTCCTTCATCGCGGCGACCCGCTCGGCCACGAACGATTTCGGCCCGATGAGCGAGACGTTCTCCAGCAGTTCCTGCGGGATAAGGGCGGCGGCCTCGTCCTTCCGGCCGTCCAGATAGGCGTCCTGGATCGCGGCAGCCTCCCGCTCGTAGCCGTACCGGACCGCCATGTTGTTGTAGAAATTCCGGCCGCGCGCGCCCATCCCGCCGATGTACAGCGCCTGAACCGGCCGGATCAGGTCGATCAGGCCCTTGACGTCGTCCCCGATCGCCAGCGCCGTCTGCGCAAACACGTCCAGCGGCGGCAGCGACGGGTCGCGCTTGGCCTTGCCAGCAGCCAGCGACGGCCCCCAGACGTCCTTGACCTTCTCCGGGTAGTAGAAGATCGGCTCCCAGCCCTCAGCGAGCTCCGCGGCTAGCTCGACGTTCTTCGGGCCGAGCGCGGCCAAGATGATCGGGATCCGCTCCCGGACCGGGTGGTTGATCAGCTTGAGTGCCTTGCCGAGTCCGGTGCCCTGGCCGGGCGGCAGCGGGATCTGGTAGTGCTTGCCGTTGTACTCAAGCCGTTCCCGGCGCCAGACCTTGCGGCAGATCTCGATCGTCTCCCTGGTGCGAGCCAGCGGCGCGTCATACGGCACGCCGTGCCAGCCCTCGATCACCTGCGGCCCGGACGCGCCGATGCCGAGCGAGAAGCGGCCGTCGGACACGAAGTCGATGCCGGCGGCGGTCATCGCAGTCAGCGTCGGAGTGCGCGAGTAGAGCTGCATGATCCCGGACGCGAGCTCGACTCGCTCCGTCACGGCAGCCAGGTAGCCAAGCTGGCTGACGGCGTCGTAGCTATACGCCTCTGGCACGAAGACGATGTCGAGCCCCGCCTTCTCGAAGTCGGCGAGCTCGGCAGCCGTCTCCTTGAAGCCGCCCGCATAGTTCAGGGCCATCCCGATGCGCATGCAGCACCCCTTCGCGCCAACGGCCGCGACTGGCGGCCTGCAGCTGGCCAGACGGCCCCGTTCCCTTACTAGGGATGAATCGTAACTGCCAGGAGCAGATAGGCACAGAGCCGACGGCCGCTAGCTGGCCAGGCCGAGCAGCCGCGCGACCGCGCGCAGCGCCAGCTCGTAGGACGCGGGACCGAAGCCGGCGATCGTGCCGTCGGCGACGGCCGACACGACCGAGGTGTGCCGGAACGACTCCCGCGCCGCCGGGTTGGACAGGTGCACCTCGACCAGCGGCGCCGTGCGCATCGCCAGCGCGTCCCGCAGCGCATAGGAGTAGTGCGTGAACGCAGCCGGGTTGATCACTACCGGGAGTCGCAGGTCAGCCGCCTCGTGCACCCAGGCGATCAGCTCGGCCTCATCGTCGGTCTGCCGCAGGTCGATCTGCAGCCCCAGGTCGGCACCGAGGTCCTTGCACGCCGACGCGATGTCGGCCAGTGTGGCCGAGCCGTAGATTTCCGGTTCCCGCGAGCCCAGCCGGCCGAGGTTCGGGCCGTTGAGTATGAGCACGGTAGTCACGTGATTAGCTCACTTCCGCGTAGGCAAGCTCAAGCAGCTCTTCGGGCGGGTCGGTCATGATGCCGGGCCTGGCCAGCCCGTCGAGCACGACCAGGCGCAGCCTGGCCGCACGGGTCTTCTTGTCGAGCGCCATGGCCGCGCGCAGCGCCGGCCACGCATCGGCCCGGTACCGGGCCGGCAGGCCGACCGCTGTCAGCACAGCCCGGTGCCGCTGCGCCGTCGGCGCGTCCAGCCGTCCGGCCAGGCGGCCGACGGCGGCCGCGAAGCACATCCCGATCGACACCGCCTCGCCATGGCGGATGGAGTAGTCCTCGACCCGCTCGATCGCGTGCCCGAGCGTGTGGCCGTAGTTCAACATCTCCCGCGGGCCCGCCTCGCGCAGGTCCGTCGAGACCACGGCGGCCTTCATCGCGATCGCCCGCTCGATCAGCTCGCGCTCATGCGGCCCACCGGGCATCGCCGCTCCGGCCGGATCGGCCTCGATGAGGTCCAGGATCACCGGATCGGCGATGAACCCGGCCTTGATCACCTCGGCCAGCCCGCTGGCGTATTCGGCCGGTGGCAGGCTCGCGAGCACGCGGGTGTCGGCGAGCACCCCGGCCGGCGGGTAAAAGGCGCCGACCAGGTTCTTCCCGTCGGCCGTATTGATGGCCGTCTTGCCGCCGATCGCGGCGTCGGTCATGCCGAGCAGCGTCGTCGGCACCAGCACGACCCGGACGCCCCGCAGCCATGTCGCGGCGACAAAACCCGCCAGGTCGGTCACCGCTCCCCCGCCGACGCCGACGATCGCGTCGGTCCTGCCCACGCCGGCCTCGGCGAGCTGGCGCCACAGCCCGGCCGCCACGCTGATCTCTTTGGCTGCCTCGCCATCCGGCACTGGCTCCGGCCGTACCGCGAAGCCGGCGCTGGCTAGTGACTGGCAGACGGGCGCCGCGACGCCGGGCAGGCCGGCCGCGTGGATGACGACCACGTTCCGGACCTGATCGCCCAGCAGTGACGGCAGCTCGGTCAGCACGCCGGTACCGACGACAACCTCATAAGGCCGCTCGCCGCCGACCGCGATCCGGGTCACCGTCACCCGCCGCCGCCAGGGACGCCGCCCTCGATGGCGCCACCCTCGATCACGGCAGCGATCTCGGCCGCGATCTCGTCCGGGTCGCGGCCGTCGGTGCTCACGGTCATCCAGGCCAGCCGGCTGTAGACCGGCAGCCGGCGCTCCAGCAGCGCCTTGAGCTGGGCGCGCGGGTTCTGGCCGATCAGCAGCGGCCTGGCCCGGTCCAGCCCGACCCGCTTCACCAGCTCGGCGAACCCGGTCTCCAGGTACACCACCCGCTGCCCGCCGAGACGGGCCTGCGTCTGCTCGTCCATCACCGCGCCGCCGCCGAGCCCGACCACGCGCGTGGCGGCCGAATCCGCCGCCAGCGCGGCCGCGACGGCCTCCCGCTCCAGGCGGCGGAATTCCGGCTCGCCGTCGGTGATGAAGATCTCGCTGACCGGCTTGCCCGCGACCGTCTCGACGACGGCGTCGGTGTCGGTGAAACCGACCCCAAGCCGAGCGGCGAGCGCGGCGCCAACGGTCGACTTGCCGGCCCCTGGCGGCCCGACGAGCACAATGGGCGGGAACGGGGCCAGTTGCGTCCGGGCCGTCTCTTCGTTCGCGGTCACCGGATCACCAGCGCCTTGAGGTAGGCCTCGGCGTTGCGGGCAGTCTCGGTGACGCTGTCGCCGCCAAATTTCTCCAGCACGGCGTCGGCCAACACGAGCGCGGCCATCGCCTCGGCCACCACCCCGGCAGCCGGCACGGCCGTCACGTCACTGCGCTGGTTGATGGCCCTGGCTGGCTCGCCCGTCCGGACGTCGACGGTGGCCAGCGCACGCGGCACCGTGGAGATCGGCTTCATCGCAGCGCGCACCCGGATCGGCTCGCCCGTGCTCATGCCCCCTTCGATCCCCCCGGCGCGGTTGGTCGTGCGGCGGATGCGGCCCGCGCTTGCCTCGATCTCGTCGTGCGCCTCCGAGCCGCGGCGAAGCGCCGTCGTGAAGCCGTCGCCGACCTCGACGCCCTTGATCGCCTGGATGCTCATCAGCGCGCCGGCCAGCCTGCCATCCAGGCGCCGGTCCCAGTGCACGTGACTGCCAAGGCCTGGGGGCAGCCCGTAGGCGACGACCTCAACCACGCCGCCGAGGGTGTCCCCGTCCCGGTGCGCGGCGTCGACCTCGGCCTGCATGGCCGCGCTCGCGGCGGCGTCGAGACAGCGGACCGGGTCCGCGTCGATCCGATCGGCGTCCTGCGGCTCCGGCACGTAGTCATCGGGGGCGCGGACACTGCCGAGCGCTACCACGTGACTGAGGACCTCCGCGCCGAGTACCTGACGCAGCAGCCGGCGTGCGACCTCGCCGACCGCGACCCTGGCCGCGGTCTCCCTGGCGCTGGCGCGCTCCAGGATTGCCCTGGCGTCGTGGTGGCCGTACTTCTGCATCCCGGCTAGGTCAGCGTGGCCCGGCCGGGGCCGAGTCAGCGGGGCGTTGCGGGCCTGCGCGGCCAGGATCTCCGCATCGACCGGGTCGGCCGACATGACGGTCTCCCATTTCGGCCACTCTGTGTTGCCGATCCGGATCGCGACGGGGCTGCCCAGCGTGACGCCGTGCCGCACGCCGCCGGTGAGCTCGACCTCGTCCTGCTCGAACTTCATCCGGGCACCGCGGCCATAGCCCGCCCGGCGGCGTGCCAGGGCATGGGCGATGTCCGTCGTGGTGATCTCGACCCCGGCGGGCACGCCTTCGCAGATGGCCACCAGGGCGCTCCCGTGTGACTCCCCTGCCGTCAGCCAGCGCAGCATGGTGCCGATCCTGCCATGCCGGTCACCGTGGCGTTCGCTTGCGTGTCCGGAGCGGGGGGCGTGATAGCGTCTCAGATGATCATTTGCGCGGGATCGCGGTGTCTCCGGGTCACAGGTGTCCCAGGAATCAGTGCGGCTCGCCACATCCACTCGCAGCACGCGCTATCGCCCGTGAGTTATCCGTGACCAGACAGGTAATCAAGCTCGGTTCCAGCTCCATTGCCAGCCGGGACGGGCTTGCCCTCGACGTCATCGCCGGCCTGGTCAGCCAGATCGCCGTCGCTCAGCGCGCGGGCCACGAGATCATCCTCGTCACGTCCGGTGCCGCACGCCTCGGCCGGCGGCTGCTCGCCTTCGAGGGCCCGACCGCCGGCGCGGCAGCCGCGCTCCAGGCGCTCGTCGGATCCGTTCGCTCGTCGGTGCAGGCCGCAGCAGGCTACGACCGCCTCGTCCAGACGCTGGCGGAAACACTGCGCCAGTACGACCGCCCGGACGAAGGGCCGCAGGCAGTGGACACGGCACTTCCGGCCTCGGTCGGCCAGCCCGCGCTCATGGCGCTGTACCGCCAGCTGGCCGCCGCCGTTGGCGTCGAGGTCTGCCAGATCCTTGTCTCCCGCAGCGATCTGGCGTCCGCGCGGGCGATGGGAGACCTCGGCCAGGTGCTGCGCGAGGCCACCGCGCGCGGCCTGCTGCCAATCGTCAACGGCAACGACGCCACCGACCCGGTATCGGCCCTCGACAACGACCAGGTTGCCGTGGCCGTCGCGGTAGCCGCCGAAGCATCCAGGCTGCTGTTCCTGACCGACGTGCGCGCGGCGTACCGCGACTCGTCGCTGAGTGAGCGGATCGGCCGGCTCACCCCGGCCGAGGCACGAGCGGTCCGGGTCACGGCCGGGGGCACCGGCCGCGGCGGCATGGGCTCGAAGCTGAGCGCGGCTGCCAGGGCCGCGTGCTGCGGCGTCGAGTGCACGATCGGCTCAGCCCGCGAGCCCGATGTCGTGGCCCGCAGCCTGAATCCGCGTGCGCGGATGGGCACTGTCGTCCGGGCGGCGGGCGCCCAGCTCGAGCCCGCTCGGCGCTGGATCGGCGGCATCGCGTACTCCGAGGGCTCGGTGCACGTGAACCGGGACGCGGAGGAGAGCCTGCGCACCGGCAGCACGCTGTTCTTGTCCGGGGTCAAGCGCGTTGACGGCGAGTTCGCGGCCGGCTCGGTCGTCGAACTGCTCGACGTCCGCCATCCCGAGCGGCTGCTTGGCCGCGGCTCGGTCGCGCTGCCGTCCAGCCTGCTGCGGCTGCTGCGCGCGTTGTCGCCGCAGGAGGTGGCCTGCGTGATCTCTATCCTGCTGAGGCTTCGCTACGCGAGCGCCGCCGCTCCGGACGAGCCAGCTGGCACAGACGGCGCGGGGGCCCTACTCGATCCCGACGTCTACAAGGACTGCCAGGAACTTGGCGACGGCACCTCACGCGCGAGCCAGGAAGCGTTTGCCCAGCTCGCCGCGTTCTCCCCGGAGCGAGTCGCAGAGCTAGCCGACTCGCTCATGCTGGCGCAGCCCCACTTGTGCACCACATTCCTGCTCGACAGGGGATTCCTGCTTGGTCAGGTACCTGCGGATGCGGCGGCGCGCCGGGTTGTCCGCAGCATCCACGCGGTGCACCGCGAGTCGCTGGTCGTCTATCCGGGCTAGCGCGCGCCCTTCGGCATGACCACGTACTGGCGCAGGTAAAGGTCCCGGAACGTCACCGGCCCGCGCGGGCCCGGCACGACGTCGACGTTGATCCCGGTCTCCGGCACTGAGAGCAGCGTGAAGCCGTCGAGCAGGCGCGGGGTCGCATTCCAGAACGCGCCCGTCCCCGCGTACGTATCGAGGAACCTGGTCGCCGCGCCCGCGTCAGCCGCCACGATCGAGGCCGCAAGTCCAGACGTCTCCCGGTTGGCGATCTCGGCCGCGTCCTGTGCGTTCTCAGCCGGCGCCAGGGTGATGGTCGCTTCCGCGCCGGCGTCCAGCGCCCACTCGTGGCCGAGCGCGTGGGCATGCGGCGGCAGCGACACCGCGATGCCGAGCTTTTCCGCGAGCGTCGTGACCGCTGGCACCGTCTGGTCCCAGATGGCGTTCTGCACGAGGAGCAGATTCAGGCGGTTACAGACGCCCAGCCGGTCCAGGCTGCGCTCGACGAGGCGTAGCGCCAGGTCCGTGTCGGCCGACCGGTCGATGTAGATCACCGCGCCGCCGTCGGCGTGCGCGAGCGTGCGGACTCCGCGCAGCGCCGCCTCGTGCGCGAGCGCGCGCGTGCTGTCGCCGCTGCCGCGCAGGATGACCAGCGGGATCAGCCTGGGCTGCCCGACAAGCGCGACGGCGGTCTCGCGGCCGGGCATGCGCAGCAGCTGGATCACCGCTGGGTCGAGCCCGGATGCCGCCATCGCCGGCCCGACGACCTCGTCGATCAGAACCGCGGCGGACTTGATGGCGCTGGAGCCGGTGCGCAGGACGCCCGCGTTGCGTGACTTGATCAGCTGCGAGGCGATGTCGACGACAACGTTGGGGCGGGCCTCGAAGTTCGCGCCGATGACACCGACCGGCCGGCGCCATTCGTGCAGCTCAAGACCGTCAGGCAGGTCGCGCACGTAAGACCGCGCAGGCTCAGCCGGCACGTCGGCCAGCGTCCGCAGCTGATCCGCCATCGCCTCGACGCGGCGCGCATCGAGGGTCAGCCTGTCCACGAAGGCGTCGGCCAGCCGCTGCGCCTTGGCCGCGCGGACATCGTCGGCGTTCGCCGCGATCACGACGTCGGCGCGCCTTAGGAGGTACGTCGCGATCGAGCGCAACGCCTCGTCCAGGCCGTCGGCAGGCACGTACCGCAGCGGGCCCGCGCCTGCGCTCGCGGCCTGCCCCGCAGCCTTGACGGCGGCGTCCGCCTCGCCCGCCACGTCCATCCGTTCTCCCCTGTGCTTTTGACGGCTGTGCTTTTGACGGCTGTGCTTTTGACGGCTGTGCTTTTGACGGCTGTGCTTTTGACGGCTGTGCTACTGGCGGCCGGGGCTGCCCCGGCCGACTCCCCGAGCATAGTCATCCCGCTCTGGCCGGCAGGATCGGCCAGCTGCCGCCGCCAGGCGTCCGCGACCGGTGATAATCAGGTGAAGGTGACGACCGCGGAATGGACTGA
>DASXKI010000433.1:0-2628 GCA_036496945.1 Streptosporangiaceae bacterium | reverse complement strand
GCGTCGCTGAGTATCTGCTCGGCCTCCGTCATGGTCAGCAGGTTGCGGCTGACGACAACGTCAGCGATGTCGCGGCCACTCGCGGATGCTTCCGCCGCGACCTCTGAAGCCGCGGCGTAGCCGATGTGCGGGTTCAGCGCGGTCACCACCCCAAGGGATCTCTGCACATGATCGGCGAGTTTCTCGGAGTTGGCGGTTATGCCGGATACGCAGCGGCGGGCAAGCACTGTGCATGCCGCGGTGAGGAACCTGATCGACTCAAGCAGCGTCGCGACTATGACCGGCTCGAAAGCGTTGAGCTGCAGTTGGCCCGCCTCCGCTGCGAAGGTGATCGCGACGTCATTGCCGATGACACGGAAGCCGACCTGGTTGACCACCTCGGGAATCACCGGGTTGACCTTGCCTGGCATCATGCTCGACCCTGCCTGGACTGCGGGCAATTTGATGTCCGCTAGCCCTGCCCGCGGCCCCGATGAGAGCAGCCGCAGATCGTTACAGATCTTGGACAGCCTGATGGCGGCGAGCTTCAATGCGCCGGACAGGTGGACGAACGGGCCGGCATCCTGCGTCGCCGCCACCAGGTCAGAGGAAAGGCGGACCGGAATGCCCGTCACTGCGCGCAGCTCAGCGCATGCACGCTCGGCATAACCAGGATGAGCGTTGAGGCCGGTACCGACCGCAGTGCCGCCCAGGTTGATCTCGACAAGGGCGGAGCGGGCGGCGGCGATCTGCTGTCGGCCGTCCCGCACCATTGCTGCAAAGGCGCCGAACTCCTGGCCGAGCGTCATGGGAACGGCGTCCTGGAGCTGGGTCCGCCCGATCTTGACGACGTCCGCGAAACGTATGGCGCAGTCCCCGAAGGCTAGCTCTAGTTCCCGCATCGCCGGCAGCAGCGCGGCCAGTGCTTGATGTGCAGCGACCTTGGCTGCGGTTGGGTAGACATCGTTGGTGCTCTGGCACAGGTTTACGTGCTCGAGCGGGTGCACGACTTTGTAGTCCCCCGGCAGGCCGCCAAGCAGGACGATGGCCCGGTTCGCGATCACCTCGTTGGCGTTCATGTTCGTCGACGTGCCCGCGCCGCCCTGGATGACGTCAACAATGAACTGGTCGTGGAATTTGCCGGCCAAGATTTCTGCGCAGGCTGTGATGATGGCGTCCGCGATGCCGGCGTCGAGCAGCCCAAGATCGCGGTTAGCCCTAGCAGCGGCGAACTTCACCGCTGCTAGGCCCTTAACCAATTCGCCCAGCCGACCTATTGGCACACCCGAGATCGGGAAGTTCGCCAGGGCTCGGACGGTATGCACTCCGTACAACGCTGCGGCGGGCACCTCTGCCGCGCCCATAAGGTCGTGCTCGGACCGAACGTGCGGAATGGAACTCACGCCTCACGCGCCCACGTGCTCGAGGTAGTTCGCAGCGGCGATGATGTCGTTGGTGATGTTGCCTGCCCGCACGCACACGCCGCGGTTCAACGCGCGGTTGCGTTCGAGCGCAACGTCGACGCCGCTATCGGCTAGTTCCAGCACGTACGGCAGGGTCGCATTGCAGAGCGCCTGCGTCGAGGTGACCGGGACAGCTCCCGGCATGTTGGCCACGCAGTAGTGGATGACGCCGTCGACCTCGTAGGTTGGTTCGGCGTGCGTCGTCGGGCGGGAGGTCTCGAAGCAGCCGCCCTGGTCAATGGCGACGTCTACGAGCACGCTGCCTGGCCGCATCGCGGCAAGGGCCTGCCTGGACAAGACCCGCGGCGCGCGGGCGTTCGGAAGGAGCACGGAGCCGATGACGAGGTCTGACTCGGACACCGCGTGGCCAACGCTGGCCTCGGAAGACAGCCGCAGCTGGACTGCCGTGCCGAAGATCTCCTCCAGCCGGCGGATGCGGTCTGGCGATTGCTCCAGCACGGTCACCTGGGCGCCCATGCCGCAAGCAACCTTGGCCGCGTGGTAACCAACCACACCGCCGCCGATGACGGTGACCTGGGCGGGGCAGACACCGGGGACGGGCCCGATCAGCCGCCCCATGCCGCCGCACGGCGCGAGCAGCGCGTTCGCGCCTACCTGCGGCGCGAGCCTGCCCGCGACCTCGCTCATCGGCGCGAGCAGCGGCAGCCGGCCGTCGTCGAGCTGCACCGCCTCGTACGCGATAGCGGTGCTTCCCGACCCGACCAGCGCCCTGGTCAGCTCGGGAGCCGCGGCCAGATGCAGGTAGGTGAACAGAGTCAGTCCCGGTCGCAGCAGGCCATACTCCTGCGCCATAGGTTCCTTCACCTTGAGCACGAGTTCCGCCTCGCTCCAGATTTCTGGCGCGCTGGCGACGATCGAAGCACCGGCAGTCACGTAGCATTCGTCGGCGAAACCGGCGCCGATGCCCGCGCCCTTCTCGACCAGGGTCCGGTGACCGCGCCGCCGAAGCTCCTGCGCGCCGGCAGGCGTCAGCGCAACCCGGCGCTCCTGCGGTTTCACCTCGCGAACTACACCGACGTCCATGGTCTTGTCTCCCTACGTTCTGGGTAAGTGCCGGCGTGACGCCGGTCAGCCTTCGACGCCGTCAACGGCGATGTCGTCACCCGCGATAACTCCGTCAAGCTGTGCCGTGCTCGACGGAGCAGTCAGGCCCGCCCGCTTGCGC
>DASXKI010000432.1:0-6672 GCA_036496945.1 Streptosporangiaceae bacterium | reverse complement strand
CCTGGTGGTGCTACGCACTCCGGCCGGGGCGGCGCAGCTGCTGGCCTCGGCTATCGATCACGCCGGCTGGCCGGCCGTGCTTGGCACCGTGGGCGGTGACGACACGGTGCTGGTCATCGCTCGCGACCCGGCCGGGGGACCCGAGCTAGCCGAGGCCCTGCTGCGCCTGGCCGAGCGAAGCAGCCAGGCGGCGAGCCGCAAGTAATGCCGCATGCGCGGTAACGGCGCATGTGAATGACCGAAACAACAAACACAACACATCAGGAGGTGCCCCGGTGACAGAGAGAGTCGTACTCGCGTACTCCGGCGGGCTGGACACGTCGGTGGCGATCGGCTGGATCGCTGAGGAGACCGGGGCGGAGGTTGTGGCACTCGCCGTTGATGTCGGCCAGGGCGGCGAGGACCTGGACACGATCAGGGAGCGTGCCCTTGCCTGCGGCGCCGTCGCTGCCGAGGTGGTCGACGCCCGCGACGAGTTCGCCGCTGAATACTGCATGCCCGCGCTGCTGGCCAACGCGCTTTACATGGATCGCTACCCGCTGGTGTCGGCGCTCTCACGGCCGCTGATCGTCAAGCACCTGGCCAGGGTCGCGCACGAGACCGGCGCCAGCGTGGTCGCGCACGGCTGCACGGGCAAGGGGAACGACCAGGTGCGATTCGAGGCCGGGCTGGCGGCGCTGGCGCCGGATGTCCGTGTCTTCGCGCCGGTGCGGGACTCGGGCATGACCCGCGACAAGGCGATCGCGTTCGCGGCCGAGAAGGGCCTGCCGATCAATGTCACGTCGCGGTCGCCGTACTCGATCGACCAGAACGTGTGGGGCCGCAGTTGCGAGACAGGGCACCTGGAAGACATCTGGAACGCGCCGCAGCCCGACGTCTACGGCTACAGCAGCGATCCGGCGGCCGGCCTTCCCGCCGACGAGGTCGTCATCAGCTTCGACCACGGGCTGCCGGTCGCGCTGAACGGCCAGGCCATGTCGCCGCTGGCGATGATCACCAAGCTGAACCGTGTCGCAGGCGCGCACGGGATCGGCCGGATCGACATGGTCGAGGACCGCCTCGTCGGCATCAAGAGCCGGGAGATCTACGAGGCACCCGGCGCGATGGTGCTGATCGCCGCGCACTCCGAGCTGGAGAGCGTCTGCGTGGAACGGGATCTGGCCAGGTTCAAGCGCCAGGCGGAGCAGCGCTGGACCGAGCTGGTCTACGACGGCCTCTGGTTCTCGCCGCTGAAGCAGGCGCTGGACGCGTTCATGACCGAGGCGTCGAAGTACGTCACCGGTGAGGTCAGGCTGACGCTTCAGGGCGGCCGCGCGGTGGTGACGGGCCGGCGCAGCCCGGCCGCGCTGTATGACTACTCGCTGGCGACGTACGACACGGGCGATATGTTCGACCAGCAGCTGGCGAAGGGGTTCATCGAGCTGTTTGGCCTGCCCGCCAAGATCGCCGCCGACCGTGACCGCAAGGTCGGCAGCTAGCTCAGCAACCGTGGATCCGACAGGGAGAGCGACCGTGACATCTGACCCCCCAAAGGACGTTGCCGGCGTACCGGAGGCGGTGCCGGGGGGACGGGGCGTGCCGGAGGCGCCGCCGGGTGTACCGGAGGCGGCGCCGGGTGTGCCTGAAGCGGTGCGGGATGTACCGGAGGCGGTGCCGGGCGGCCCGCTTCGGCTATGGGGCGGCCGGTTCGAGTCCGGCCCGGCCGAGGCGCTGGCCAGGCTGTCGGTCAGTGTCCAATTCGACTGGCGGCTCGCGCCGTACGACCTGCTGGCCTCCGCCGCGCACGCGCGGGTGCTGCACAAGGCAGGCCTGCTGACCGACACCGAGCTCGGCCGGATGCTCGCCGCGCTCGAGGATCTCGGCCGGGCCTGCCGGGCGGGCACCTTCCGGCCGTCCGCGCACGACGAGGACGTCCATACAGCGCTTGAGCGCGGCTTGCTCGAGCGCGCTGGCCAGCTCGGCGGCAAGCTGCGCGCGGGCCGCAGCCGGAATGACCAGGTCGCCACCGACCTGCGGCTGTACTTGCGCGACCATGTCCGGATCATTACGGCGAGGCTGACCGAGCTGGAGCTCGCGCTGATCGGCCAGGCGGAGCGTCATGCCGACACCCCGGCGCCGGGCATGACGCATATGCAGCATGCTCAGCCCGTGCTGCTCGCCCACCAGCTGCTGGCGCACGTCCAGGCCTTCGCCAGGGACGCCAGCCGCCTGCGCGACTGGGATGTCCGCGCCTCGGTCAGCCCGCTCGGATCGGGCGCGCTAGCCGGCTCGTCGCTGCCGCTGGATCCCAAGGCCGTGGCGGCCGAGCTCGGCTTTGCCAGCGCGGCCGACAACTCGATCGACGCGGTCAGCGACCGCGACTTCGCGGCCGAGTTCTGCTTCATCGCGGCGCTGCTTGGCGTTCACCTGTCGAGGCTGGGGGAGGAGGTGGTCCTCTGGTCGACCCACGAGTTCGGCTGGATCGAGATCGACGACGCGTACGCCACCGGCTCGTCGATCATGCCGCAGAAGAAAAACCCGGACGTGGCCGAGCTGGCCCGCGGCAAGTCAGGCCGGCTGATCGGCGGCCTTACCGGCTTGCTCACCACGCTGAAGGGCCTGCCGCTCTCGTACAACCGGGATCTGCAGGAGGATAAGGAGCCGGTGTTCGACGCTGTCGACACCCTGCTGACGGTGCTGCCGGCGATGGCGGGGCTCATCGGCACGCTGCGGTTCCATGTCGAGCGGCTCTCGGTCACGGCCGCCGCCGGCCACGCGCTCGCGACCGACCTGGCCGAGCTGCTCGTCCGGCGCGGCACGCCGTTCCGGGAGGCACACGAAGTCGTCGGTCACCTGGTGGTGTGGTGCCAGGTGCACGACTGCGAACTCGGCGACGTCAGCGACACCGACCTGGACAAGATCTCGCCGCTGCTGACGCCGGACGTGCGGGACGTGCTGACGGTCCGGGGTGCGATCGCGGCTCGCGCCGGGCACGGCGGCACCGCGCCCGCGCGCGTCGCTGAGCAGCTCGCCAGGCTGCGCCAGGACGTGCACGATCAGGCCACCTGGGCCGCACGCTGACACCTGGGTCAACCGAGCTGAATGTCCGATAGCCACGTCCGTTGCCAACGAGGTGACTGCCTCGCCTGAGCTGGTAGTCCGGTTCGCGCTGAATGTCTGGTACTGCGTCCGGACCCAACGGCATCGTTGTGACGCTCATGCTGCTGGAGCACCATGGGTGCCACAACGACGCTGCTGGGCCGGCAGGTCGACCCGGCTGGGCGCGCTCAGATTGCCCGTGCCAGTACGCTCTGGATCGTGGACCGGCTGCCGCGCGAGTTCTTCAACCGGCCCTCGACGCAGGTCGCGCCCGAGCTCCTCGGCTGCGTGCTCTGGCACGACAGCCCGGCTGGCCTCGTGGCCGTGCGGCTTGTCGAGGTCGAGGCCTACCAGGGGCTGGCCGATCCTGCCTCCCACGCATATCGCGGCCAGACGGCTCGCAACGCGGTCATGTTCGGGCCACCCGGCCATGCCTACGTGTACTTCACCTATGGCATGCACTTCTGCGTGAATCTCGTCTGCCAGCCTGCCGGGCAGCCCCAGGCGGTCCTCATCCGGGCTGGCGAGGTCATACACGGCGCCGAACTGGCCCGCCAGCGCCGCCGTGGCCTTGCAGCCGACCTCGCATCAGACCTGGCTCTCGCGGGCGCTGACGGCAGCCGTAAGGTCCGCGAGGTCGACCTCGCGCGCGGGCCTGGGCGGCTCTGCCAGGCGCTCGGCATCGACCGGGCCCTGGATGGCGCCGACGTCTGCGGGCCGGACTCCCCGATGGGCATTGGACCGGCACCGGGGGCGACGACCGCGCACGAGGAGATCTGCGCCGGCCCACGCGTGGGCATCAGTCAGGCAACGGACCGGCCGTGGCGATACTGGCTAGCCGACGACGGCCACGTTTCTGTATTTCGCCCGTCGAAACCGAGAGGCACGCGGCCGAAACCAGTTTCCGGCTCCGCGGCCAAAGATGGGACGATGCACCGGTGAGCGACATCTTCGATGACCTGAACTGGCGCGGCCTCATCGCCCTGTCCACCGACCCAGATGACCTGCGCAAGGCGCTGGACACTGGGATTGTGACGTTTTACTGCGGATTTGACCCCACAGCGCCAGGCCTCCATATCGGCAACCTGGTCCAGCTCCTCACTATGCGGCGGCTTCAGCATGCCGGGCACCGGCCGATCGCCATCGTCGGCGGCGCGACCGGGCTCATCGGCGACCCGGGCGGCAAGTCGGTCGAGCGAGTACTCAACCCGCGTGAGCTCGTCGCCGAGTGGGTTGGCCGGATTCGGGCCGAGGTTCACAGGTTCCTGGACTTCACGCCTGGCGACACCGCGGCGACCGTGGTGAGCAACCTGGACTGGACCGAGCAGCTGTCGGCGATCGACTTGCTGCGTGACATCGGCAAGCACTTCCCGGTCAACCAGATGCTCTCCCGCGAGGTGGTCCGCGCCCGGCTCGAATCGGGCGGGATCAGCTACACCGAGTTCAGCTACCAGGTCCTGCAGGCCAACGACTACCTGGAGTTGCACAACCGGTACGGCTGCGCGCTCCAGATCGGCGGCAGCGACCAGTGGGGCAACCTGGTCTCCGGCGTCGACCTGATCCGGCGGGTCACGGGCGACTCGGTGCATGCGCTGGCCACGCCCCTCATCACCAAGCCAGACGGCACGAAGTACGGCAAGACCGAGGGCGAGGCCGTCTGGCTGAGCCAGGACCTGATGAGCTCGTACGCGTTCTACCAGTTCTGGCTGAACCGCGCCGATGCCGAGATGCCGGGCCTGCTCCGGGTGTTCTCGTTCCGATCCAGGGCCGAGATCGAGGACCTGGAGCTGGAGATCACCGAGCGTCCCCAGGCCAGGCGCGCTCAGCGGCTGCTGGCCGAAGATCTGACGGCCCTCGTGCACGGCGACGCCGAGCTGGCCAGGGTGCAGGCGGCCAGTGAGGCGCTGTTCGGCCAGGGCGACCTGCGGGCGCTGGATGCTGCCACGCTGGCGGCCGCCGTGGCGGAAGTGCCGCACGGCGAGGTCGACCGGCGTGCGGACGGCGGGTTGCCGCCGGTGACCGACCTAATGGCAGCGGCGGGGATCGCCAAGAGCAAGTCGGACGCCCGGCGCGTCATCGTCGAAGGCGGTGCGTACCTGAACAACGAGAAGGTCACGGCCGAGGACGCCGCGCCCACCGATGCGGACCTGCTGCATGGCGAGTACCTGGTCGTCCGGCGCGGGAAGCGCACCGTAGGCGCCGTGAGCGTGCGTCCGGCCTGACCGCCGGGCGCGGCGAGCGTCCTGCCTGGCCCCGCGTCCTGCCTCGCCCCGCGCGCGACTGAAGTCCTGCAGGGGCGTCTCGCGACGCTGGAGGATCAGATTGCCGCGGATCTAGAGTCGCTACGCGAACCGGCAATCTGCCAGGGGATCGTCATGCCCGTGCTGGGGTTCTGCGGACCGACCTTGGATCGTGCTGCCAGCGAGCGCGGCAGGCAACCGTCAGGAGGCGTCAGGGTGGCAGTCGTGCGGGCGAACGGCCACCAGGCGGTCCTGCCGGCGCCGGTCGTGAGCGGCGATCAGCGCGACTACTTGTTCACGGACAAGATCCGGCAATTTGGGCAGTGGCGGCAGCGCTACTGGGGAGCGTCACGCCTTGCGCCCCTTCGCTGATGGGCGGTCAGCGCGCTGACAGCTAGCGGTCGGCGAGCTCGCTGTGATGACGGACACAGCTGCGTCGTCCATCTCCGGACGCAAGGCGCGGCTCAGCCTCGATGTGACCCTGTCGGCGAGAGGCCCTGGGCGCTCCGTGGTGCTGGCAAGTCGCACTGACGAAAATGGCGCGTCGCGATTCTGGACAATAAAGTGGCATTGCTCACAACGGTGCAGTCCGGGCAGCCCGGACGATCCGACCACCTCGCGACGGGGCTAGCCCGGCTGACCGCGGGCGCTCCGCATGGACATCGGCCCAGGTCACAGGCCATGTAGCCGGTACGGGCGCGCCGCCGTCTACTGGCTGGGGATGGCACGGGGCTGAGCCGATTTGACTTGCGAGCCTTTGCTGCCTAATGTTTCGTCCTGCGCCGAGAGAGCGGGACGCCCGGCAGGGCGGACAGCTCCAAGGGCCAGCTCCCTCCCCCCAAGCTACAGCGGCTTGATGCTGATCACTAGGCATCGGGTCGCTCAGGTGGGGGTATGGTGGGTGTACGGAAAGTAACTAAGCTTGACCAGTTTGGCTAACTGACTTGACAACCTCTGGTTGGATCGGTAAGTTAGCAGGGTTGCCCCGGATGAGGTCGCTAAAGCCTCGGACGGTGAGCGTCCGCTCCTTGAGAACTCAACAGCGTGCTAAAAGCCAGTGCACATGCACATCCTCGTCAATGAGGAGGACAAACGCCGACTTGTCGGCTAAGTCTTCCTGAGGATTTATTGCCAGATCGCCTCGGCGGCTCACAGCCTTCGAGGCATCTCTTCAAGTCTGCACTCCGCTTGTGCCTCCGGGCTCCAGCGGTTTTGCATATAGACATTCAACGGAGAGTTTGATCCTGGCTCAGGACGAACGCTGGCGGCGTGCTTAACACATGCAAGTCGAGCGGAAAGGCCCTTCGGGGTACTCGAGCGGCGAACGGGTGAGTAACACGTGAGCAATCTGCCC
>DASXKI010000431.1:0-5142 GCA_036496945.1 Streptosporangiaceae bacterium | reverse complement strand
GCAGGGCTGGTCACTCGCGTTCCCCCAAGACACGGTGAGAGGGTGGCAGCGGGTCGGGAATTGCGCGCCCTCTCGAACGCGTTATGATGATCGAGGCACCCGAGAAGCGAACCGGTCGTCCGACGACCTTCCCCGGTGTCGTGGTCACCAGTCCACTCGTCGGCGGCTCTGAGTCCGCTTGAGATGCCTGCCGTGGCCAGCGTCGATCGTCGAAATCCGCAAGTCGGCTCGGCGTCCGAAGCAACAGGCCCTCTGCCCGGGACGTTCCTCGCCCCGTCCGTGGGACTGACCGGCATGCTGCCGTGGCCTCCGTGCCCGGCATTCCACAGGAGGAGCTTTTGGCTCGACCAGGCCAGCGCCAAAAGGGCGCTCGCCGTACCGCCCCGCCGAAGCAGCGACGCGTCCGCCACCACGACGACGTCGTCTCGGTGCTCGCCCGAACCGCCCGTGAGATCGAGGCGGCCGTCCTGCGCGGCCGCGTGACGCCTGCCGTGCGCACGAAGTTCCAGGCCCTCGCCCTGCTGTTGCGGGACGAGCGTGCCCGCGTCCAAGCGGCCCCCGGGAACGGCAGTCATCGGGCTGAGCAGCTCAAGCGCCTGGACGGCATCGCAGCCATCCTCGCGGCGACCGCAGTCCAGGACGCTGGGCTCCTGGCGCTGCTCGCCGAGGACACCAGCGTCTCCGATGCGGCCCGGTCGCTCAAGCGTGAGATGATGCGGGACCTCGGCATCGAGCCGGCGCCCGAAGAGATCGCCTCAGCGGAGACCGCGACCGCTCCCGCCGGCCCGGAGTCGCGGGTCGTGCCGCAGACGGTGATCTCCCGGCAGCTGGCGAATCCCTTCCTGGCCCCCGACTTCTCCCCCGTCCCGCAGCGCACCCCCCGTTCGCGGCGCCTGGCCAGCTGGGAACTGCTCGGTCCGCTGCTGAGCTCCTTCGAGCGCGCCGGCGGGGAAGCCCCGGCGTGCATGGCGCTTCCGGTGCCGACAGCGCGGTTCACCCCGGCGGGCCTGGAGCTAATGCCGCATCAGGGGCAGCTGGTCGCAGCGGCCGCTGCCGGTCACCGGACGTTCCTGCTCGCCGATGAGCCGGGTCTTGGCAAAACGGCCGAGGCGCTGCTCGCCGCGGAAGCAGCGAACGCCTACCCGCTGCTCGTCGTCGTGCCGAACGTCGTCAAGATCAACTGGGCCCGTGAGGCGGCCCGCTGGACGCCGCACCGCCCGGCCACCGTGGTACAGGGCGACGGCGAGACTGCCGACGGCTTCGCCGACATCGTCGTGCTCAACTACGAGGTACTCGACCGCCACCGGGGGTGGCTCGGTGATTTCGGCTTCCGCGGCATGGTCGTGGACGAGGCTCACTACATCAAGAACAAGACCTCGCAGCGCTCCCAGCACGTCCTCGCGCTCTCTGAGCGCATCAGGTCCCGTACGGCGCGGCCCCTGCTGATGGCGCTGACCGGCACCCCGCTGATCAACGACATCGACGACTTCCGGGCGATCTGGCAGTTCCTAGGCTGGATCGACGAC
Source organism: Streptosporangiaceae bacterium (assembly GCA_036496945.1). Classification (GTDB taxonomy): domain Bacteria; phylum Actinomycetota; class Actinomycetes; order Streptosporangiales; family Streptosporangiaceae; genus JAJYUU01. Next base: position 3,616 of record DASXKI010000431.1, on the reverse strand, counting down.
AGCAAGCCTCTCGGCGAGCTGGCGGACGCGCTCGAGGACACCGGCCTGACGCCCGCCGACCGGGGCTTCTACGCGGCGGCGCGCCAGTGCGTGATCGACCGCGGCATCGTCCGCCGACGCAAGATCGACGTGGCAGCCGACATCCCCGCCCGCCGTATCGCCGACATCCCCGTCGAGCTGGACGGACAGGCCGGCCGGTCAATCCGGGCGGCAGAGCGGAACCTCGCCAGCCGGATGGTGGCGCAATACGAGACAGCCCTCGCGAACCGGTCCTCCGACGCCGGCGTCGAAGGCATCGACTCCGACCTGGTCCGCCGGGTGGCCCGGTCGGAGCTGAAGGATGCGACGACCGCGCAGTCCGGCGAGAACGTGTTCACCATGATGCGGCACATCGGCCAGGCGAAGGCCGAACTGGCCGCGGACTACGCGGCGCAGCTGGCTCGCAGCACCGGCAAGGTCGTCTTCTTCGCCAAGCACATCGACGTGATGGACGCTGCCGAAGAGACCTTCGCCCGGCAGGGGGTGCGCTTCTCGTCGATCCGCGGCGACCAGACGCCCACGGCGCGGCAGGCGAACATCGATGCCTTCGTGAACGACCCGGACGTCGCGGTCGCGGTGTGCTCGCTGACCGCGGCCGGGGTGGGCATCAACCTGCAAGTCGCGTCGAACATTGTGCTGGCCGAGCTGTCCTGGACCAACGCCGAGCAGACCCAGGCCATCGATCGCAGCCACCGCATCGGGCAGGCCGAACCGGTCACCGCGTGGCGCATCATCGCCGCGCAGACCATCGACACCCGAATCGCCGAGCTGATCGACAGCAAGGCAGGGCTTGCCGCCCGAGCGCTGGACGGGTCAGACGAGGAGGTCTCCTCGTCCGCCGACGTGCAACTCGAAGCGCTGGTCGCGTTGCTGACGGATGCGCTGCGGGCGCCTTCTCGACACGTCGACGCCCTCCGTTCCTGACCGGTAGGTTTCCCGGGCGAGACTGGGGTTGCCGCGGGCGCTTGAACGCTTGGACTCGCTGACGGTCCGAGCCAGCGAAGCCTGGAAGACTGCGCTTTACAGAGTGCGGGGCGTGCGGAGTGCGAGACCCATGTCCAGCGACTGTGCGTTCAGTCCATGCTGGGCGGCGAAGGTCTCGAAACCCGCCAGCTGTTCAGCCGTGGCTCGCTGCGCCGCGTGGAGCCGCCGCGCGTCGGCCAGGCTAGGCCGCACCAGGTTGACGGCCCCGCCCAGCCCCGGGTCGGATTCCGCCTTGAGGCCATCGGCCCGTGCAAGGCGCCGGTTGAACTCATCCATGGACGGCCCCAGTGCAGGCATAACCCAGAAGGGGCCGTCCACCCCCAGCTGGTAAGAGCAGTAGCTGCCGCCCCAGGGCTGCGCCGCAACGCTAACGCCGGCGGCGAGCCTCATGCTGTCAGATTCCACCTGCGCGGCGTCGCTGCCGAGGGCGGCACTGAATGCCCGGTGACCCGCTGCGATGACGGGATACCCCTCAAGCGCCGACGACTCGTAGTTCTCGGTCGGGTCGCGTTCAGCGTAGAAGGCGTGCAAGTGGGCGTGCTGCACATCCTGCCGGGGATTCTTGGTGACTGCCACGCCGGTACCGCCGTCGACGAGGGTCCCGCCCGCGGTTTCCCTGTCGCGCAGGTAGTCGAGGTTGGGTGCGCTGTCATTCGCACTGAACACCACGTGCCCGCCGTCCATGCTGCGGTACCACGAGGTGACTAGGGTCATCGCCGCATGACAGGCCGCCAGTTCCTGAACCGTGGCCGACGACCAGCCGTCGCGACGGCTGCGGGGCACTATGAGCGCGTGGGGCCTTGCCGCCCGCCGGGGCCCGTTGGCCAACATGAAGGGATTGCGATCAAGTACCAGATCCACGAGGGCGCTACCGTCTGCCGCGGCAACCGTCCCCAGATAGGTGGCAAAGCTGGGTACATCGGCGAACAGGTCCACCAGCCGGAACCGGCGTGAGAATTCTCCCGGCGGAACTACGCCCTGGATGTTCCCGGTCGCCTGGTCGACCAGTACCCAACTTCCGGCCCTGGCAGTGCCACCGAGCAACCGGTACGCCTTGACCGTGAGAGCACCATCGCTGTACGTCCACAGTCTGCGCATTTCGACCTGGGTGAACGGGGAGCTCCAGCGCTCTGGGTAGTCGACCATGCCCCTATGTTCCGCCCTTCTCACAGACGGACGAGAACAAAGCGAGAAGCAGCGAGTTCGGCAGTAAGAGGGCTGCGGGTCAATGGTGATCGCCACGCTGCCCTTCATGGGCGGCATCCACGGAAAAGTGCTCGGGCACCGCCTCACCGCGACCCCGCTCACTATCACGGTGGTGATAGTGGTCTTCGGCCTGGTCCCGATCGCCTTGTGGCTGTGGATGGCGCGGGCAGTCGGCCAGGGCAGGAACTGGGCGCGAATCTTGTCCGCGGTGCTATTCACCTTGGCGACGCTGCAGCTGATCGAAGGCCAGGGCGTCGCGCAGGTGTTCTGCGCCGCGCTGACCTGGCTGAGTGGCCTCGCCGCGGTGTGGTTGCTGTGGCGCCCGGCCTCTGGCGCGTTCTTCAAGTCCGCCAGGGCGGCGCGGTCGCAGCCGCCGTCGCAGATTTCAGGCCCTTAACAGCAACGACGCAGCCCTGGTCGTTCGTCGTGTGCAGGAGCGTGCTGTGAAGTGACACCACCGGTCCGTTCGGAATGAAGAGCCTTTCCCTGAACGGACCGGCGGTGGCTGTGTGGACGGTGACCAGGAAACCCGAAGGCCACCCGCGGCGAAGGCGCTAGCATGCGAGCCATGCGACTGGTGGGACAGTTCGGCCAGATCTGCGCCAGGCTCGTGGCAGCGGGCTTCCTGCTGACCGGAGCGGCGGCCTGCGCCGGTCCCTTCACCGCCTCCGCGCCCGGCCCGGCTAGCGCGTCGCTCAGCCCCGCGGCCGGAACGGCGGACGGCCAGCCGGTTTTCATTACCGCTGCACGCGCTAGGGTCAGCACCCGGGCCGCCGCCGGCACCAGCGGTGCGACCACATCGGGCGGTTCCCCGCTGCGTGCGGGCAACCCGGATGGGCACGCGGCCGTCCCGGTGGCGGCCCAGGCGGTGGACACCAGCCACCCGGACCACGTGATCGGCGACGGCACGCCCGCCGGGTGTACGTCTGCGGCTGTCGTGCAGGCGGTCGCGGAGGGCGGCATCATCACCTTCGACTGCGGCCCCAAGCCGGTCACGATCACCATGACCGCCACTGCCAAGGTGGCGAACACCAGCCATCAGGTCGTCCTCGACGGCGGCGGCAAGGTCACGCTGAGCGGCGGCGGCAGCACCCGGATTCTCTACATGAACACCTGCGACGCGGCCCAGACCTACACCAGCGGCGACTGCTGGGAACAGCAGTGGCCGCAGCTGGTGGTGCAGAATTTGACGTTCACTGACGCCTACTCGGCAACCCAGCAGTCGAAGACCGCCAGCTACGGCGGCGGTGCCATCTTCGACGAGGGAGGCCAGCTCAAGGTGGTCAACTCGGTCTTCAGCGGTGACCGCTGCTACGCCACCGGTCCCGACCTCGGCGGCGGCGCCATCCGCGCCACCGGTATGGACATGAGCATTCCGGTCTACATC
>DASXKI010000430.1:0-5024 GCA_036496945.1 Streptosporangiaceae bacterium | reverse complement strand
CGCGCCACGATAGCCGAGCGGCTGCGCATCGCCCGTGAGCTGCACGACATCGTGGCCCACCACCTGAGCGTAGTGGTGATCCAGGCGCAGGGCGCGCAGCGGATGATCGGCCGGGACCCAGAGCGCGCGCTAGCCGCCATGACCGAGGTCGAGCGAACCGGTCGCGCCGCACTGGAGGAGATGCGCGGGCTGCTCGGCCTGCTGGGCTCCGGCGAGCAGGCGGACGATCGCGCCGATGCCGATCCCCGCGGCGGTGCCGTGGCCGATACGGGTGCCGGGGCCGATGCCGGCGCCGATCCCTGCGGCGGTACCGGCCTGGCCCGTCTCGCGCGGCCCGGCCTGGCTGACATCGGTGCGCTGGCGCAGCAGATGCGGGCGGCCGGCCTGCTGGTGACCGTGCAGACGGCGGGCGAGCCGCGCGAGGTCCGCGAGGACGTCGGCCTGACCGCGTACCGGATCGTGCAAGAGGCGCTGACCAACGTCCTCAAGCACGCGGGGCCGTGCAGCGCTGGTGTCAGCCTCGCCTTCGGCGACAAGCTCGAGATAAGCGTGACCGACGACGGCCGCGGCGCGGCAGCCGGTCTTTCGGTGCCGGCCGACCTCGCTGCCGGCGGCATTCCGGGCGCCGGGCGCGGTACCGCCGGGATGCGCGAGCGGGTGGCGATCCTCAACGGCCAGCTCACTGTCGGCCCCAGGCCCGGCGGCGGCTTTCGCGTGCTCGCCACCATCCCGCTGGAGGAATCGTGATCCGTGTTCTGCTGGCCGACGACCAGCCACTGGTACGGACCGGGTTCCGGATGATCCTGGAATCGGAGCCCGACATCGAGGTGGTCGGCGCGGCCGGCGACGGCTGCGACGCGGTCCGGCAGGCCGCGCGGCTGCGTCCCGACGTCGTGGTGATGGACATCCAGATGCCGGTCCAGGACGGCATCTCGGCCACCGCGCAGATCGCCGCCGCCGGCCATGCCAAGGTGCTGATCCTCACAACCTTCCACCTCGACGAGAACGTGATCAGCGCGCTGCGGAGCGGGGCGAGCGGCTTCCTGCTGAAGGACGTCGACGCCAGCCGGCTGCTCGAGGCGATCCGGGTGATCCACGCCGGAGACGCCATCGTCGACCCGGCGGTCACCCGCCGCCTGCTCGACCGGTTCGTGCACCGCCTGCCGGCCGCTGCGCCCGGCGCGGACCTGGACGCGTCCGGGCGCGAGCGGCTCGCGGGCGTGACCGAGCGTGAGACCGAAGTGCTCACGCTCGTGGCCCGCGGCCTGTCCAACGCCGAGATCGGGGCCGAGCTCATGGTCACCGAGACGACGGTGAAGACGCACGTGCACCGGCTGCTGACCAAGCTCGGCGCGCGGGACCGGGTGCAGCTTGTCGTGCTGGCGTATGACACCGGCCTGGCGGAGCGCCGGCCTACATCCTGAGATGGACGACGGCCGCCTGCCCATCCTGAGATGGACACGCAGAACGGTCCGCCGGGCGGATGCTGCGGGCCGGCACCCGAACCTACGTTTCTGGCATGACAAATCCCGCTACGACGGCGCTGGCAGCTCGCGCCGAGAACCTCACTAAGACATACGGCAGCGGCCTCGCCGCTGTCACCGCACTGGCCGGGGTGTCCATCGAGATCCCGCCCGGAACCTTCACTTCCGTCATGGGACCGTCGGGCTCGGGCAAGTCCACCCTGATGCACTGCATGGCGGGCCTCGACTCAGTAACCAGCGGTCACGCCTGGATCGGCGCCGAGCAGATCAGCGGGATGCCAGAGCGTCGGCTGACCCGGCTGCGCCGGGACCGGATCGGCTTTGTTTTCCAGGCGTTCAACTTGCTGCCGGTGCTCGTCGCGGCGGACAACATCACGCTGCCGCTCGACATCGCCGGCCGCAGCCCGGACCGGGAGTGGCTGGACACCATCATCGACACGGTCGGCCTGCGCGACCGGCTGCGGCACCGGCCCAGCGAGCTGTCCGGCGGCCAGCAGCAGCGTGTGGCCATCGCCCGCGCGCTAGCCGGCCGCCCGGAGATCGTTTTTGCCGACGAGCCCACCGGCAACCTCGACTCGAAGGCCAGCGCCGAGGTGCTCGACCTGCTGCGGCGCTCGGTCCGCGAGTTCGGCCAGACCGTCGTCATGGTGACCCATGATCCGGTGGCCGCGTCCTACTCCGACCGCGTCGTGTTCCTGGCCGACGGCGCCATCGTCGGCGAGCTTGCCCAGCCCACCCCGCAGTCCGTCCTGGACCGCATGAAGAAGTTCGGGGAGTAGGGCGATGTTGCGCGCAATGTTCCGCGGCCTGATCGTGCACCGGGTACGGCTGGCCATGACCGCGCTCGCGATCGCGCTCGGCGTCGGATTCATGTCCGGCAGCTTCGTCTTCACCTCCACCCTCACCCACAGCCTCGACTCGCTTATATCCCAGGCGAGCACGGGCACCGACGTGGTGGTTCAGCACAGCTCCCCGGCCGGCGGATTCGGAGCCGGCAGCGGCGCGCCGCAGCCCATTCCCGCCTCGATCCTGGCCAGCGTCCGCGCCCAGCCGGGCGTTGCCGCGGCCGACGGCGGCGTCTCCGGCCATGCGCAGCTGCTCGGCCGCAGCGGCAAGAAGCTTCCCGGCCAGTTCACCATCGCGACCAGCTGGCCGGCCGATGCCGCATTCCAGGCCACATACACCCGGCGGACTGGTAGCCCGCCCGCAGCCCCCGACCAGGTCATGATCGACCGCGCGTCCGCCCGGGCCGGCCACTTTGCGGTCGGCGACACCATCAAGGTGATCATCGGCGGGCAGGCCAGGGCGTTCACGATCTCCGGCACCGCCGGCTACGGCTCCGCCGACAGCTTCGCCGGCGGCTCGCTGGTCATATTCAGCCTGCCGACGGCCGAGCGGCTGTTCGGACAGCCGGGCAGCTACGACAGCATCGACGTGAAGGCGGCGGCCGGGGTATCCGCCCAGCAGCTGCGGGATCAGATCGCCAGGATCCTGCCGCCGGGCATCACGGCCGTGACCGCAGCGAGCGCGGCCGCTACCCAGGCGAGCCAGCTGAACAGCCAGCTGTCCATCCTCACCAAGTTCTTCCTGGTGTTCGCCGGGGTCGCGCTGTTCGTCGGCGCATTCGTGATCTGGAACACGTTCTCGATCATGATCGGGCAGCGGACCAGGGAGCTGGCCCTGCTGCGCGCTCTCGGCGCGGGCCGCCGGCAGGTCTTCCGCTCGGTCCTGGCCGAGGCGGCAATCGTCGGTACCGTCGCTTCGCTAGGCGGCGCCGGGCTCGGCATCGCGCTCTCGAAGGGCCTGGTCGCGCTGCTATCCAGCTTCGGCCTGTCGCTGCCGGTGACCGGTCTCGTCGTGCCGCCCGGCCAACTCGCGCTGGCGGCGGCCACCGGCCTGGCGGTGACACTGATCGCGGCGGTGGCGCCGGCCTACCGGGCTACCAGCGTCGCCCCGGTCCAGGCACTGCGCGACGCCGTTCCCAGCCCGGTGGTGTTCTCCGGACGGCGGCTGACCGCGGGCCTCGCGGTGACCGTGGCCGGTGTCGTCCTGGTGCTGGCCGGCCTGTTCGCCGGGGGCGGCCTGGCCCTCACTGGCGCCGGAGCGGTGCTGTCCTTCGTCGGCGTCACCGTGCTCGGCCCGCTGGCCGCGCGGCCGCTCGCCTGGGTGATCGGGTCCCCGCTCACCCGGCTGCCGGGCCGCACCGGCGCGCTCGCGCGCGGCAACACGATGCGCAACCCAAAGCGCACCAGCGCCACCGCCGCCGCGCTGATGATCGGCCTGACCCTCATCGTCGCCGCGGCCGTCATGGTCGACTCCAGCCGGACGATGCTGGGCCGGCAGATCGCCGTGGCCAGCAAGACCACCTTCTACGTGCAGGCGACCAGCTCCGACATCGGGCTGACGGCGCAGCTCGCACCCGTCCTGGCGGCGCAACCGGGCGTACGGGCGGTCACCGAGGTCAGGGCGACCGACGCCACCGTCGCGGGTGCCGCGCACCGGAACGTCGACGGCGTCGACCCGGCCGCGATCGGTACTTTCACCGATCTCGGCATGAAGTCGGGCACGGTCGCCGCGCTGAGCACCGGCGGGCTGCTGGTCAGCCAGGCGGCTGCGACCGGCCACGGCTGGCGGGTGGGCGACCAGGTGCGGATCCAGTTCGGCTCGTTCGGGACATCGACGCTGCGCATCGGCGGGGTTTTCGCGAACGTCGGGCCGCTCAGCGACTACCTGGTGAGCAACATGACGTTCACGGCAGACAGCGGCAGCCGGGTGGACAGCCTCGACCTGGTCAGGGCGTCCGCCGCGGCACGGGCCCCGATCCAGCGGGCGCTCGCCGGGTACCCCGGAGCGCAGCTGATGGACGAGGCGGCGTTCACCAAGAGCCGCGGCGCGGTGCTGAAGAACCTGCTCAACCTGATCACCGCGATGCTGGTGCTCGCGATCATCATCGCCCTGCTGGGGATCGTCAACACCCTCGCGCTCTCGGTGGTCGAGCGGATACGCGAGCTCGGCCTGCTGCGCGCGCTCGGGATGCGTCGCGGGCAGCTCGCCCAGATGGTCGCGGCCGAGTCGCTGATCATCGCCGTGATCGGCGCCGCGCTCGGGTCGGTACTGGGACTCGCACTAGGAGCAGCGCTGGCCGAGGCCTTCACCCGCTCTCAGCAGGCGACCGTCGCAGTTCCGGTCGGCCAGATCGTCGCCTACATCGTCGCGACCGCGCTAGCAGGGGTGCTCGCCGCGATCGCGCCGGCCCGCCGCGCCGCCAGGCTCAATGTCCTGGAAGCGATCGCTGCCGAGTGAGCTGGTCGCAGCGTGGTCAGCTCGACGGGCAGCTCAGGATCCATCCCTGTCGCCAGTACGCCGCCACTGCGGCTGAACCACACGGCTGGCGCGACGGTGCATGCCTGCGTGATCAAGGATCTGACGCCGGTCGGGCCGTGGGAGTTCTAGAAGGAGAAGCCATGACACAGCTCCAGATTGGAGCACTCGGCGTTGATGATCGGGAAGAAGATGGGCTTGTTGGCAGGCACCGTGCAG
>DASXKI010000429.1:0-8073 GCA_036496945.1 Streptosporangiaceae bacterium | reverse complement strand
GGTTCCAGCTCTACGAGCAGCGGGAACTTGTCCTTGCGGCCGAGCTTCTGGCGCATCAGGTAAGTCCCGACGCGCAGGCTCTGGCGCAGTGGCATGCTCACGATGGCACCGTCTTTCTCATCTGTCTCGTCAGTTGTCGTCAGGTACTGCTGTTGTGCCTCGCTGGTCTGGCTGTCAGCCCAGGTCAGCTGTCTGCTGTCGGAGCTCCTTAGGGAGCCCGAACTGGATGGACTCGGTCGCGACCACCACGTCCTTGGTCTGCACCTCCCCGAGACCGCCGAGAGCCGCCACGATCTGCCCGACGATCGCCGGAGGCGCCGACGCCCCGGCTGCGATCCCGACCGTCGAAACGCCCGCAAGCCAGCCCAGCCGGATGTCCTGCGGACCGTCGACCAGGTAGGCGGTCGTCCCTGCCCGCTGAGCGGTCTCGACCAGGCGCTGGGAGTTCGAGGAGTTGGCAGATCCCGCCACCAGCACCAGGTCCGACTGGGCCGCGATGGCCCGCACTGCCCGCTGCCGGTTGGTGGTCGCGTAGCAGATGTCGTCGCTGCCCGGCCCGGTCGCGGCGGGGAACCGCTCGGTGATCGCATCAACGATCCCGCTCGCCTCGTCGGCCGCTAGCGTGGTCTGCATCAGGTAGGCGACCTTGCCGGGATCGGCGGGGCGCAGCCTGGCCACGTCGGCGGCGGTCTCGACCAGCGCCATAGCGCCGGGAGCCTCACCGAGCGTGCCGTCCACTTCCTCGTGCCCGGCGTGCCCGATGAGCGCGACCAGGTAGCCGTCGGCAGCAAACCTCCGCGCCTCGGCGTGCACCTTGGCAACCAGCGGGCAGGTCGCATCTACCGCGTCGAGGCCGCGCCGGGCCGCCTCCTGTCGGATCTCCGGCGAGACGCCATGCGCGGAGAACACGACCATGGCCCCATCGGGTACCTCGCCCAGTTCGTCAACGAAGATCGCGCCTGCCTGCTCGAGATCCGCTACGACCGTGGCGTTGTGCACGATCTGCTTGCGCACGTAGACCGGGGCGCCGTGCTGCTCCAAGGCCAGCTCGACGATCTCGATGGCCCGCTCGACGCCGGCGCAGAAGGATCGCGGGCTTGCGAGCAGCACCTGCCGCGGACCGACGGCGGCGGCCCACCGGGCCAGCGCCGGCGCAGCCTGCCGCAGCGAGCGCAGCGCGGCCAGGCCGCCGGTCACGATGCGGGGGCTGCGGAGCGGATGATCAGGCGTGTCCGAGATAGCCCTGAGCACGATCGCGGGACTGCCCGCGGCACCGGCCAGGAGCGGCGCGGACTCCATGTCGACAGCGACGGCCCCGGTGGCCGCGAGCCGGGCATGCTCACCGTCGCGTACCAGGTGGTCCGCCGTCACGATCGGTCCCGTCCTGGCCCGCAGTCCCGCCCGGTTAAGCTCGCCGGCCAGCAGCGGCGCCGACGCGCACGTGACGGTCGTGACCCCGTCAGTGACCTCCGACGCGACCACTAGGTCGCCGACGCGCAGGTCGCGGATCAAGGCCCCGCCGACCCCGCCGACGGCCAGCATGTCTGGGGCAGACGCCGCGATCCGTGCCGCCGCGGCGGCTGCCCGGACGGGCCCGTAGCCAGTCCTGATCACCTGAGCCTGTTCGTGGCTTGCGGCTAGGCCGCGCCGCAGCGCACGGGCCTCCACGCCGAGCGGCGCATAGACCGTCAGCTTGCTCATTGCGCACCCCCTAGGTAGCGGCCCAGCGCGCTGACTGGGAAAACCAGGCGGTACAGGTGGTAGTTGATATAAAAGTCGCCGGGGAACCCAGTGCCGGTGAACTGCGGCTCGTCCCAGGTCCCGTCCGGCCGCTGCGTCGCGGCCAGCCAGGCGACACCGCGCTCCGCGCTGGTCATAGCGTCCTCACCGCCGACTGCCAGCAGGGCTAGCAGAGCCCACGCGGTCTGCGAGGCGGTGGAATCACCGCGCCCGGCCCACGCGGGGTCGGTGTAGGAGCGCAGATCCTCGCCCCAGCCGCCGTCCGGATTCTGGTGCTCGATGAGCCAGCTCACGGCTCGCCTGATGCAGGGCTTGCCGGGCAGTACGCCCGCGGCGATGAGCGCAGGCACGACGGCACCGGTGCCATAGACGTAGTTCGCGCCCCAGCGGCCGAACCAGGAACCATCAGGCTCCTGGGCGCGCAGCAGCCAGGCCACCCCGCGCCTCGCAGCCCGGCTCGCGCCGAGGCCCGCAGCTGCCAGGGCCTCGACCGTATGTGCTGTCACGTCGGCGGACGGCGGATCGACCACCTCGCCGAAGTCGCAGAAGGGCAGCTTGGTCACCAGCCGCGAGGTGTTGTCGGCGTCAAAGGCGCCCCAGCCGCCATCCCGCGACTGCATCCCGGTGAGCCAGGTCAGCGCGCGTGCGACGGCCGCGCCCGCCTGGCCCGCCGTGTCATCGTCGGGCTGCTCTACCCGGCCGAGCGCCAGCACTACCTCGGCGGTGTCGTCGATGTCCGGATAGCCGTCGTTGTCGAATTCGAATGCCCAGCCCGACGAGGCGAGTCCGGGCCGTTGCACCTGCCAGTCGCCTGGCCCGCGGATCTCCTCCGCCAGCACCCACCTGGCCGCCGACTGCAGTGCCGGATGGCCGGCCGGCAGCCCGGCGTCGGCCAGCGCGATCATCGCGAGGACGGTGTCCCAGACCGGGGACTGGCACGCCTCAAGGCGGCGCATCTTCCCGTCCGGTCCGTCCTCCCAGATCGTGAACCGGTCCAGGCCGTCTAGGCCATTTTGGATGACCGGGTGATCTAGGCCGTAGCCGAGCAAGTGCAGTGCCATCAGCGAGTAGACCCAGGGTGGCTGAATGCCGCCCCAGCACCCGTCGCGCTCCTGCCGGGCGATGATCCACTCCGCGGAGCGACGGTAGGCCGCGGTCCGGACCGCCGTAGCCGGCCGAAGGTGACCGGCATGCCGCTCGTAGCGGTGCAGAGCCCGGTCCAGGCCGCGGAACACCGCGCCCCAGGGATCCGGCGCACGACGGGCGGCGTCCGCTGAGTCGCGCCGCGCCGGGCGCCGCGGCGCGCGCTCACCGGCCGATGTGTCCAGTTCGTCCAGGCTGAACGGCAATGACCGGACCGGCCGGAGCGAGCACACGACGGTGAGCGGCACAATCGTCTGGCGTGCCCAACAGGCCCAGTCGTACACATTGAGCGGGAACCATCTGGGCAGGTAGATGAGCTCTGGAGGCATCACGGGCAGTTTGTCCCAAGGCCACTCGCCGAAGAGGGCGAGCCAGATGCGCGTGAACACCCTCGTTGCCGCGATGCCGCCACGATCCCTGATCCACCCGGCTGCCCGGGCCATGTGGCTGGCGTCTGGCTGATCGCCGGCCAGCCTCAGTGCCACGTACGCCTCCACGGTCGTGGACAGGTCGCCGTCACCGCCGCAGAAGTTCGCCCACGTCCCGTCCTCGCGCTGCACGGATCTAATCCACCGGGCCGCTGCCTCGGTCTCCTCCGCCGTGCGGATGCCGAGGAACTCGCGCAGGAGCAGGTCCTCGGCGTCCATGGTGACGTTGGTCTCCAGCTCGCCCTGCCACCAGCCGCCGGGCTGCTGGAGCGCAGTCAGGTGGGTCACAGCCCGATCCAGCGCGCGCCGGGCGGCACGCCGGCCCGCCTGCGCCGTTGACCCGGACAGGCCGGGCGCGGATCGGCCAGCGGCCGGCAGCGGCGGCGGCGAGGCGCCGTCGCTGACGGGCCTGGCGATGCCGTGAGTCACCATTGCCGCGCCGTGATGAACTCGGCGATAGCGGCGAATTCGGCGCGCACGTCTTCTGGCATGTCGGCCGCAGCCAGGCAGGCCAGGGCTGAGGCCAGCTCCGCGTCGGCCATGGCCTCGATGTGGGTCTTAGCGCCAGCCGCCTCGACCAGCTCGGTGGCGTGCAGGACCTCGTCGTCGGTCAGCTGCTCCGGCTTGCCGAGCAGCACCGCGAGATCGCGTCCCGCCGCCGTGTCGCTGGCGAGCGCCGTCACGACGGGCACCGACTTCTTCCTGGCCCGCAGATCGGATCCGACGGGCTTGCCGGTGACCTCGGGTGCGCCCCAGATGCCGAGCAGGTCATCCACGAGCTGGAACGACAGGCCTGCGTGCGCGCCGAACCCGCTCAGGCTCATGGCCAGGCTCGCAGGGCCGCCAACGTAGATGACACCAATGCTGCAGGCGCAGGCCATGAGGGCGGCCGTCTTGTCGCCGGCCATGTCCAGGCACTCCGCTACTTCCACGTCGTCGCGCCGCTCGAACTCCAGATCGGCGCCCTGGCCTGCGATCAGGCGCAGGACCGCGGCCGAGAGGCAGCGTGCCGCCCAGACGCCATAAGGCGGCGTCTCGAGCAGGATGTCCTGTGACAGGGCCAGCAGGGCGTCCCCGGCCAGGATCGCCGCGCCGACGCCGAATACGGTCCAGGCTGTCGGCTGGTGCCGGCGCTCGATGTCGCCGTCCATGATGTCGTCGTGCAACAGCGAGAAGTTATGCACAAGCTCGACGGCCGCGGCAGGCACGACGGCGCGATCCGGGCTAGCGCCGGCGGACCGCGCCGAGAGGAGCGCGAGCGCCGGACGCAGGGCTTTGCCGGTACCGCCAGCGGCGATCGGCTGACCAGTCGCATCCGCCAGGCCGAGATGGTACGACGCGACGGTACGCACAGCAGGGCTCAGCCTGCCTACGGCCCCGGCGATCGCGGGTCCGACCAGGTCGCGGGCCGTCTGGACGCCCGCTGGCATCACGACGGTCATGACGCGCCGGACCAGGCGCTGTCGAGCTCGCCAGCTCGGGCAGCCGACGGCAGCGCGGCGAGCTCACTGATGAGCTGCTGCGCGGCTTCATGTCCGCTTCGCACGGCACCCTCCATGGTGTCTGGCCAGCCGGTGCTCGTCCACGCGCCGGCCAGCGCAAGTCCCGGTACCGAGGTCAAGGCACCGGGTCGCAGGGCGCCGCAGCCTGGCGCCTGCCGGAACGTCGCGTGACGTTCCCTGGTCACGAAGAAGTCGCGGATTACTGCCCCCGCCGCGGCCGGGAACAGCTGCTCGAGCGCGGGCACGAACAGCTGCCTGAGCTCCGCTGTCGGCATGTCGATGACGTAGTCAGCGGCCGAGATCGACACCGCCAGGTACTGCCCAGCCGAAACGCCCGCCTGGCTGGTCTTGTCGAATACCCACTGAACCGGCGAGTCCACCGCTGCGGCGAACGGCAGATCAGTCACTCGCCGGTCGTAGATGACGTGCACGTTGAGGATGGGCGAGTAACCCAGGCCCGCCCAGGCGGCCGACTGCACGAGGCCTGCCGGCGCCGCCAGCCTAGCTGCCTGGTCCGCAGGCACCGCGAGCACCACGGCGTCGGCTAGGACCGGCCGGCTGTCGGCCTCGGCGTCCTGCGTCTCCTCGCCGCGGCTCAGGACCACCCGGAACCCGCCTTCAGCCAGCCGCTCGATGCCCGCCGCCCTGGCACCGAGCCGGACCTGCGCCCCGAGGCGGCCGAGCAGGGCCGCGGTCGCGTCAGCGTGCAGGCGGCCGAGGGGCACCTTCGCCATGCCGATGTCGGCGGCGTCGCGGGCGCCGAGCAGGGCCGTCTTGATCACGGTGGCCGCAAGCCCGGCGCTTGCCTCGTCACCGGCGATGTTGAGGGCAGAGACGATGAACAGGTCCCACAGCCGCCGCCTGGAGCGCTCGTCCTGACCGCGCGCACCAAGCCAGCTGCCGAGACGCTGACGGTCCAGGTCCGGGCTGGCCGGATCGGCAAACCGGAAGGCGAGCGCCGCACGACCGACCTTGGCCCGCTCGGCGAGCGACAACAGCGGGTAGCGCATCAGCGCTCGCGCCAGGTGCAGCGGGCTCGGCAGCGCGTCCCGGCGCAGCCTGGCCGACCCGCTTGGCGACAGCACGGTGACGTCGAAACGGTCCTGGATCGTGACGGAGTCCGTCACGCCGAGACGGGCGAGCAGACTCTGGTAGCTGTCACAGCAGCGCAAGAACACGTGCTGGCCGTTGTCGATCATCATGTCGGCCCGGGCATAGGACGTCGCTGCGCCGCCCAGGCGCGGGCGAGACTCCAGCAGCGTCACGGCGAGGCCCGCGTCACGCAGGTCGATCGCTGCCGTGATGCCGGCCAGCCCGCCGCCAACCACCACAGCCCGGTTCCCCGTCACGTCCGCGCTCCTGCTGGCCGGCGGGCCTTGCCGGGCCGACCGATGCCAGCCAGCGCCGTCGCCGCGATCATCGCCTTCTCCCGCCCCGGCAGTGACATCCGGCCCGCCAGCGCGGTCTGCGGGCTGGCCGCGATGTGCTCGAGCAGCCGCCGGTAGATTCCGGCCATGGCACCGGTGCAGGCGGCGCTGCGGCGGTCCAGCATCGGCATGAGCTGCATGCCCGTCGCGTACCACTGCCGGGCCCGGTCAGCCTCGAAGTGGATGAGGTCGGCCATCGGGCCGTCGATCTTGCCGTCGCCGCCCTCGCCATCGGGACTGGCCGGGATGAGGCGGCAGCCGAAGCGCGCGAGGTCATCAGCCGGCAGGTACACCCTGCCGTTGCCGAGGTCCTCGCGGATGTCACGCAGGATGTTCGTCACCTGGAGCGCGACGCCGAGCGCGTCGGCCAGCGGCTCGGCGGCCTCGGGATCGGAGCTGCCGAAGACCCCCAGCGACAGCCGCCCGATCGACCCGGCGACGCATCGGCAGTAGTGCCTGAGGTCGTCGAACGAGGCGTAGCTGACCCCGCGTATGTCAGCCTCGCAGCCGTCGATGAGCTCGCCGAACGCTGCGAGCGGAAGCGCGAAGCGGTCGGCCGCGTCGCGCAGCGCCACGAGCACGAGGTCGCCCGTGGCGGCCGCGTCGGCCGCGTTGCCGACCGCCAGGTCGGCGACCGACCCTCGGGCGGCGGTCAGGGCCACGATCTTGTCGGGAACGGGGAGCGTTCCGTCGCCGATGTCGTCAATACGCCGGGCAAACGCGTATACCGCCGACAGTGCCCGCCGTTTCGCGCCAGGGAGCAGCGCGATGCCGTAGGCGAAGTTCTTCGCCTGCTGCCGGGTAATGGTCTCGCAATGCCGGTAGGCAGCGGCGACGTCTTCGGCGCCCGCGCTCACGGTCACGGCCTCCTTTGTCATGGGCTCACCGTCCCCGTGCAAGGGCGACGGCAAGCTCACGGACCGTTCGGCTCTTGGCCGGCTTTGGCGTCGCCACCAGCACGTCGTAGTGAGCCCGGGCAAGCGCGGCGAGCGCAGCGCGGCCGCCGGCGATGTACCCGGCGACGGCGACGCGGGCCGCGCCGCGGAGCTGGCTGACCAGCGGCGAGCCGGAGCTGATCAGCGCCGCGGCCCGGCCGGCCTCGAACGCGATCAGCCGGCGCACCTGCGGCGCCGCCACCTGGGCCGCCAGGTCCTGCTCGGTGCAGCCGTGGCTGCGCATGTCAGCCGCCGGCAGGTAGACGCGCCCGGCGCGCAGGTCTTCGGCGACGTCCTGCAGGTGCTCGACTACCTGCAGCCCGCTGCAAATCGCGTCGGACAGCTCGGCCCGGTCCGGCGTGCTGCAGCCGAAGACGTACAGCACAATGCGGCCCACCGGGTTGGCCGACAGCGTGCAGTAGCCGAGCAGGTCATCGAACGTCTCGTACCGGGTGACAACCTGATCCTGCCGGTTAGCGGCGATGAGATCTCGAAAGGTGTGCATGGGGATCGCACAGTCGGTCACCACCTCGGCCAGTCCGCGCACAGCAGGATGCCGGGGCTGGCTGCCCGGCTGCAGGCGATCCTGCCGGGCTGCGTAGAGGCGGCTGAGGTCCTCGTCCAGGTCGTCGAGCAGCGGGAGGCGCTGATCGGGCGGCGCTTCGTCGCCGATGTCGTCGACCGTTCTGGCGAAGTTGTAGACCGCCATCAGGTGCCCGCGGTACCGGCGTGGCAGCAGGCGCAAGGCGACCGGGAAGTTTTCCGCCGCTGCCTTCGCGGCCAGCGCGGCGCCGTCCGCTGAGGCAGGTGCGGCGAGCGCAAGCGGCGGCCTGCCGCGCGCAATATCCGCCGCGGGCGCCGCCTCTGTGCCGGCCCGATCGCGAGTCATGATCTCTAT
>DASXKI010000428.1:0-12669 GCA_036496945.1 Streptosporangiaceae bacterium | reverse complement strand
GAGTCAGCATGTTCCCGACCTTCCCGTACCTCGCCGAGGCAATCGCCGCCGAGCGGGCCGCCGACCTCCAGCGGGAGGCCGCCGACTTCCGGCGAGCTCGCCGAATCAGGCGGGCGCCAGTCACCGCGTACCGCGCGCATGTACAGCGGCACTCGGTACGGCGCGTGGCCGCTAGCGTGGCCTGCCCGGACTCGTGCGTCTTGCACCACGCGTGATCTAGCGCCGTGACCGGCATACCGACTCGCCAGGCCGCCGCCCGCAAGGCAGGCGCCACGTGCCCCAGCCGATTATGCGAACACACATTTGGATCCTGGTCGTATCATCGAACGTATGAACGGATCCATCCAGGGTTCCCTGCTCGACCTCACAGACGAACCAGCGCCAGGGCCGCTCGACCAGATTCGGCGGACCGAGCTCTCAGCTGGCGCCTGGATCGACATCCTGCCGGCCTGGCTCACTGGCGCGGACGAGCTGTTCGAGCGCCTGCTGCACGCCGTCCCCTGGCGCGCTGAGCGGCGGCGAATGTACGAGCGGGTCGTCGACGTACCCAGGCTCCTCTGCTTCTATGACGACGGCGATACCTTGCCAGACCTGCTGCTCACGCAGGCTAAGGACGTGCTCGGCGCGCACTATGCGGCCGAGCTCCGCGAACCGTTCGTGACTGCTGGCCTGTGTCTCTATCGCGACGGCCGCGACAGCGTGGCCTGGCACGGCGACACCATTGGCCGCGGCAGCACGCAGGACACGATGGTGGCGATCCTGTCGCTCGGCACGCCGCGTCCGCTGCTGCTGCGTCCGGTTAGTGGCGGTTCCGCCCTCCGCTACGACGTCGGGCACGGCGACCTGCTGGTCATGGGCGGTAGCTGCCAGCGGACCTGGCAGCATGCAATACCGAAGTCGGCTAAGCCCACCGGCCCGCGGATCAGCGTCCAGTTCCGTCCGCGCGGCGTCCGCTGAGTCGCGGTTGACTGCCAGCCAGCCTGGGCAATTTAGCGGATATGGCTGCCGACGACGGACCGAATCAGGCGATCTGGCCGACTGACCTAGGGCAGGCCGGGTCGGCCGTCGGGCAGGCACCGTTGGCTGCGGACGACAGCGCGGCTACGCAGTGGCCCTATCCGGGCGCGCAGCCGTTCACGGCGGCCTCGCCCTACCCGCCGATCGCTGACTACGCCTTCCTGTCCGATTGCGAGGTGACCGCACTCGTCGCGCCGAGCAGCGCGATCGAGTGGATGTGCCTGCCTCGGATGGACTGCCCGAGTGTGTTCGGCGCGATTCTGGACCGGGACGCGGGCCGGTTCAGGTTCGGCCCGGAGAACATTTCCGAGCCCGCTGACCGCCGCTACCTGCCAGGCACGATGGTCGTCGAGACGAGCTGGGACTGCGGCGAGGGCTGGATCGTGGTCCGCGACAGCCTGCTCATGGGCCCGTGGCGGCACGAGCGTCCCGGCCGTAGCTCGCACACGAGGCCGCCGACCGACTACGACGCCGAGCACACGCTGCTGCGCACGGTTCGCTGTGTCCAGGGCACGGCACAGCTCGTCATGGACTGCGAGCCCGTCTTCGACTACGGCCGGATCCGGTCCAGCTGGCGGCACACCAAGCGTGGTTATTACCAGGCCCGGATCGCACCGGAGGAGAACGACCTGGCGCTGACCCTCACGTCCGATATCCGGATCGGCATCGAGGGACCGAGCGCGCGCTCGCGCACGCTGCTGCACGAGGGCGACACGAGATTCTGCGCGCTGTCGTGGGGCAGTCTCGACCCGCCGGAAGACTACGAAGAGGCCTACCGGCGGCAGGTATGGACCGCACACCACTGGCAGCACTGGCTGGCGCGCGGCGATTTCCCTGATCACCGCTGGCGCAGCTACCTGGCGCGCAGCGCCCTGACGCTCAAGGGCCTCACGTTCGCCCCGACCGGGGCCATCGCCGCGGCTGCGACCACCTCGCTGCCGGAGACACCTGGCGGCGAGCGGAACTGGGACTACCGGTACAGCTGGATCCGCGACGCAACCTTCGCGCTGTGGGGCCTGTTCACGCTCGGCTTTGAGTGGGAGGCCAGCGACTACTTCGCGTTCCTCACCGACGTCGTCGAGCGGGACCGCGGGGACATGCAGATCGTCTACGGCATCGACGGGCGCAGTGAGTTGCCCGAGCAGACGCTGAAGCACCTCCACGGCTACCAGGGCGCGCAGCCGGTGCGGGTCGGCAACGACGCCTACGCGCAGCAGCAGAACGACGTCTGGGGCGTCGTGCTTGACTCCCTGTACCTGCACACCAGGTCGCGCGACAGGCTGGACGAGCGGGTCTGGCAGATGGCCAGGAATATGGTCGAGCACGCGCTCGAGCACTGGCGCGAGCCCGACCGCGGCATCTGGGAGGTCCGGGGCGCCCCGCGGCACTTCACGTCATCGAAGCTGGCGTGCTGGGTAGCGGCGGACCGGGGTGCCCGGCTGGCGAGGATCAAGGAAGATCCAGACGCGGCGCGCCGGTGGCAGCAGGCGGCCGACGAGATCCACGCTGACATCTGCGCCAACGCGATCGACGAGCGCGGCGTCTTCTGCCAGCATTACGAGACCACGGCGCTGGACGCGTCCTTGCTGCTGATGCCTTTGCTGCGGTTCCTGCCCCCGGATGACGAGCGCATCCGCGCCACCGTGCTCGCAATCTGCGACGAGCTGACGGAGGACGGCCTCGTGCTGCGGTACAACGTCGAGCAGACCGACGACGGGCTGAGCGGGCGGGAAGGCACCTTCACGATCTGCTCGTTCTGGCTGGTGTCAGCGCTCGCGGAGATCGGCGAGCATCGCCGGGCGCGTGACCTGTGCGAGAAGGTCCTGTCCTACGCCAGCCCGCTGCAGCTCTACGCCGAGGAGATCGAGGCGACGTCCGGGCGGCACCTGGGCAACTTCCCGCAGGCCTTCACCCACCTGGCCTTGATCAACGCGGTCATGCACGTCATCGAGAACGACGAGGAGCAGGCTCGCCAGTCGCAGGGCACGGCAGAGCGACCGCGATCTGGGAACGGCACGCTTCGGCGCCGCGACCGGCTCGGACTGATTGACGAGCCAGACCCGAACTATCGCCGCGGGCTTACTGACCCCTAGCCGTTTCACGCCAGGTGGCGACGGTCGCGAAGGCCCACAGGCGGCCAGTGAGGATTGCCTGGTGTCCGTGCCGTGCTCAAGCCCGGGCGATGGCCGCGGTGCGCGCGCCCGCGGCCGCGATGAGATCCGCCGGCGCTAGTTCGACCTCCAGCCCACGCTGCCCCGCGCTGCAGAACACCGTGGCGTAGCTGAGCGCGGTCTCATCGACGACAACGGGCAGCCGCTGGCGGAGCCCGATCGGCGTAATGCCCCCCGTTACGTATCCTGACGATCTTTCTGCTTGTACCGGGTCGGCCATAACGGCCTTCTTGCCGCCGACCGCGGCCGCGAGGGCCTTCAGGTCGAGGCTGCCTGCGACGGGGACCACGCCCACGGTGAGCTGGCCGTCGACGTCAGCGACGAGGGTCTTGAAGACCCGCTCGGGCGGTACGCCGAGGGCCTCGCTCGCCTCCAGTCCGTACGACGAGTGCCGCGGGTCGTGCTCGTATCGGTGCACCGAGTAGCGGATGCCCAGCTTGGCGAGCACATCGGTCGCTCTGGTGCCACCGCGGCCCGCCATGTCGCGAGCTTAACGGGCCGACCGCGAGACTAGAGACGTGACCGCCTGGGTGCTGCACGTGGACCTCGATCAGTTCATCGCGGCCGTCGAGGTGCTGCGGCGACCCGAACTGCGGGGCAAGCCGGTCGTGGTAGGCGGCGACGGCGACCCGGCCAAGCGCGGCGTTGTCGCGACCGCGTCGTACGAGGCGCGCGCGCTCGGCGTGCACTCCGGGCTGCCGATGCGGACGGCAGCGCGACGGTGCCCGGACTGCGTTTTCCTGCCCGTCGACAGGGCCGTCTACGAGGCCGCCTCCGATGCGGTGATGACGGCGCTGCGGAGCCTCGGCGCGGTAACGGAGGTGATGGGCTGGGACGAGGCGTTCCTGGCCGTGGACACCGGCGATCCGGAGGGGTTTGCCCGTCGCGTGCAGCAGACGATCAGCGCTGCGACGCAGCTGGACTGCACGGTCGGCATCGGCGAAAACAGGCTGCAGGCCAAGCTCGCGACGAACTTCGGCAAGCCTGCCGGCGTGTTCCGGCTAACGCACGCGACCTGGTTCGAGCACCTCGGCCGGGAGCCGGTCAGCGCGCTGTGGGGCGTCGGCGCGAAGACCGCCGCCAAGCTCGCCGAGCTCGGCATCCAGACGGTGGCCGACCTCGCTGGGGCCGATATCGGTGCGGTCGCAGCGCGGTTCGGCCCGACGATCGGGCCGTGGCTGGTCCAGACCGCCCGCGGCCTTGACGGCTCCACCGTCAGCGGCGAGCCGTACGTGCCCCGTTCGCGCAGCCGCGAGGTCACCTTCCAGGAAGACATCGCGGACTGGGACCGGGTCCGCGCGGAGGTAGCGCAGATCGCCCGGCGGGTCACGGAGGACGTGAACGCGGAAGACAGGCAGGCCGTCCGCATCGTGGTCAAGGTCCGGTATAAACCGTTTTTCACCAGCACGCACGGTGTACCGCTCGAGGCACCGACCGCCGACGAGGCTGCGATCGAGCAGGCGGCACTGGCGGCGCTGGCCAAGTTCACCGACCGCCGGCCCGTGCGGCTGCTGGGCGTGCGGGCCGAGTTCGCCGGCGACTAGCGGCGACGGCGCGGGGGCATGTCACGGCGCGGGGGATGTCACGGCGCGGTGGATGTCACGGCGCGGGGCCTTGCCTCGTCACAGAGCATGATCGGATGACGCCAGGCACTGGAGGGAATCGATGCGCGTACTGATAGTCGGAGCGACTGGGGTCGTCGGCAGGCAGCTGGTGCCGCAGCTGATCGCGGCTGGGGACCAGGTCACCGCCACCACCCGCAGGCCGGACAGGATGGCGGGGCTGCGCGCCGCCGGCGCGGACCCGCTCGTGCTGGACGGGCTTGACGCTGGGGCCGTCGGCGAGGCGGTGGCGCGGATTGAGCCCGAGGTCATCGTGCACGAGATGACAGCGATCCCGGCGAGTCTGAATATGCGCAAGTTCGAGCAGACGTTCGCGGCTACCAACGCGCTGCGCACGGCCGGGCTCGACAACCTGCTGGCGGCGGCCACGGCGCAGGGCGTGCGCCGGGTCATCGCGCAGAGTTTCGCGGGCTGGCCGAACGTCAGGTCCGGCGGCCCGGTGAAGACGGAGGCGGACCCGCTCGATCCGGACCCGCCGGCGGCCCAGCGAGCCACGCTGGACGCGATCCGGTACCTGGAGCAGGCCGTGGTGGCCGCACCGCTGGAGGGCCTGGCGCTGCGGTACGGCGGCCTGTACGGGCCGGGCGCGTCGGAGGTCGTCGTCCGCATGCTGAAGCGCCGGCAGTTCCCGCTGGTCGGCGGCGGCACCGGCGTGTGGTCGTTCCTGCACGTGACCGACGCGGCCAGCGCGACCGTCGCGGCGGTGCATGGCGGGCCGCCCGGCGTCTACAACATCGTCGACGATGAGCCGGCCGCCGTCGCGGACTGGCTGCCGGTGCTGGCCCGCGGCGCCGGAGCCCCGCCGCCGCTGCGGGTGCCGGCCTGGATCGGGCGGCTCCTCGCCGGCGAGGCGGGACTGTCGATGATGACGCAGGTCCGCGGCTGCTCCAACGCCAAGGCCAAGCGCGAGCTCGACTGGCAGCTGGTCTGGCCGAGCTGGCGGCAGGGCTTCGCCGCCGGTCTCGCGGCGGCGTACCCGGATGCGCGGGACGGGCAGGACGCGCGGCACGGGCAGGACGCGCGGGACGGGCAGGACGCGCGGGAGGCGCGGGCCCCGCGGGACCCGCGCTGAGCAGGATGGAGATGCCCCACATGGCGAGCCAGGACGACGGGCTGGCTGACGGCGACACTGCCGCCGTGTACCAGCGACTGCGGCCGCTGATGTTCTCGATCGCCTATCGGATGCTCGGGAGCGTGACGGAGGCCGAGGACATCGTGCAGGAGGCATTCCTGCGCTACCACCGAGCGGTCGCCGACCGGGGCCAGCCGGACTCGCCTAAGGCATATCTCTCCGCAGTGGTCACGCGGCTGGCGATCGATCAGCTGCGGTCTGCCAGGGTACGGCGCGAGTCCTATGTGGGCGACTGGCTGCCCGAGCCGCTGCTGACCGGCACGGAGCCGCTCGGCCAGCCCGTCGCTGATCCGGCCGCGCATGCCGAGCAGGCCGACTCGCTATCGATGGCCTTCCTGCTGCTGCTGGAACGGCTCACGCCGCTGGAGCGCGCGGTGTTCTTGCTGCACGACGTGTTCAGCTACGGCTACGACGAGACCGCGGGCATCGTCGGCCGGAGCGCGACGACCTGCCGCCAGCTGGCCCACCGGGCCCGGCAGCACATCGAGGCCGAGCGGCCGAGGTTCGACGTCGCGGCGGCCGAGCAGGAGGCGCTGGCAGAGCGGTTCTTCGCCGCGGTGGGCAGCGGAGACATGGACGGCCTGCTGGGCCTGCTCGCTGCCGACGTCGAGGTGCACGGCGACAGCGGCGGTATCCCGCCGTCCTGGCGCAAGCCCATCGTCGGCCGTGAGCACGTGGGCAGGCTCCTGGCCGCGGTCAGCAACCAGATACGCCACGTGCGCGGGTCGATCCAGCAAACTGAAGTCAACGGCCAGCCAGGAGCCCTGGCCCTGGCGGAGGACGGGAGCCTGATCGCCGTGCTCGTCATCGACATAGCCGACGGCCAGGTCCAGACCGTCCGCTCGGTCATCAGCCGGGACAAACTCCGGCACCTCGGCCCGCTCGCTGACCTGGGCAGCCTTCAGCAGCAGCGGCGGCGCGGCAGTCCGTGACCGACGTGCGCCGCCGCGCCGGGCTGACGAGAGCCCGGCGCGGCGACTGCCAACTCGGAGCGGCGGTCTCTGCCGGGGGGCGCCGCCGCTCCAAGCGGCGCTCTCAGGCCGGAAGCGCACCCACCCGCTTGGCCAGTGCGATGAGCGCTCGAGGCGGCGGCGTGCGGATGGTGAGCAGCTCACCGATGACCTGGCAGGCACGGTCGTGATCACGGACCTGGCACGGCCCGAGTTCCATGGCCCGCTTGAGTGCGGCCGTCGCCTTGTCGACCTGCTCGCTCAGCGCAAAAGCGCGTGCCACATCGATGAGCATTCGCGCGAGCCGGCCCGGCGGCAGGCTCGCGGCATCCAGGCACGCTGCAGCTCGCAGCGCATGACCTGCGTCGCCGAGATCGACGCTGACCCCGATCTCATACAACGCCACGTACTGCGCACCAAACTCGGGCATCGCCTTCGCCCGCCGCGTGCCCAGGCGGCTGGCGAGCAGGCGCGCCTTCGCCACGTGGCCGTAGGCGGCCGCCGGGCGACGTGTCCGCGCCGCGACCGCCGCGCGCAGCAGGGTCAGGCCGCCGCAGAGCGACAGCGCATCGGGATCACCCACCTCGGCGAGGCCGCGGAGGGCAATCATTGAGCTCCTGGCCATCTCGTCGGCGAGCGCGTACTCGCGGCAGTCCAGGAACACCTCGGCGAGCCGGTACTGGCTGCCCGCAGCTAGCAGCAGGTTGCCCGCCTTTTCCGCGGCTGCCATCGCCCGGTCTGCAGCGACCCACGCGGCCAGCGGCTCGTCCAGCTTCATCAGCGCGGCCGAGCACGCCTGATAGGCCATCGCGGTCAGCTCGTAGGCATCCGAGCGCAGCCCCGCTGGCACCGTGCGCACGGCCGCCTCCAGGCCTGGCAGCAACTCGGCAAGGACAGCGGTCAGCTGGTCGTACTCCCCGGCCATGGCCAGGGCGCAGGCGCGCTCAGTAGTCGCGCGCAAGCTGCCGACCGATGGGGCGTAACTCTCGCCGAGCATGGCGGCCAGGGAGTGAGCACCGGCCAGCAGGAGCCGGAGGCCGTCCGCAGCAGACGAGCGCCGCAGTTCGCTGGCATCGGCTGGCACCGTGGTCGCTAACTCAGACAACGGCAGCTCGAGCGCGCGCCCGAGCACCTGCTGGTACTCGACGGTATTCACCTGCGCGCTCCCCTATCGGTGGCGGGATTCAGGCGGCGTGTTGACCCGCGCACGCGGGCCATTCCTGAGGAGCAGATGAGTGCATCTTGAGAATTGCACGCCAACAAGCCTTACGCAAGTGCGCGGAATGCGATTTCATGGCCATTACCGGGTCATAATATCCGGTCAATTGGCCGTCAGGCGCTGCTGGAGCGCCCCCCGGTGGCCCAGGTACGCCAGTCCCAGCTAGCCGGCCTTCCCGGCGCACCTTTTCCTAGGCAGCCGGACGCCTGGCTCCACCCGCTTGACAGAATTGCCACGAGGCCCGCAGCGGCGGCGCCGGGCAGGCGCCGTCTCGCCGCGCCGCCGCTTCTCGGCCAGACCCACGGGCCGCCTCCGCGCACCGCCGGCTGCTCGACCGCCGGGCCGGTGCGCTAGTCTGCCGCCGCGCCTAGGCACGGCATTCGCGCGAGGAGAAACATGGTCGTTCCGCTGGCCGCACGCTACGTGGCAGCGGTCGTAGGAGTGCTGCTGGTCGTCACATCGGCGAACAGCGTGATCGGCACGCTGATCGTGCCTCGCCCTGTAGGCAGCTGGCTGACCAAGCGCGTCGATCAGCTGGTCAACGCCGTGTACAAGCTGGTCACCAAGCCAGTGAAGGACCTGCGCCTCCTGGATCGAATCCTGGCTACGCACGCGGCGACGCTGCTGCTATGCCAGATCATCGCCTGGCTGGCGATGTTTTTTGTCGGCTTTGGCCTCATTTTCTGGCCGCTGGTGCACGGCGGCATCACGGCCGCCTTCCATGTCGCCGGGCCTGGTATCTGGCAGATCGGCTCGTATGACGTAAGGGGTGCTCCCGAGGAGGCCATCCTCGACATCGCCGCGCTGACCGGGCTCATCACGATCACGCTCCAGATCGCGTACCTGCCGACCCTGTACTCGGCGTTCAACCGCCGGGAGAACGAGGTGGCGCTGCTCAACGCCAGGGGCGGTTTCCCGGCCTGGGGGCCGGAGTTGCTGGCCCGCACGCACTACGCCCTCGGCTCCGGCGTCTCCACCCTTAATACGCTGCCTGAGCTGTACGCGAACTGGGAGCGGTGGGCGGCCGACGTCGGCGAGAGTCACACCACTTATCTGCCGCTGGTCTGGTTTCGGTCCCCGAAGCCGCTGTCCTCCTGGGTGACCTCGCTGCTGGCAGTCCTCGACTCCGCGGCGCTCATGCTCTCGCTCAATCCGTCGACGGCGCCGGTGGTGCCTGCCAGGCTCTGCCTGCGGGCCGGGTTCACGTGCTTGGGGGACGTCGCCAGGGCGATGGGATTCGACATCCCGGCCGAGCCTGACCCGGAGCTTGGCATCAGCCTCAGCTACGAGGACTTCCTGGACGGCATCAACCGGCTGGAGGAAGTCGACTTCGAGATCGAGCGCAATCCCGAGGAGGCCTGGCCGGACTTCATCGGCTGGCGCGTCAACTACGAGCAGGCGGCGTTCGCCATCGCACGGGCCGTCGACGCTGTGCCGGCCCTGTGGTCCGGGCCGCGGCGGCAGAAGGACCGACCCCCCATCCCGCCTCTCCGGCCGCCGACCGGCCGCCCGCCGAACGGCAAGTGGAAGAAGCCAGCTGGTCTATAGGGTCTGCTCCGGCAGCGGCTCGAGGTCCTGCGCGGCCGCCGGCGGCTCATCCGCGTCGGATCGCTCTGGCCACGGGTTCAGGTCGGAGACCATGACCGCCGCCTCCGGCTGCGCCGCCTCCGGCGCGCGCATGGGCGCCGCCGCGTCCGCAGCCCCCGCCTCCACCTCCACCTCCGGCTCCACCGCCACCGCCGGCGTCGGCTCAGGCGTAGGCGCGGGCCGTGCGATCGCGGCTTCTGCCCGGTCTGGCCGGTCTGAGGTCTCTGGCCGTAGCAGCTCAGGCAGCTCGGGCAGCGGGACGAGACTCGCGAAGTCCTGGTCCTGCCGCGGCTCCGGGGCCGGGACGGGCTGGCCCATCTCCGGGACCGGAATGCCGCCGAACACCGGCGCCAGCACTTCGCCGGCGGCACGCACCGTGGCCTCGCGCAGCGTGTCGCCGACCAGCCGGGCCGCGTACGAGAGCAGCCCCTGACGCTCGGCGTCGGCCTCCTGCCGGGCCGCGGCGCTGAGCTCCTCAGCCAGCCGGCTGGCCAGGGCCTCCGCTGTCGGCCACTGGCCGACAGCCCGCCTCGCTTCCGGGGTCACCTTGAAGACGTACCAGAACCGCGGATCGCCGCCCGTCGTTGTCTTCCTGAAGTCGACATAGACCGGGTCCAGGGCCTCGAGGGCCTGGGCTACAACCGACGGATCGAAGCCTGTCCTGCCGGCGATATCAGTGACGGTGACCATGTAGCTCTGCTCAAGCAGGCCGACGGTCGCGTCTAGCACGGGCAGGTCTCTCACTGCCCAGGTGTCATGCACGAGCTTCTGCCTCACTGGGACCTGGCCGGAGATCATCGGGGGCTCGACCGGGTCCCTTGATCGTCGGGTTTCGCCCCGGCCTGCAGTGCCAGGGCCGATGTAACCGGCACTACGAGAGTAGCCACAATGGGAAGTGCAAGCGCGCCAATGTGTTCTTCGTCGCACTGAACCCGACGTCGCATGGCTCCCGGCGGACGTGCAATGCCTGCCCGCAGGCCGATCTGTCATCTCCCGGCCTGGACTGCATCCGGTTGGCGGCTGGGCAGGGCGGCAACGTCGCTAAGCTGTGCGAGCCCGCAACGCGGCGGGCCAGACCGACGTGAGAGGTACATCAATGAGTAACGACACCGGAGTTGAGCGGACACTGGTGCTGCTCAAGCCCGACGCCGTGGCTCGGGGCCTGATCGGGAGCGTGCTCACACGCTTTGAGAACGCCCTCCTCAAGGTGGTCGCTTGCAAGATGGTCTGGATGGACGCCAGCCTGACCAGGCGGCACTACTTCGACCTGGAGGAGCGCTTCGGGCCCGTCGTGTACAACGCGATGGCCGAGTTCATGCAGAGCGGCCCTGTGCTCGCCTTCGTGCTCGAGGGCGTCGAGGCCGTCGCCTGCACCAGGAAGCTCGTCGGCTCGACCTATCCCGACCAGGCACCGCCCGGTACCATCCGGGGCGACTTCGCGCACATGAGCAAGGCCTACGCCAACGAGCGCGGCATCGCCGTGGCCAACCTCGTGCACGCGTCGGGCAACGTCGAGGAAGCCGCGCAAGAGATCGACGTCTGGTTTAGCAAGGACGAGATCCACGCCTTCCCGTCGGCAGCGGAGCGCTTCCTCCGTTAACCGGATAACACGGCCGACACGGACGGCCTGCGCTGCCATTGCTGAGCCAATTCTGAACCGCGCAGCGATAATGCCCGTTGTCTTGAGATGCGGCAACGGCGCGTCTAGCCATGCCGCCCGGCAGTTGAGGTAGCCCGTTGCACGGGGCTGGCTTTGGCACGCCGGCCAGCCTCGAAGGGAGCACGCATGCCCGCACGACATCGGATCGCGGCGGTAGCCGCCGCGGCGGCGGCCGTCACCGCTCTGGGCCTGGCCGCGGTACCCGCGGCATCGGCGCAGGCAGCCGGGTCAACTGCCTACCTAAGTCATTTCAGCACGATCAAGACCATTGCGTCGACGGTGCCGCACAACGGGGACGTCAATCCGTACGGCATTTTCATCATCCGCAGCAGCACTGGGCGCCTGCGCGCTGGCAACGTCCTGATCAGCAATTTCAACAACAAGGCGAACCTGCAGGGCACCGGTTCGACGATCGTCCAGATCACGCCGGGCGGCCACCGGTCGGTGTTCGCCCGCATCATTGCCAGCAAGCTGCCGGGCGCCTGCCCGGGCGGCGTCGGCCTCAGCACGGCACTTGAGGTACTGCCGGGCGGCTGGGTCGTGGTGGGCAGCGTGCCGTCCTCGGACGGCATGGCAGCCACCGCCAAGGCCGGCTGCCTGATCGTGCTCAACCGCTGGGGCCAGGTGAAGGAGACCATCAGCGGTAACGGCATCAACGGGCCATGGGACTCAACCGCCGTGGTGCGCGGCCGCTTCGCGGACCTCTTTGTCACCAACGTGCTGAAAGGTACGGTCGCCGCTGCCGGGAAGGTCGTGCACCGCGGTTACGTGCTGCGGCTTACCCTGCGACTGCGCCGGTTCTTCCCGCCGAAGCTCGTCGCGTCGGCAACGATCGCCTCGGGCTATCCCCAGCGAACCGACCCCGCCGCGTTTATTCTCGGGCCCACCGGCGTCGGCCTCGGACGGGACGGCACGCTCTACGTCGCCGAGACGCTGACCAGTCGGATCTTCGCGATCCCCAACGCCGTGACGCGACCGGGCAGCGCCGGCCGGGGCGCGCTGGTGACCAAGGGCGGCAGGCTGAACATGCCGCTCGGCCTCGCCATCGCCCCGAACGGCCACATACTGACCGTCAACGGCGGCAACGGCAAGATCGTGGAGACTACTCCAGCGGGCGCGCAGATCTTCTCGCGCTTCCTGGACACCTCGGGTAGCCCGAAGGGCGCCGGGGCGCTGTTCGGCCTGGCGGTGCGGTTCGGCCTTGGCGGTGTCTACTACGTGGACGACGCCGCGAACACTCTCCGCCTGCTGCACTAGGCGGCGGACGCAGCATGGGTGTGAAGTTGCTGGGCTAATTAACCCCAGTGACTT
>DASXKI010000427.1:0-1785 GCA_036496945.1 Streptosporangiaceae bacterium | reverse complement strand
CCTGTCGATCGGCGATGTCCGCGGCTTCGCGTTCACCCTCGGCCTGACCACCCTGATCGACGTCGTCGTGGTGTTCCTGTTCACCAAGCCGATGATCACGCTGCTGGCCCGCACCAAGTTCTACGGCCAGGGCCATCCGCTATCCGGCCTCGATCCAGCCCGGCTGGGCGCCCGCGCGCCGTGGCGGGGTAGCCGCCGGCCGGCCGCCACCACGGGCAGTACACCGGCCACGCCATCGCGTACTTCGACCAGCACCAGGGAGGCGTGATGTCGCGGCTGGGCAATTTCGGTGGCCGGCTGTACCGCGGCGAGATCTCCTACGACTTCGTTAGCCGGCAGAAGCTCTGGTACGCCATCTCGGGCGCCATCCTGGTCATCAGCCTGCTGGCGCTGATCTTCCGCGGACTCGACTACAGCGTCGAGTTCAAGGGCGGATCGGTGTTCACGGTCCCGGCTGCCACGTCGGTGAACCGGACGAGCCTCGAGCAAGTTGTCATCGCTAACGGCGGGACCAACCCGACGGTCAGCGAGGTCAGGCCGTTCAACGGCACGGCCCCGACCTGGCAGGTGCAGACCACTTCGCTGTCCACGACGAAGTCGCTGGAGATCGAGCGGGCCATCGCCCAGAAGTTCGGCCTGAACGTCAATAACCTCTCGATCCAGACGGTGGGATCGAGCTGGGGCTCCCAGGTATCGCAGAAGGCGCTCGAAGCCCTGATCGCGTTCCTCGTCGTGATCGTCATCTACCTGTCGATCGCCTTCGAGTGGCGCATGGCGGCCGCGGCCTTCGTAGCGCTTGCGCATGACATCGTCATCACCATCGGCGTCTACGCGCTGACCGGTTTCCAGGTCAGTCCGGCGACTGTCATCGGCCTGCTGACGATCCTCGGATACTCGCTGTACGACACAGTCGTCGTCTTCGACAAGGTCAGGGAGAACACGGCGCCGATCCTCGGCACTCGCAAGAGCACCTACAGCGAGGCGGCCAACCTGGCGCTGAACCAGACCCTGGTCCGGTCCATCAACACGTCGCTGACAGCCCTGCTGCCGGTTGCGGCGATCCTGGTCGTCGGCACGCTGCTGCTCGGCAACGGCGAGCTGAAGGACCTGTCGCTCGTCCTGTTCATCGGCATGCTGTCGGGCACTTACTCATCGATCTTCATCGCCACCCCGGTGCTGGCGGATCTGAAGGAGCGGGAGCCGCAGTACAAGCAGCTGGCCAGGCAGGTCGCTCAGCGCGCCGTCGGCGGCCGGGCGGCGTTGCGCAAAGCCAAGGCGGCGACCGGGGGTGCTAGCGCCGTCGGCGGTCAGCCGGGGAACGGGAGTGCGACCGCTGTTGAGCTCGCCGACGGCGGCCCGGCGGACGCTGATGTCGATCTCGGGCAAGACGAAGCGCTCGAAGACGAGTCGGTGCCAGCGTCGCAGCCCGCGACGGCCGGCCAGGCGCGCGCGGCTGGCGCCCGACCAGGCGCCCGGCAGCAGCCGACGCGCAGGCCAGCGGCGAAGCGGCGGCCCAGCGGCAAGAAGAAGCGCAGGTAGCCGTCCTGTGCCAGCGCATCACCAGGTAATACCCGACGCTGCCGCGGATGACGGCGTCGCCGCGCTCCTCGAATCCGGGATTCGCGACGTGCCGGACTATCCGCGGCCGGGGATCGTCTTCAAGGACATCACGCCGCTGCTGGCGGACGGCCCTGCGTTCGCAGCCATCATCGGCGCCCTAGCGGACGGGACCGAGGGCGTGACCAAGGTGGCCGGCATCGAGGCGCGCGGCTTCATCCTGGCCGC
>DASXKI010000426.1:0-2029 GCA_036496945.1 Streptosporangiaceae bacterium | reverse complement strand
CGGATGGAGGAGTTCATCGCCGCGATCCGGGCGATCTGGAGCACCTGGGCTACCGGCGAGAAGCTGGCCTTTCGCGGCCAGTTCTACCAGCACACGCTGATGACCGACTTCTTCAACCCAGGACCCAATCCACACGGCAATCCGCCCATCTTCCTCGCCGCCGTGGGCGAGCTGATGACAGCCGCCGCTGGCCGGGTCGCCGACGGCATGCTCTGCCATAGCTTCACCACCGAGGCGTACCTGCGCGAGCGCACGCTGCCCGCGCTGCGATCCGCGCGCGGGAACCTGGAGGGCTTCACGCTCTGCCTGCCCGTCCTGGCCGCCATTGGGACCGACGACAGGACACTGGCTGAGGCCCAGGCCGCCGTGCGCGCCCAGATCGCCTTCTACGGCTCCACGCCGGCCTACCGTCCCGTCCTCGACATGCACGGCTGGGGCGCGCTGCACGAGCAGCTCAACCAGCTATCCAGGCGCCAGGAATGGGCCGAGATGGGCAAGCTCATCACCGACGACGTGCTGGACGCCTTCGCCGTCAGCGGGAGTCCGGCCGAGGTGGCGGCGACAGTCCAGCAGCGCTACGGCGACATCATCGACAGGATCTCGCTCTACACGCCGCACGCGCCCGACCGCGCTGACCTGACCGCGGTGACGGCCGCACTTCGCGCTGGTCAGCCGTGATGACCGGGTGATCGCCGGGTAACTACCGCCAGCTAGGCTGCGGCCATGGCCGCCCCGCATCCGCTGGACAACCCGGCCCGAGCGGCGCTTCTTGGCCCGCAGGCCCACCTGGCCGAGCGGTGCGGCGCAGCTCTGCGTTACCGCGCCGACGTTCCCCGTTCGTCGCGCTACCCGACGAGCCCGCCCCCGGCGTCTGGGGCGATCTGGCGAAACTGGCCGGCCCCGGCGGCATCGTGTCGACAGCGGGCGTGGCAGCCGAGCCGCCGCCGGGCTGGGACGTCCGCATGCGCATCGAAGGGGTCCAGCTCGTGGCCGACGACCTGGCCGCGGCGCCCGACACCGAAGCGACCCCGCTCGGTCCGGCCGACGTGCCGGAGATGCTCGAGCTCGCTGCTCGTACACGGCCGGGCCCGTTCCTGCCGCGCACGATCGAGTTCGGCGGCTACCTGGGCATCCGCCATGGCGGAACGCTGGTGGCGATGGCCGGCGAGCGGATTCGCCCGCCCGGCTGGACGGAGATCAGCGCGGTGTGCACCGATGCCGAGTTCCGGGGCCAGGGCCTGGCGACGCGGCTGACGCTGGCCGTGGCCGCGGCGATCCTGGAGCGCGGCGATAGGCCGTTCTTGCACGCGTCGGCCGATAACGTCAGCGCGATCCGACTGTATGCAGCACTCGGCTTCCGGTTTCGGCGCGAGGCCCACTTCGTCGTCATTCGCGCACCCCGGTAACAGGACTTACGGCCGTGCGGCTGAGCCCTGCGGCTCTGCCACTCCGGGCGGCAAGCTGGCTGCACGTCCTGGTCTGGCCCGCTAGCGGTTCAGGACTAACGCCCTTCCGACACTGACCCAAATGCCCCTGCTGCCTGCGGCCTAGTCCGGCGAGCCAATGGGCCTGTGACCTGTGATGATCGGAAGTCAGCTGGCCTGGGCCCATGAATGGCAGGAGATCGGTCACGACGGTTTTTCGTCGTATTCCCCATTGAGCTCGTCGGTGTCGAAGCCGTGATGTGGGGCGACACAAGCCCTGCAGGTCAGGCGGAACACCACCAAACCGCCCCGCACAGCATGGCATCATCGCATCATGGCGGATCTCCGGTTCACCCGTGAGCGGTCGCGACTGCGGGGCCTGGGGATCCTCGCCGCCCTGGTGCTGGCACTGGTCGGAGGTTCCGCGCGAGGCCTGGTCGGCATCATCGTCCTCGGTACTGGCGCCCTAGTCTGCCTGTACGCATTCACCGCATACCTGCTGGCGGTCACCGAATGTACGCCCGCAGGCATACGCACACGCGGCCTTGGTGGCCCCCGCCGCTGTTCCTGGTCCCAGGTCACTGACATCAGCCTGCGATACGGCC
>DASXKI010000425.1:0-4504 GCA_036496945.1 Streptosporangiaceae bacterium | reverse complement strand
CCGCCGACCCGACCCAGCAGCCCGCCGACCCGACCCAGCAGCCCGCCGACCGGACCCAGCGGTCCGCCGACCTGACCCGGCGGTCAGGCCCACCGTCGCGTGCGGCTGAGCAGGATGCCCGCGGCGACGACCCCCGCTGAGGAGGCGCGCAGCACAGTCGGCCCGAGCCTGGCCGCGACGGCTCCGGCTCCGAGCAGAGCGTCACGCTCGGCCGGCGTGATGCCGCCCTCCGGCCCGACGACAAGGAGGATCTCGCCCGCGTCGGGCACGCCGACCGCAGCGACCGACTCGCTGCCGTCGGGGTCCAGCACTATCGACAGGGCTGCGGCCTGCACGCGCCGCACGGCGCCAGCGAGATCCGCCTGAGCCGTCACTTCCGGGAACCACGCCCGCCTCGACTGCTTAGCTGCCTGCTCGGCTGCCGAACTCCACCGCGCCCGCGACTTAGCAGCTCGGTCGCCTCGCCACACCGCCACGCACCTGTCGGCCGCCCACGGGACGACGACGTCAGTTCCGACCTCGGTCAGCAGCTCGACCGCGAGCTCGCCGCGATCGCCCTTGGGTATCGCCTGAAGCACGGCGACCTTCGGCTGCGGCGGCGGCTCGGTGCGCCGATCGAGTACGGCCAGCTCGAGCTCGCCGGGCCTGACCGCCGTCACGACGCACTCAGCGACCGTCCCGGCACCGTCAGTGATATCGGCCCGCTCACCGGGCGCGAGACGGCGCACCGTGCTGGCGTGCCGGCCTTCCTGGCCGCGCAGGACGACACGCTCACCGGCCAGCTCGGCCGCTGCGGCGACGAAGACCGGCGGCCTCAGGACAGGCCAGCCGTAAACTCAGCGGCCGTTGAAGGCATCGCGCAGCCGGGAAAAGAAGCCGTGCTGGCCTGGCGCGAACTTGCCAGGCGGCGCTTCCTCGCCGCGCAGCTTGGCCAGCTGGCGCATCAGCTCTTCCTGCTCCGGCTCGAGCTTGCTCGGGGTCTCGACGGTGACGTGAATGATCAGGTCGCCGCGACCTGAGGTGTTCAGCCGCTCGGTCCCCTGCCCGTACATCGGGATCGCATGACCGGACTGCGTGCCCGGCCGGATGTCCAGCTCCGCCGGCCCGTCGAGGGTGTCAACCGAGAGCGTCGCGCCGAGCGCGGCCGCGACCATCGGGATGGTGACGGTGCAGTGCAGGTCGTCGCCCTGGCGCTCGAATATCGGATGCGGCCGCTGGACAATCTCCAGGAACAGGTCTCCAGGCGGACCGCCGCCCGGTCCGGTCTCCCCTTCGCCGGCCAGCTGGATGTGGGTGCCATCCTCGACACCGGCGGGGATGCGCACCTTGATGGTGCGCCGCGTCCGGACCCGGCCGTCGCCGTCGCACTCGGGGCAGGGCTTGCGGATGACGGTGCCGAAGCCGCCGCAGCCCGGGCACGGCCTGGAGGTCATCATCTGGCCGATGAACGACCTGGTGACCTGGCTGACCTCGCCACGCCCGTTACAGACATCACAGGTGACCGGGTGCGTGCCGGGTGCCGAGCCTTCACCCGAGCATGTCGGGCATACGACAGCGGTATCGACGACCAGCTCTCTGGTCGTGCCGAACGCGCACTCGGACAGATCCAGGTCCACCCGGATCGTCGCGTTGCGTCCGCGCCGGGCCCGGCTGCGCGGACCACGCTGCGCAGCGCCGCCGCCGAAGAAGGCGTCCATCAGGTCGCTGAACGGGAACCCGGCTGTGCCGAATCCGCCAGTGCTCGCGCCGCCGCGAGCGTACGGGTCGGCACCCAGGTCGTACATCTGGCGCTTCTCCGGGTCCGAGAGGACCTCGTAGGCCTGGGTGACTTCCTTGAACCGCTCCTGGAGGTGCGGATCCGGATTCACGTCAGGGTGAAGCTCGCGGGCGAGCCGGCGATAAGCCTTCTTGATCTCGTCAGCGCCCGCATCCCGGCGGACGCCGAGGATGCCGTAATAGTCGTTAGCCACCGGCATTCCTAGGACTCCGCCAGGATCTGGCCCACATAACGTGCCACTGCGCGTACCGCTCCCATCGCCGTCGGGTAATCCATCCTGGTCGGACCAAGTACACCGAGCCTGGCAAGTGACTGATCGCCGGTCCCGTATCCCGTGGTCACCAGCGACGTGCTCCGCAGCCCCTGCACCTCATTCTCCGACCCGATGCGCACCGTCACGGTCGCATGATCGCCAGACTCGCCGAGCAGGCGCATGAGGACCACCTGCTCTTCCAACGCTTCGAGCACCTCGCGCAATCCCCTGGAGAAGTCCGCCTGGGTGAGATTTGCCGCACCGCCGACGACGACCCGCTCCTCGTGCCTGTCCACCAGAGTCTCCACGATCACAGAGAACACCGCAGCGGCATTGGGCCGCTCCACCCGGGTGACCCGCTCCGGCAGCTCCGCCACCACCGTGGCCACGTCGGCGAGCTTGCGGCCGTCGAGGCAGGCGTTGAGCACAGCCCGCAGCTGGGTGATGGCCTCGTCGCCGATCGGGGCCGGCAGATCGACAGCACGCTGCTCGACCCTGCCGGTGTCGGTGATCAGCACCAGCAGCAGCCGCCGGTCCGTCAGCGGGACCAGCTCGATATGCCGGACCGATGACTTGGTCAGCGAGGGGTACTGCACGACAGCGACCTGCCTGGTCAGCTGCGCGAGGAGACGGACCGTCCGCATGACTACGTCGTCGAGGTCGTAAGCCCCGGCCAGGAATGTCTCGATCGCGCGTCGCTCCGCCGAGGTGAGCGGCTTGACACCCGACAGCCGGTCCACGAAGAGGCGGTAGCCCTGGTCGGTGGGGATACGCCCGGCGCTGGTGTGCGGCTGGACTATGAATCCCTGCTCCTCCAGGACGGCCATATCGTTGCGGATGGTGGCCGGGGAGACATCAAGATTGTGCCGGTCCACCAGGGACTTGGAGCCGACCGGCTCGTTCGTGGAGACAAAGTCCTCCACGATGGCCCGCAAGACCGCCAGCTTCCTGTCGTCGAGCACGCACTCACCTCCCTGGCACTCCTGGGTCCTGAGTGCCAAGTCTATGGCCGAAATCGCGGGCTGGCACAGACCAGCCGATCTGCCGGCCGGATAGGAATGCGGTCGGTTTTGCAGTAGATAGTGCTTATGGGCAATTTCTTCCGGCGCCTGCCTGGTCAGCCGGTGATTCCCCGGATGACGGCATCCGCCAGCAGCCGGCCGTGCTGCGTCAGGCGGACGAATCCCGCGCCGAGCGCATCCTCGCTGGCCAGGCCGTCGGCCGCGGCCTGCGCCGCGGCCACCCGCCCGGCGGGGCTGAGCTGGGACACCGGGCAGCCGGAAGCCAGCCGCGTCGCCAGCATGATCCGCTCGGTCGCCTGCTCGGCGTCCGTCAGGATCTCCCTAGCCTGACCAGGGCTCACGCCTGCGCTGATCCGCTCCGCGTAGGCGGCCGGATGGCGGACATTCCACCATCGCGTGCCTGCGACGTGGCTGTGCGCGCCGGGGCCCACGCCCCACCAGTCCCCACCGGTCCAGTAGAGCTGGTTATGCCGGCACTGCGCCTGCGCGTTGGACGCCCAGTTGGAGACCTCGTACCAGCACAGGCCCGCCGCGCCGAGGCGCTCGTCGGCGATCAGGTACCTGTCGGCCAGCACGTCGTCGTCAGGCGCCGGCAGCTCACCGCGCCGGATCCTTGCCGCCAGCCTGGTGCCCTCTTCGACAATGAGCGAGTAAGCCGAGATGTGGTCGGGACCGGCCGCCAGCGCCCGGTCCAGCGACACCTGCCAGTCGGCGTCGCTCTCGCCCGGCGTGCCGTAGATCAGATCCAGGCTGACCTGGTCGAAGCCCGCTGCACGCGCCCACGCCACGCACTGCTCTGGCCGGCCGGGGCTGTGCACCCGGTCCAAGACGGCCAGCACGTGCGGCACCGCGCTTTGCATGCCGAGCGAGATCCGCGTGAACCCGCCAGCCAGCAGGTCGGCCAGCACCCGCTCGTCGACAGTCTCCGGGTTGGCCTCTGTCGTCAGCTCCGCATCCGCGGCGATCCCAAACTCAGCGTCAATCGCGCGCACGATGGCGATCAGGTCAGCAGACGGCAGCAGGGTCGGTGTCCCGCCGCCGAAAAACACCGTCTGCACCGGCCCGGCGCGGCCCGCCAGCACCCGGCCCGCTTGCCGAATTTCCGCGATGGCCAGGGCCGCATAGGACTCCCGCGACGCGCCGGAGCCGAGCTCGGTCGCCGTGTAAGTGTTGAAGTCGCAGTAGCCGCACCTGGTCATGCAGAACGGCACATGCACGTAGATGCCGAACGGCGCCTCACCGAGCCGGTTACCCGACGCCGGGGGCAGGCCGCCGTCAGCGGGCATCGGCTCACCGCTAGGGGCCTGGCCAGCCATGATTAGTAAGCCTCGCCCATCAAACGCCGCTGAGCATGTCCGCCGCGATCTCGTCCCACTTCGACCCGCGCCCCTCGACGGTGAGCAGCCTGCGCATGATCTCGCGGTCGCCGTAGAAGGCACGCATCGACTCGGC
>DASXKI010000424.1:0-14178 GCA_036496945.1 Streptosporangiaceae bacterium | reverse complement strand
CGATGGTCAGGAACCGCTTCGTCCACTCGACAGCCTCGTCGAGGTCTCGGGTCTCCATCAGGGCCCAGCCGCCGACCAGCTCCTTGGCCTCCGCGAAAGGCCCGTCAAGGATGGTGAACTCACCGCCGTGGTACTTGATCTTGATGCCCTCGTCCGGCGGCGCCAGGCCCCCGGTAGCCAGCAGCACTCCGGCCTTGGTGGCCTCCTCCACGAAGGCGCCCATTCGCTCGTACATCTCCTGGTTCGGAGGGCCAACTGGGGTGTTGGGGTCGCCGAGGGTGTAACCGAAGAACTTCATGGTTTTTCCTTTCCGTCAAGGCCTCGGGCGTAGTGCCGGCGGCCTGCCTCACCAGAGCGTCGAACGTGAGTCACCCGGATCGACATGACCCGCCAGGTTTTTCGAGGATCTTGAATACGGAGGCCCTTAGCGGTAGTAGCCAGCGCATACGCGGACCAGAGTGGCCCGGGAGTCGGCGTATTTTGGCAGGGGGGTTCAGTTGAGCTCCGGACGGCGACTGGGGAGGCGTCAGATCCCGATGACCAGAATCTTCACGCGCCGGAGGCTCAAGAGCACGCCGATTGCCGGCGCCGCCGTGCTCGCGGCTTGCGCCGGGCTGGCCGTCGCGATGTCAGCCGGGTCCGCGGGAGCGGCGAGCACGCAGGCCTCGGCGGCCACCAGCGCGGCCACCCCGGCAGGATTCTGGAACGGGACCGACAGCAGCACCATCGCGATTCCCGGCTCGGCTCCTTACCGGACGCCGGCCATCGGCGGCAGCTACGGCGGATATATCGGGATGATCGGAAACTGGGCCGCATGGCAGCACTGTGGCGGCAAGGTCGTGTGGTCGGCCACAGACAGCGCCGCTGCCCGCAAGAACCTGGTGACCTATCACCTGGGCGTCGGCGTCGGGATCTACTGGTTCATGGGGGGTCCTGGTGTCGATCCGCACTACAACGGCACAGCCAGTGAGGCATCGGCCTTCGGCGCGGCCCAGGCGGCCCGGGTGATCAGCGACCTGGGCTCATTCAACCCCAAGCCGAATTACCCGGTCGTCTTCATGGATGTCGAACTGCCGGGCCACGCACCCAGCTACACGCCGGCACCCGACAACGGCTGGAACTCCGTGTACACCTCGGCGTGCAGCGGCGTGGCGCGGACTCACTACGTTCCGGCGAGCCTCGACCGGGCCGACTTCAACGGCTTCGCCGCCTACCTGACGTCACATTCGACGTACAAAGCAGGGGTGTACTCCGCGCCGAGTATCTGGCCGTCGATCTTCGGCACCGGCGGCTACGCGTCCATCCCCAACACCTACGAATGGACCTACAACGGCCTCACCAGCAGCCTGAGCCACCACCCCTATGGCTGGTGCCTGTCGGGCACGAGCACCTGCGCCAAGTTCTTCGGCGGCATGACCAGTGCCAGCAAGTACGCGCTCATGTGGCAGTGGTCCGGCGGCGGGGGGACGTACAACGGCTACGGCGACTTCGACCAGATCGACGCGAATCGGACTCCCTAACGGCAGAATACGACCATGGGCCGGACCAGGAACAAGATCATCGCGGCGGTCTGCGTGGTCGTGCTGGCGTCCCTTGCCGCGGTGACCATTGCCCTGGCCGGCGGCAAGCCGCCGCCACCCAAGCCGAGGCGGACCACGGCGCCGTCGCCGTCGCCGTCGGTAACGCAGGCACCGGTCAGCGAGCAGCTGCTATCGCCGTTCACCGGTGAGCCGGTCTCCTCGCTCGGCCCCGTCCTCGCGGTCAAGATCGACAACATCGTGTACGCCCGGCCGCAGACCGGAATGATCGGCGCGGACATCGTCTACGTACTGCCGGTGGAGGGCGGTCTCACCCGGTTCCTGGCCATCTTCTCGTCACACTTCCCGCCCGTCATCGGACCGGTCCGCAGCACCCGGAAGGACGACCTGGAGCTGCTTGCCCAGTTCGGCCGCCCGGCTTTCGCTTTCTCCGGCGCCCAGGCGCAGCTGCTTCCGGTCGTGGAGCGCGCCCGGATCGTCGACCTCTACG
Source organism: Streptosporangiaceae bacterium (assembly GCA_036496945.1). Taxonomy (GTDB): domain Bacteria; phylum Actinomycetota; class Actinomycetes; order Streptosporangiales; family Streptosporangiaceae; genus JAJYUU01. The sequence goes on along the minus strand of DASXKI010000424.1, from coordinate 12,150 downwards.
CCGGCCGGGTGAACGGCTATTACCGGGGCGACCAGCGGATCGCGCCCTACAACCTGTACGCGACCACGAAGACGCTGCTAGCAGAGTCCGCCGGGGCCAGCAAAGCGCACAGCATCGGGTTCAGGTTCGGCCCTGCGCCCGCGGGTGGCCAGGTCACGAGCTCGAAAATAGTTTCCTACCCTGCTGCGAAGTACGCCTTCACCTGGTCGCCGACGAAGCAGCGCTGGCTGGTATCGATGGACGGCACGCCGGCGACAACTACCGCTGGCCTTCGGCTTGCACCGGCCACGGTGGTGATCCAGCACACGATCGTGCGCAAGTCGGGATTCTTGGAGTACGGCTTCCCACCGCCCTACGCCGAGACCGTGGGCCACGGCACCGCGATCGTGCTGCGCAACGGTAAGGCCTACAACGTCACCTGGTCCAGGCCGACCTTGAATGGCGGCACCACCTACACGACCGCGTCGGGCCAGCCGATGACCTTTGCGCCAGGGCAAGTGTGGATCCTGCTGGTCGGGAACCCTGTCATCGAGTCGGGCTAGCGGCGGAAGTCCGGACTGCGCCGACTCCCGGCCGTGACGCTGCATAATCTCAACTGTGGCCAACCTCGTGATCGACGCCGACACGGTAACCGTTCAGCTGTCCCTGGCGGAGAAGGCCGAGGCATTGCATCGCGACCTGACGGTGCCGCGCAGCGCGATCACGGGAGTGCGAGTCGTCTCGAGCGGGCTGTCCGAGGTGCACGGCTTCAAGCTGGTGGGATCCGGTATCCCCGGCGTGATGATGGTCGGGACCTTCAAGGGCGGCGGAGACGGCAGCACGCTCGCGCTCTGTCATGGCAAGGGCCCCGCGATCGTGATCGACCTCACGGGCGAGCATTTCGACCGGATCGTGCTGACCGTCGACAATCCGGAGCAGGCCGCCACCGAGCTGTCGTAGCCGAGCTGTCGTAGCTGGCGGCGGCGTCAGGCCGAGCGGATTGTGCCGAGGCGGGCAAGGCAGTCCTGCGCTTCCGCCATGATCCGCTCGATCAGCTCGGAGCACGACGGCACGTCCTCGATCAGCCCGACCACCTGGCCCGCCGCCATCACACCGAGGTCGGGCCGGCCGTCTACCATCGCGGCCTTGAGCAGCATCGGGGTGTTCGCCGCCATCAGCACCTGGCTCCAGGTCAGCTCCGTGCTGTGTCGCATCGCCTGGCCCTGCCTGATCAACTCAGGCCAGCTGAGCCCCGACAGCTTGCGAAAGCCCGCCGCGTTTCGCGCCGCCCGCGCCAGCCCGGTCAGCCTGCCGGATCGCTCCAGGCCATCGACGAGCGGCGTGCGCAGCACCCGGTGCGGGACGCCGTCTACCCGGGTGGTCACCACGGTGTCGGCGAGCGTCTTGCCAAGGTAGACCTGCTTGACCTGGTCGGCTACAGGGCTGTCGGTCGTGAGCAGGAAGCGGGTGCCCATCGCGATGCCCTCGGCCCCGTATGCCAGGGCGGCGACTAGGCCCCGTCCGTCGAAGAAGCCGCCCGCCGCCACGACAGGGATGTCCACAGCCGACACGACCTGCGGGAGCAGCAGGCTCGTCGGGACGGGCCCGGTATGGCCGCCGCCCTCGCCGCCTTGCACGATGACGGCATCAGCCCCCCACTGCGCGACCTTCTCGGCGTGCCGTCGCGCGCCCACCGACGGGATCACGATCACCCCGGCGTCCTTGAGTCGCCTGATCATGTCCTGCTTGGGCGCCAGCGCGAACGACGCCACTCGCACGCCCGCTTCGATCATCAGCTCGATCCGCTCGGCGGCATCCGCAGCATCGGCGCGCAGGTTTTCACCGAACGGGGCGCTGGTGCGCTCCTTGACCGCCGCGACCGCTGTCCGCAGCGCGTCAAGCGTCATCGTGGCCGAGCCGATGATGCCCAGGCCGCCTGCCGTGGAGGTCGCCGCCACCAGCCGCGCTCCGGCCACGAAGCCCATCCCCGTCTGCACGATCGGGTACCGGATGCCTGTGAGCTCGGTCAGCCTGGTCCGGATCGGGCCCGCGGCGCCTACGGGACCATCGGCGCCCGCGGCACCAGCGCCGCTCCCAGCACCAGCCGCACCAATGCCGCTCGCCGTCATCCGAGTTCCTGATCGCGCTGCGCGTCCGGGTCCAGGTGCTCGCGGATCAGCGTGAGCTCGGCCGCCGTCGGCAGCCTCGTCTGCGGCACCTGGTACGGCGCCGCCAGCAGGAATCCGGTGGCCTCGGCCACGTCCGACACCGAAACGCCAGGATGCGCCGACCGTAGCCGCATGGAGTGATCGGGCCCGCCGAAATCGAGCACCGCTAGGTTCGTCACGACGCAGCGCAGCTCGTGGAACTCGGCAGTCCGGCCCGACAGTCCCCTCGCCCGGTCGTAGCCGACACCGCTGGCCATGTCGACGCGGTCGACGAAGACCCGCCGCGAATGCCCTGGCACCCAGTAGCTCACCGGATGGTTCACCGTATTGCCGGGCGCGCCGCGAACGCCGAGCAGCTGCGCCCTGGGCCGGGCCCAGTCACCGATGCAGGAAATGTTCTGGTTGCCGAACTGGTCGAGCTGCGCCGCTCCCATCATCACGTGCCGCTTGCCGGCCGCCAGCATGGTGAACACCTCGCGGAACGGCAGCCACCCCTCAGCGACCCGCTCGTCTTCGGCGCCCATGGCCGGCCACACGAGCGTGGCCTCGCCGTCGGTCAGCAGCAGGTCCGGTTCGAACGTCAGCTGAGCCAGCCGGGCGCCCAGGGTCGGGATGATGCCCATAGGGCTGGCGAGGATCGCGCCGTCGCCGCGCCACGCCTCGGCACAGGCGACCACGCAGATCTCGGCCCGCGTGGGCTCGCCGCCCGTGCCGGTCATCCCCGTGCCTTGTCCGCGCCGGCGTCCGCGTCCACGTCGGCGTCCAGTTCCGCCTCGGCGTCCGGTTCCGCGGAAGCGCCCGCATCAGCCACCTTGTCCGGTTCCCCGGACGCGCTGGCATCCGCCTCGGCGTCCGGTTCCGCGGAAGAGCCCGCGTCCGGCTCCGCCGACGGACCGGTGCGCCCGGCCGCGAATTTCGTCACCGCCGCCTGATAATCCGACTCGTCGCCGGCCAGGAACTCGGCCGCGAACTGCGCCCAGGCCTCCGGGACCGCCGCCGACCGCGCGTACAGGGCCTGGAATTCCTCGTCCCGGCCGTAGTCCGGCGCGCAGCTGGTGAAGTGCGCGCCGTTCGGCGTCTCGACCACCCCGGCGACCATGGCCCGGTTGATCAGCAGGCTCTGCGGCGGCCCGCCCGCCAGCAGTTCCGCCGTCGGGACGATGCGCTCGCAGGACATGTAGGCGCGCTCGGCGGCCAGGCAGTAGAGATTGTCGAAGTACGGATCGGGCCCGAGATACTGGCCATTGCCCCGCGCATCGGCGCGGTTCATGTGGATCAGCGCCGCGTCCAGCGGCCGGGCGGGCACGGCGACGAACTCCTCGCCGTCCGCATACGGCGACCGGACCGTGCGCAGCTCGGGGTTGACGCGAAGCACATCGGACCCGAGTCCGGCTCGCATCGGCAGGAACGGCAGCCGGTGCGCCGCAGCGAGCAGTCCCCAGTGGAGCATGCCCTCGTCTAGCTCTGTCAGCTCGATCGAGCCGCGCTGCCGGGCGAGCCGGAAATGCGGCTCTAGCGGGATCGAGTCCAGCGACACGAACCCGGTGACCACGCGGCGGACCTTGCCTGCCGCGACGAGCAGCCCGACGTCGGGACCGCCGTAGCTGACGATGACCAGATCCGTCAGATCCGACGCCGCGAGTGCCCGGACTAGCGCCATCGGCTTGCGCCGCGAGCCCCACCCGCCGATCCCGATCGTCATCCCGGACCGTAGCTCGCCGATCACGTCGGCGGCCGTCATGATCGCCCCAGTCGCGCCGCGGTCACTCACCACGGGGCCCTTCGACGAAGGACTGCCTGGCGCGGTCGGCGATGCCGGTCAGGTTCAGCTCGAACGTGAAGCCCTGCTCGTACCGGTACGAGCGGCGCATGTCGACCGGCTCGATGCCGTTCAGCGACTGCTTGGCCAGCCGTATGATCTCGCCGTCCTTGGCGGCCACCTTCGCGGCGAAGTCTCGGGCCCTGGCTCGCAGCTCCGCCGCAGGCACCACGTCAAGCACCGTGCCGTACCTCTTCAGTTCCATGGCGGGAACGGGGTCGCACGTGTACACCATCGCTCGCATCAGCTGCTGCGGCACAAGGCGAGCCAGATGCGTCGCCGCTCCGAGCGCGCCACGGTCGACCTCCGGCAGCCCGAAGAAGGCGTCATCCGAGGCGATCACGATGTCCGCGCTGCCGGCCAGCCCGACGCCACCGCCGAGGCAAAAGCCCTGCACCGCGGCGATGACCGGGACCGCGCACTCGTACACGGCCGCGAACGCCGCGTAGCAGCCGCGGTTCGCCCCGATCAGGGCGTCGTGTCCCGCGGTCCGCTGCATCTCCTTGATGTCAACGCCGGCGCAAAAACCGCGGCCCGCCGCCGCGAGGATCACGGCCTGCACGGCGGGGTCCTGCCCTGCGGTCGAGATCGCGGTTGCCAGGTCGAACCAGCCCTGCACCGGCAGCGCATTGACCGGCGGGAAGTCGATTACGACCTCCGCGACGCCGTCGCTGGTCTGCGTCTCGATGGTCATCGACGGACCTTCCTCGATCCGTAACCTAGCGTTTGCTTGGTCAGCGTAACACTCACCCTCGGCACTGGCGTGGCAGCAAAACCGGCCATAGCAAGTCTGGCTGGCACGGCCGATACCACCTCGTCAGTCGTCCTGCGGTGGGTGCGCTTTGGCCTGGTTAATCGCGGCGAGCATCGCTTCCGGGTCGGCGACATTGTCGAAGGTCAGTGACCCCGGTGCGACTCGCCGCCGCGTGGTGCTCATGGTCGGCACGCCCGTGCCCGCCATGGGCGGACCTGTCATGTCCGTGTGCGTGACGTAGTAGGAGCCGAACGGCTCGAAGACGACGGTCGCATGCCGGCCATTGCGGCGGCGACGGACCGACATCGATCCGCCGCGCACGGGCGTCTCGCGAAACGACCCGCCGGCCTGCACAATGACGCGGTCGCTCGTAATGCCGTAGATCGTCCTGCGCCGGCGGAGCCATCGGGTGACGAACCGGCCTGCCACCAGATAAACGCCGATGAGCACGAACGGCACGCCAGCGCTCCGGAAGGCCACCGGAGCACCGATCGACTTGGTGCCGGCCTCCCACAAGAGCGCGAAGCCGAGCCAGACGAGGCTGAATGGCACGAGGACGATGTCGGCAGCCACAAAGACCACCGACGGATCGGGCCGGCCGCACCAGAGCAGTTGCTCGCCTGGCCGCAACGACGGCTCAATCTGAGCAGCCGCGGCAGCATCGGCCGGGTAGGTCATTGCCACGCTCAGCCCCCGTCGGTGAAGGAGGACCGAATGTACCGAACTGTCGCTGTTCGCACAATGGAGCGGACACGCAATCGGGCGGATACGCAGTAGGGCAAACACAGCGGTGGCGCGCGTGAGCCTGAGCGTCACCATCGACGCCACGCCGCAAGCCAGGCGGTAGCGGCTGAGGGCCCGCGGTCAGGTTGCGACCGCCCACCAGGTGCCGTCGGCACCATCAGCTATCTGGACGCCGCAGGCGCCAAGCGCGGCGCGGATCGCGTCTGACTCGGCGTAACGGCCCTCCGCCCGGAGCATCGACCGCAGCTCCACGAGCGGGCCAACGGCGGGCCGCAGCTTGTCGGCCGGGACACGCAAGCCCTCGGTCACAACCTCGTCGAGCCTGCCGATCATGCCGCGGAGCACCGTCCGCGCCTGGTCGGTGCCCTGATCCTCATCGGTATCGGCCATCCAGGCATGCACGGCGTTCTCCAGGTCCAGGATGGTCATGATCAGCCTTGTCCCGTCGCCGGCCGCGAGCGCCGCCTCGAACTGCCGTTCCGCACCTTCGACGACCTCGGTGAGCGGCGGCGGCGAGTCGGGGTCGCGCTGGCCGGGGACGGGCGCAGGCGAGTCAGCAGGCGTCACGGCCAGCGCCCCGGTCCGGATACTCGCGCGCAGGTCAGCCATGGGTAGTACGACCGGCGCGCGCAGGACGGTGGACACGCCCTCCTTGCGGATGGTCAGGCTGCCGCGACCGCGCACCTCGGCAATGTCGGCAACCAGGTCAAAGATGACCGCGGTGTGCTCATCGACGCCCAGTACGGCCGCGTCGGCAGGCAACTCGCGCTCCATCACGGCGAGCCTCCGCTCACCGAGGTAGCAGTAGCGCGTGTCGTGCGTGCCGCCCTCGGCGTTGTCGTAGTGCGGGATCACCACGACGCGCAGGCCGGCCGCCGCGAGCAGGTCGAGGCCGGGCAGCCAGTGCGGGGGCGCGCCGACCTTGTAGATCTCATAGACCGGCACGGCGTACAGGCCGGCCGTCGCCGCGGCAGCGGACGCCAGCACCGTCACGCCGGTCCCGCTCGCGATCCGTTCGCGCAGCGCCTGACCAAGCGGCCTGTCACGCCACCGGCTGAGCGCATAGGAGGGACTACCGGGGCCGGCGAAGACCCAGTCGGCGGCCCGGACCTTGGCGGCATCACTACCCCTGGCGGCATCACCGGTGCTAGCGATCTCACCTGTGCTAGCGGTCTCAGCGCTGCTGGCCGCAACGCTGTCCGCCGCGGTAGCCGCCGAGTCCGCGGTCGCGGCCGCAAGTACCGTCACGTCCAGCCCCACGCTCGTGGCGAAGTACGAAACGGCGCGGCTTGAGATGTCCGCGGCGTTCTCCTGGAAGGCGTAGGGCGTGTCCAGCAATATGGCGTCCCCGCCGCCGACCCTCTCGGCGAGCGTCTTGTGGATAGTGACCATCGTCGGGCTGGTCTCGCCGGAGCCCATGATCGCGAGGATCCGGCAGTCTGGCTTCATCGGCTACCTCGCACTGTACGAAAGGGACGCGCGCCGCTGCGTCCACGGCGCGAACCTCGGCCGCTGCTCGCGTGGCTAGCCTAGCCGCGTCCGCCGTGGCGACGGATCAGCGCGACCCGCTTTTGGCAGTTGCCGGGCAAGCCGGGACACTGAGTGCAGCGCCGAGCCCGATGACCTGACCGGAGAGCCACATGCGGTTTGTCTTCAGCCCGCCAGCGAGCGCGGTGTCCGGGCTGCTAACGCTGCCGTGGGCGCAGCCGCTGGAAGCCTGGCACGACGAGCGGCTGGTCGAGATCCGGCAGCGCGGCATCTCCCGGCACATCGTCAGGTTCGTGGCGGACAACGGGGTCCTGTACGCGCTTAAGTCAATCAACGAGTCCCTGGCCCGGCGGGAGTACCGGCTGCTGCGGTCGCTCGCCGATCTCGGCATCCCGGCGGTGGAGGTCGTCGGCATCGTGGTCGACCGCGGTGCCGACGAGGACGCCATCCTGGTCACGAAGTTTCTCGAGTACTCCAGCACCTACCGGGCGCTGTTCTCCAGCAGGCGCGGCGGCCTGCCGACGGACAGGCTGCTCGACTCCCTGGTCGAGCTGCTGGTCCGGCTGCACCTGTCGGGCTTCTTCTGGGGCGACTGCTCGCTGTCCAACGCCCTGTTTCGCGCTGACGCGGGGGCCTATCAGGCGTACCTGGTCGACGCTGAGACCAGTGAGCAGCACCCAACGCTGACCAACGGCCAGCGCGCCTTCGACCTGGAGCTGGCGTCCGAGCGAGTCTGCGGCGAGCTTATGGATCTGCAAGCCGGAGAACTGCTGCCCGACGATGTCGACCCCATCGAGGTGAGCGAAGAGCTCGTGCGTCGCTACCAGGGCTTGTGGGAAGAGCTCAACCACGAGGAATTGATCAGGCCTGAGGACCAGCGGCACCGGATCGCCAAGCGCTTGCGCCGGCTGAATGAGCTCGGCTACGACGCGGACGAGGTGGAGCTCATCGACGGTGCCGACGGCACACGCCTGCGCGTGCGGACCAGGGTCGCCGAGTCAGGCCAGAGCAGCCGCCTGCTCTTCCGGCAGACCGGGATCAGCGCCGAGGAGAACCAGGCACGCAGGCTGCTGAGCGACATCGCGAGCTTCCGCGCCTACAAGGTGCAGAAGCTCGGCCACCCGGTGTCGGAGATAGTCGCCGCGCATCGCTGGCTGGAGGAGGTCTATGACCCTGTCGTCGCGGCCATCCCGGCGTCGCTGCGCGGGCGGCTGGCTCCGCCCGAGATCTTCCACGAGATCCTGGAGCACCGCTGGTACATGTCGGAGGCAGCCGGGCGGGACGTCGGCACGACCGCTGCCGCGCGCTCTTACTTCGACACTGTGCTGCCCGCCGTGCCGCAGCCCATCACCACACCGGCGGACGCTGACCCCGCCGTGCCGGATGCGACGGCGGAGACAGCTAGCGATCTGGTCGACGACCTCGCGGCCAGCGACTGAGCACCGGCCACCTAGCGCTTGCTTGGTCGCCTAGCATGATGCGCATGCGCACGGCGGACGACGGCGAGCCGGCCGAGGGGCCGGATGGGACCGGCACGAGCGACCGCGACCAGGCCACCGAGACCAGCGACGTGCCGCAGGGCCAGACAGCCGGGACCGGCACGACCGACCGCGACCAGGCCACCGAGACCAGCGCCGTCCGGCCGGGACTGGCGGTTGTCATCACGGGCGGCACGCAGGGGATCGGGGCCGGCATCGCGACGGCGTTCCTGCGAGCTGGCTGCCGCGTCCTGGTCTGCGGCCGGACGGCGCCCGCCGACGCGGCGCGGCTGCCATCGGCTGGCGGGCAGACAGCGGCCTTCTGCCAGGCGGATGTCCGCGATCCGGATCAGGCCCGGCGTCTCATCCGCACCGCGAGCGCTGAGTTCGGCCGGGTCGACGTGGTCATCAACAATGCAGGCGGCTCGCCTGAAGCGGCGGCGGCCACCGCATCACCCCGTTTCCACCAAAAGATCATCGAACTGAACCTCCTCGCACCGTTGCATGTGGCGCAGAGCGCCAACGAGGTCATGCAGGACCAGGATGGCGGCGGCACGATCATCATGATCGGCAGCGTGAGCGGGACCCGGCCGTCGCCGGGCACAGCCGCGTACGGCGCGGCCAAGGCCGGGCTGCACCACCTGGTGACCAGCCTCGCCATCGAGTGGGCACCGCAAGTCCGGGTGAACTGCGTGGCGCCTGGATTCGTCGAGACCGAGGCGGCGTCGGGTCACTACGGCGAGACTGACGCAGTGCGGCGGACCGTGCCGCTTCAGCGGCTGGGGACGCCGGCCGACGTGGCGGGCGCGTGCCTGTTCCTCGTCTCACCGCAGGCCGGTTACGTCAGCGGTGCCACGCTGCTGCTGCATGGTGGCGGGGAGCCGCCCGGGTTCCTGGCCGCCGCGCGCGGACCGGCCTAAGCTGCGCTGCGGCGTTCGCCTATACCCTCGGCCGCTTCGCCGGTATACCCTCCGAGGAAGTAGAACACGTTCCAGTTGAGGGGCATGCGATGGTTACTTCGATCAAGCCGCACCGGGATGAAGTCGGGCTCACCGACGGCGAGTTGCTGATCGACGGGGCCTGGGGACCCGGCTCCGGCGAGCAGGCCTGGACGCACAGTCACCCGGCGACCGGCGAGCAGGTCGCCTCGTTCCCGGTGGCGAGCGCGGCGGACGTGGACCGCGCGGTCCGCGCCGCGCGTACTGCGTTCGACACTGGCACCTGGCCGCGGGCTCGGGCCAACGAGAAGATCCGGGTGCTGCGCAAGGTCGCCGACCTGGTGCGGGAGCACGGCAGCGAACTGCTCGCGCTGCAAGCACTCGACAACGGCGTGCCGCTGAGCTTCGGGGGCGTCTACGGGATGTCGGCCGCGTTCGTCGCGGACGTCTTCGACCACCACGCCGGCTGGGTGGACAAGCTGGGTGGCGAGACGCTGCCGCCCTATCAGGGCGGCGATCACCTGGCGATGACGCTCCGGGAGCCGATCGGCGTAGTCGCGGCTATCGTGCCGTGGAACGCGCCGCTGCTGCTGACCGCGCAGAAGCTCGCGCCCGCGCTCGCGGCGGGCTGCACCGTCGTGCTCAAGCCGTCGGAGTATGCGACGTTCGCCGTGCTGCGGCTGGTCCGCCTGATCGAGGAGGCCGGGCTGCCGGCCGGCGTACTCAACGTGGTGACCGGACCAGGCGACCCGACCGGCGACGCGCTGATCAACCACCCGATGGTGGACAAGATCTCCTTCACCGGCAGCCGCGCCGTCGGCCGGAAGATCATCGAAGCGTCGGCGAGCACGTTCAAGCGGGTCAGCCTGGAACTCGGCGGCAAGAGCCCGGCCCTCGTCTTCGCCGACGGGGACGCCGGCACTGCCGCGGCGCTGACCATGGGCACAGTCACGCTCGGCCTCTCCGGACAGGTCTGCCTGGCTCAGACCAGGGCGCTAGTGCACCGCGACAAGGTCGATGAGTTCCTCGGCATGGCCCAGATGATCGCCGGGATGGTGAACTATGGCAACCCGTTCGACCCGGCTGTGACATCGTCGCCTCTGATCAACCCTCGCCAGCTTGACCGCGTGCTCGGCCTCATCGGCAAGGGCCAGGAGGAGGGCGCGCGGCTGGTCTGCGGCGGCACCCGCGGCGACGGCGATCTGGCGGCCGGCAACTTCGTGGCGCCAACGCTGTTCACCGACGTGCACAACGACATGACGATCGCCCGCGAAGAGATCTTCGGTCCCGTGCTGTCCGTGATGCCGTTCACCGACGAGGACGCGGCGATCGCGACCGCCAACACCACCGAGTACGGACTGGCGGCGACCGTCTGGACGTCCGACATCAAGCGCGCGCTGCGGGTGACCAAGATGCTGCGCGCGGGCACCGTCGGCATCAATGGCTACGGGCTCGAGCCGCACGCGCCGTTCGGCGGGTATCAGCAGTCGGGCATCGGCCGCGAAGGCGGCCGGACAGCAATCGAGGCCTACACCGAGCTCAAGACGGTACTGATCCCGACGACCGACGAAATGATTTGAACCTTGCCGACGCGTCTTCAGCGTGGTACATGATCATGTAGGAGGCTTGAACTAACCGGAGATGGGCGGCAGTTCCCTATGCGTTCCTGGCTGGATTCTTGGTCTCACCTGCGGACGACATCAGCCAATGGGACATCTGGAAATGGCACCGACGGCGTGAGCGGACCTAATGTGGGTCCTGCATCCGCGAACGGCTCGGGCGGTAGGCGTGGGTACTCTGGCTGGGACGATGACATTGAAGCGACCAGATACCTTTCTGGCCGGACTCTGTTATCAATTCCATTCGCAAAGTACGTATTTGAACGAGTTGTCAACGAGAGATTCCGGGCGCTTGCACCATCGTACGGTGTTGACGTAGCAGTAGTTGCAAAGTGGGCACTGCGGTCGCTACATCTGCGTGTTCAGCGGGATGACGCGCTCGCCGTAACGTTTGTCGTCGGATTTATTCTCGTTTTGGCCGCTTTGTTCATTTGGCCTTGGGCGAGTCTCATCATCATCCCCGTAATGCTTGCCATCGGCTGGGCGATAGTGGCTTGGGAATATCAGCTCAGGGTTAGCTGGGTATGCGATCATATGCTGCGCGGCCGTTTCAATCCCAGTGCAGCGCCTGAACCGCTGCGCCAACCTGAGCGCGAGCGCCTAGCCATAGTGTCGAACCGTCGCCGTGGCAACCTAGTCGTCTTCCAGAATCACGACGCGTTTGTCGGCAGCGGATTTGAGATCAGCAGGGAGCATCTGGTTATAGATGTCAGCCGAGGCCAACGACAGCCAGGCCCAGATGGCAAGCCCCGAACCAAGCCGCAGGCATTCACAAACGAGGACGTCCATCAGGCTATCCTGGCTGCAATGCGTAAGCTCGGCCTAAGCGATCTAAACGTCGAGGAACTGCTCTTTGTCAACGGGCGGCACGTTAAAGGCAATTCCGCCTTGCTGCCGAGCCCCAAGGAACCGCCAGCAACGTCGGTGGACTACGTGCTGCTGAAACAGGCGGCAATAGATCCCACACCAGATGCTCGCGTATACGTCTGCGTTGAGATGCCTAGTTGGCAAGGCCAACTAGTGGTGACGATGTTCGCGCGTGCGGTGCACGTTGGTGGCTCGCTATACATAGAGTGGCGTTTCCACGTCCTACTGCCAGTTAAGCGGCTATTTCAAGAGATCGATAACCGATGGCTGGAGTCTCGGAAGCGCACGCGTAGGAG
>DASXKI010000423.1:0-3768 GCA_036496945.1 Streptosporangiaceae bacterium | reverse complement strand
GCTCGACCACATCCCGGTCTGGCGGCGCGAGGCCGACGGGGCGATCATTACCCAGTTCGACTATCCCTCGTGTGAAGACATCGGCCTGCTCAAGATGGACTTCCTGGGCCTGCGCAACCTCACCGTCCTCGAGGACGCCGTCGCCGGGATCAAGTCCAACCGCGGCATCGAGGTCGACCTTGATCACCTGGCGCTGGACGACAAGCCGACCTACGAGCTGCTCGCCCGCGGTGACACCCTCGGAGTGTTCCAGCTTGACGGCGGCCCGATGCGGGCACTGCTGCGCGCCATGCGGACGGACAAGTTCGGCGACATCTCGGCGGTCATCGCGCTGTACCGGCCGGGCCCGATGGCCAGTGCGCCTGTCTACGCCGACCGCAAGACTGGCCGGGCGCCCGTCACGCCGATCCACCCAGAGCTCGCCGAGCCACTGGCGGACATCCTCGGCGAGAGCTACGGACTGCTGGTCTACCAGGAGGACGTAATGTTCGCCGCGCAGAAGCTGGCCGGGTACTCGGCCGGCAGCGCGGACCTGCTGCGCCGCGCCATGGGCAAGAAGAAGAAGGAGATCCTCGACAAGGAGTACGAGCCCTTCGCGGCCGGCATGAAGGGGAACGGCTACTCCGACGCGGCTATCAAGACCATCTGGGACGTCATGGTCCCGTTCGCCGGGTACGCCTTCAACAAGGCGCACGCGGCCGGGTACGCGCTGATCTCGTACTGGACGGCGTACCTGAAGGCGAACTACCCAGCCGAGTACATGGCGGGCCTGCTCACCTCCGTGGCCGGCGACAAGGACAAGTCGGCGCTGTACCTGAGCGAATGCCGCCGGATGGGCATGAAGGTGCTGCCGCCGGACGTCAACGCCTCCAATGCGATCTTCACGCCGGTCGGCGCTGACATCAGGTTCGGCATGGCGGCGGTGCGCAATGTCGGCACCTCTGTAGTGGAGTCGATCGTGGCGGCGCGTACCTCGAAGGGCGCGTTCACCAGCTTCTCGGATTTCCTGCGCAAGGTGCCGGTCAACGTGTGCAACAAGCGCGTCATCGAGTCGCTGGTCAAGGCCGGCGCGTTCGACTCGTTCGGTCATCCGCGCCGCGGCCTGGTGCCGATCCACGAGCAGGCCGTCGACGCGATCATCGACGTGAAGCGCAACGAGGCCATCGGACAGGACTCGCTGTTCGGCGACGACACCCACGATGATGTCACCTTCGATGTGCCGATCCCGGACGGCGAATGGGAGAAGTCCACCCTCCTGGCCTTCGAGCGGGAGATGCTCGGGCTGTACGTGTCCGATCACCCGCTGCTTGGCGTGGAGCACCTGCTAGCGGCCGCCACTGACTGCACGCTCGCCCAGCTTGTCGGCTCGGCCGACGACGAGCCGGACCGCAGCTCGCGTGGTGATCGGGACGCGCAGGTGGTCACCGTCGGCGGCATCCTGTCCGGGGTCCAGCGCAAGGTGACACGCCAGGGCAGCACATGGGCGGCGGCGACGCTGGAGGACCTCGAGGGCGCCATCGAGGTGCTGTTCTTCCCCGCGACCTACGCTCAGTGCATGAGCCAGGTCATCGACGATGCCATCGTGGTGGTGCGGGGCCGCCTGGACCGGCGCGAGGAAGTGCCGAAGCTAGTCGCCATGGAGGTGAGCACCCTCGACATCACGGCGGGCGAGACCGGCCCTTTCGTGGTGTCGATGCTCGAGGGGCGGTGCGTCCCTCCAGTCGTCGAGCGGCTCAAGGAAGTCCTGCGGACCCATCCTGGCTCTACTGAGGTTCACCTGCGCCTGGTCACGGGCAGCCGGATCAAGGTCCTGCGCCTGGACGACAAGCTCCGGGTGAGGTCGTCACCGTCCTTGCTGGCCGACCTGAAGCAGCTACTAGGCCCCGGCTGTGTTGGCTAATCCCTGACTGCCGGTACCGAGGCTCGCGGGCACGATAGCTCGCGGCACGGGAGTCGGCTGCTACCTCGGCCGGACGGCGGCCAAGCTGGTCCGGGTAGCATCCTGTCCTGAGGTGAGCCGGGAAGTCTGGTCGGCATCCGGACAGCCATTGGAGGCTCACCATGGTCAGGGACAATCGGCACCGGGGGCGGGAGCCAGTGATCCGCAGGCTGCTGCGCGGGTCTGAATGGCGCCGTGAGGTGCTGCGGACCAACCTGTGGCTGGTTCCTGCCGTCGAAGTCCTCGCCGCGGTTGTCCTGTTCGTGGGCACGTACGCGCTGGATCGGGCCGCCTACAACGGAGTCTTCCGGGTTCCGGGCTGGGCCATCAGTGGCGGGCCGGACGTGGCCAGGACGGTGCTCATCGGCATCGCGGCAGCCGTCATCACTGTCGTCGGCGTCGTGTTCTCCATCGTCATCGTGGCGCTCACGCTCACGTCGACTCAGTTCGGTCCCCGGATGCTGCGCAACTTCATCCGGGACCGCGGGACCCAGCTGACGCTGGGCACGTTCGTCGCGACGTTCGTCTACGCGGTACTGACGCTCGGCTCTGTCGGCCAGGGCTCCCATGGCAGCTTCGTGCCGCATATCAGCGTCACCGTGACCCTCGTGCTGATGCTGGCCGACCTGGCCGTGCTGATCTACTTCCTGCATCACATCACCATCCAGATCCAGCTCCCGCAGGTGATCGCAGGGATCGCCGGCGACCTCCAGAGCGCCATCGAGCTCCAGGCCGGCGATCCGTCCGTGGGCGCCGGCACCGAGCAGGCGGCCGGCCTGATCGCGAACATGGACCGGCAGAGGGGAGTGGTGATCGCCCCGCGCAGCGGTTACCTCCAGTACCTGGAGCACCGGACCCTGGTCTCGATCGCCACGGAAGTCGACGCTGTGATCCACGTGCTCTTCCGGCCCGGCCATTTCATCGTGCAGGGACAGGAGTATGCGAACGTGTGGCCGGCTGAGGCAGCCGACAGCGTGACGCGCGAGCTCGCGGGTGCCCATGTCACGGGCCCGTACCGGACTCTGGCCCAGGACGTCTCGTTCGGCGTGGACCAGCTGGTGGAGATCTGCATCCGCGCGCTGTCCACCGCCGTCAACGACACATTCACGGCGTTGACCTGCATCGACTGGATCGGCGACAGCCTGTGCAAGGTGACCGGACGGTGGCAGCCGACCCGGGTCTACCGGGATGCGAGCGGCGCCGTCCGGGTGATCACGACCGAGACCACCTGGGAGCGGCTCGTCCAGCGCGCCTTCGACAAGGTCCGCCAGGCTGCCCGTGGCATGCCTGCTGTCATGATCAGGCAGCTCGACGCGCTAGCCAAGGTCATGGAGCGGACGAGCACCGCGGCCGACCGGCAGGTGCTCCTGGACCAGGCAGCGATGATCGAGCGGCTCAGCGCGGCCACGGTCGACGAATCCACGGACCGCGCCGATATCAGCCGCGCCTATCAGCGGGTCGTGGCAGCTGGCGAGCATGCGTTCGCGGCACCTGGGCACTCAGGCGGCGGCGCCTGAGGCGGCGCGGGGTCGGTCAGGCGTCGCGACGTTTGAGCAGGTAGGACGCCGCGGCCAGCAGCAATGCCGTCCAGCCGCAGAACACCGCGAAGCCCTCCCACGGCGTCAGCACCTGATCTGCCTGCTGGTGGACACGGGTGATGTAGTCGCCTGCAACGGTCGGGAACCAGCCGTGAACGTGCTTGCCCCAGTCGTAGCTATCGAGCAGGCCGAGGAGCGGGCCTACCACGAGCACCAGCCCAATGACGGCCGCGATGGCGCCAGCACTGTGCCGGATCAGCGTTCCGATCGCGAGGGCGAAAACGCCGAGCA
>DASXKI010000422.1:0-21935 GCA_036496945.1 Streptosporangiaceae bacterium | reverse complement strand
GAGGCGTTCGCGTCGATCGTCATGTCGTGGCTGAGCGTGCACGAGCCGGACCCGGACAAGGTCAACGTCAACGGCGGTGCCATCGCGCTCGGCCATCCGGTCGGCAGCACCGGCTCGCGCCTGATCACGACGGCGCTGCATGAACTGGAGCGTACGGATGGCACCACGGCGCTGATCTCGATGTGCGCGGGCGGTGCGATGGCCACCGCGACGATCATCGAACGCCTCTAGCAGACCGGAAGGAAAAACCGGGCCCGAGCTGTGCGCTCGGGCCCGGTCTGCTGCTAGCCGGATCGCTCCGGCCGTGCGGCTACCTGGTTATGTAGTGGTAGGGAATCGCGACGAGCTCGTCGGTATTCGGGAACCCGAAACCCACGGTGAAGCCGGCGATCGACATATCGTCGACGTACAGGATCCCGGAGTGCCTCGAGCCGTGAGCACCGGTGGCCTTGATGCGGACGGAGATTGTCGCGCTGCGGCCGGCCGGGATGTAGAGCACCCTCGGCTGGCCCGCCAGGCCTTCAGCCCACTTCCACACGTCGCCGCCGGACGCCGAGACCGCCGGGTCGAACGCCTTCGTGACGGCCTTGAACGTCGCCGAGGCCGTCACCGGCGGCGCTCCCGTGGCGGTGTTGTACGGCCCGATCTCCGACGGGTTGAGCGTCCAGACGCCCGGGGTGACCTCCGCGTTGTTGAACGTGAGGTGCGCCGAGTTACCCGACTGGGTCCCCTCGAGGTCAGGGTCACCAGGGAAGTAGCTCGAGTCGAAGTTGACCGGCGCGCTCCCCGTCAGGCTCTCCGAGATCTGGCTGGTCTCGGTCGGCACCAGGTAGTACGGGAACGGCAAGTTCCCGTCGGACGGCAGCACCAGCGGCAGAGTCATGCTGTGCGAGTTGACGTCCTTGTTGTGGTTGGGCAGTGTCAGCTTCACCGTCGTGTGCAACCGCGGATCGGCGAAGTACGCCTCGGGCGCCTTGGCGTTGTTGTGGATGGTCACCTTGTAGGTGTACGTCTTGCCCTTCGTCAGCCTCGGGCCGACCGGCAGGTTGCCGGTGATCGGCAGCTTGCCGAAGCTGATGGTCCCGGTGAAGGGCTCCTGAAGCTCTAGCCCGCTGACCGGGTTGTTCCACTGGAGTGCGATGGTCCACTGCCCAGGCACTGGCCGCGCGTGGTACAGGTCGACCGACCGCGTGCTCACGACGTTGACGAGCGAGCCATCAATGGTGACGTTGCTCGAGTAGCCCAGGTTCTGGCCGCTCGGGTCGATCAGGTAGCCGGTCAGTAGGTCATTGGGGTCGTTCGCCAGGTGGATCTCCGCGTGGATGTTCTGCGCGCCCCTCGGCACGGTGAACGTGTAGTAGTTGGCTTGCGCCTGCGCGCCCGCCCTGCCGTTACCGCCGGTCAGAACGCCCGAGAAGTGCCCGCCTGAGGTCGTTGTCGCAACCGTGGTGCGCACCGTGACCGGAATCGTGGTGAGGACCTGGCCGGCCGCCGAGACGACCACGGACTGGCTGGTGTCTCCGGCGGACCCGGGGCTCGTGACGCTGAGCTTGGCCGTTGCGGTGGCGCCCGCGGCCAGGGGCAGCGAGCTCGGGCTGATCGATCCAGCCGGGCCGAACTGACTGACGTTCGCGTTCCACTGGACCGGACCGCTGGCGCCGAAGTCGGTGGTTCCGTTGTTCTGGACGGTGAAGAACACCGCGGTCCACGTGCCAGCCGGCGGGTCCGCCACCAGGATGTTGTCGAAGTTGGCGGCGCCCTGCGTGTTCGAGTAACCCGCGTAAGTGCCGTCCGGCTCGAGCAGCGCCACGTGCATCTGCGAGGTCTCGGTTGGGTAGTTCTGGAAGTCGGAGGAGAACGTCAGCCGCGACGGCAGCGTCGTCGACGGAACGGTGAAGGACACCTCCTGGTAGACGTCGGTCGCGCCGCTCCAGATCGTCATGGTTCCGGTGTTGGGCGGGCCAGAGCAGAGGCCCGAGCCCGGCTGCATGCAGAAGTTGCCGGACGGGCTGGCGACCTGCTGGGTCAGAGCGCGCGTCGACAGACTGACGCTGATCGGCTGTGTACTCGTGTTGGTCACCGAGATCGTGCGGCTCGTGGTCGCGCCCGGCTTCTGCTGGACGTTGACCTGGCCGGGGCTGACCAGCACCGCGCCCTGAGCCGTGTGCGTCGTGATGGAACCGGCCAGGCTGACGGCCGCGGCGATGTTCAGCAGTCCTGCGCCCTGCTGCGACGCGGACGCATCGATATCGGTCGCCGAGCTCATCAGGATCTGCTTGACGAGAGCCGGACTTGGGTCGGTGCCGCCGTTCGCGGCGGCGTAGGCCTGGATCACGTCGGCAGCGGCGCCCGCCACCAGCGGCGAGGACTCGCTGGTGCCGCCCGTGAGCTGGATCGGCGAGCTCGCGGTCCCTGCCATGTTGGTGCAGTCGGTGTACAGGGTGTCCTTGTTGCTGCACAGCGCCCAGTTCAGGTCACCGGGAGCCACCAGGTCGACGGTGTTACCCGCCTCCGAGTAACCGCCGGAGGAGAAGCTGGAAATATTGTTGTCGACGATCTTCCCGGTCGCGCCGGGCGCGTTGACGCCGCCGAGCGTGGTCTGCTCGTAGCCGCGAAGCGTGGTCGTCGCACCAGCGCTGATCACGTTCGGGTCTGTGCCGGGGGATCCGATCGTGCTCGTGACGCCCGCGTCGCCGGACGAGGCGACGACCGTCACGCCTGCCTTGACTGCCGCGTCATCTGCCTGGCGGACGACGTCGGCAGCCAGGTCGGGGAAGTTGTTGCTCCCAAACGACTCGTTGATGACCTTCGCGCCGTGGTTGACCGCGTAGTTGATGGCCTGGAGGATATTCGAGGTCGTCGTGTCGTTCTTCTGGGAGAAGACCTTCAGCGCCAGCACGTTCGCCCCGGGGGCGTCACCGACGATCTTGATGTCACAGTTCGCGGGCAGCGGGCTCGGGTCAGCGGAGTACACGTACTGCGACAGGTCGTAGCTCGTGTTGCCCTGCGCGCCGATGGAGCTCGCGTCCAGGAACATCTCCCCGCCCAGGGTCGCCTCGGTGGCCGGGTCACCGGTGAAGTCCACCTGCGTCACGACCGCCGAGCCGGCCGCGGATCCGGACGATGCGTACGCGGCGTTGCGCTGGAAATCGGCGTTGGCCGGGTCGAGCCCGTCCGCGATCGTCGCAACGGTGACGCCCGCGCCGTCGGCGCCCGTGTTCGCCAGTACGGCGTTGATCGGGGTCAGGGCTTCGGGGTTGAGCTGTGGATCGAGGGCCGTGCCGCACAGGGCCGGGGTGATCGGCCCGCCCCCGGCGGGTTGCGAACTGCCCGCTGGTCCCTGCACCTTCGGCAGCGCCGGGCCGGGTATCACCTGGTTCGGCACGACCGCAGCGACCGCCGAGTTGCCGGCCAGCAGTTGCGCCTGAGCCGCCGTCGCCTTGATGACGATCGCGTTGACCAGGCTGGTGGAGGCGAGCTCACTGCCGCCAAGCGAGTGAAGCTGCGAGATGACTGGCTTCTGCTGAGCTGACACGGCCGCGTGCCGGGCAGCCGACCGCGCGCCAAGGCTGGCGTTCTGGTCGTGCAAGATCACGATGTACTGCTGGTCAGCCCCGCTGGCTGAGGTTCGCGACTGCGCCGCCGCCGCTGCAACCCCCGCCGGTACTGCCGTCATGACGAGCGCGGCTGGCACCGTCGCCATCACCAGGCATCTCTTGCGCATGCGCGAGCGCATCGCGTCCTCCTGTCACTGGCCCACATCGATCAACGTGGGAATCGCAGCAAACAGTAATCCCAGCAAGGCCGCGTAGAAAGGCCTGAATCACATTGAAGAACGAGTTCTCCGGTTTTTGTCGATTAATGCGGCGTTTTTGTCGATTAATGCGGCAGACAGCGGCTTCGTCAGTGAAAATGCCTTTGCGCCTGAATAGGGTGGAATCGGGCGTCAGGGGTGCTGACTGCTCACCGAGATGACCTCCCCGGTCAGATACGAGGAGTAGTCGCTCGCGAGGAAAGCGATGACGGCGGCGACTTCCCACGGCTCGGCCCCGCGGCCGAAGGCCTCCCGGTCCTCCAGTTCGGCCAGCAGGTCCGCGCTCATCACCTTGGTCAGGAACGGGTGCGTGGCCAGGCTCGGTGCCACCGCGTTGACGCGGATGCCGTGACTAGCGACGTCCATCGCCGCGCATCTGGTCAGCGCCATGACGCCAGCCTTCGCCGCGGCGTAGTGCGCCTGACCCGCCTGCGCTCGCCAGCCGAGCACCGAGGCATTGTTGACGACCACGCCACCGCCGCCTTGCGCAACCATCTGGCGCAGCGCCGCTCTGGTGCACCGGAACGTGCCGGTCAGCGTGATCTCCAGGACACGCAGCCACTCGGTGTCCGTCATCTCCAGCACCGAGCTAGTACCGCCGAGCCCCGCATTGTTGATCATCACGTCGAGCCGGCCGAAATGGCTGACCGCAGCCGCGATCAGCCCGGTCACCGCGTTGTCGTCGGTGACGTCGCACGGAACGGACCAGACTCGGTCGCCGTACTCGCCGGCCAGCTCGTGGCGGTAGGCGGCCAGCCGCGCCGGGTGCTGATCACTGATGACGACGCGGGCGCCCTCCGTCAGGCAGCGCATCGCCGTAGCCGAGCCGATGCCGGCACCAGCGGCGGCAGTGATGACGACGACCTTCCCCGCCAGCAGGTCGCGGCCAGTGGGCGGACCCGGCAGCGGCCGTGCCGAGGTCGTCATGATCGGGCCTGCCTCGGCAGCCCGAGGGCCCGGTCGGCGATGATGCCGAGCTGGATTTCCTGCGACCCGCCATAGATCGTGTCGGCGCGGCTGAACAGGTGCAGCCGCTGCCAGTCGTCCAGGTCGTACGGCGGGCCCAGCGCGAGCATCGACGCCGGGCCGAGCACGTCCATGGCCAGCGCGCCGAGGTCGCGATGCCACCGCGACCACAGCAGCTTCACCACGGAGGCGTCTGCCGACGCGGCCTTGCCCTCCCGTTCCAAGTCCGTCCTGTCGAGCATGCTCAGCACCTGGTCTCTCATGACCTGCAAGCCGATCCAGGCCCTGGCTAGCCTGTCGCGCAGCAGTGGGTCGGCGGCCGCGCCGGTCGCTCTGGCCACGTCGATCAGGGCGTCGAGCTCGCGCCAGTTGCCGACTTGCTGGCCAAGCGTGGAGACGCCGCGCTCGATCGCGAGCGTGGCCATCGCGACGCGCCATCCGTCACCGACGTCGCCAACGACCAGCTCGCGCGGCGTGCGGGCGCCGTCGAAGAACACCTCGTTGAACTCGGCGGTCCCGGTGAGCTGCCGGATCGGCCGGACAGTGATGCCCGGCTGGTCCATGGGGACGAGCAAGTAGGACAAGCCGGCCGACCGCCTGGATCCGGCCTCGGTCCGGGCGAGCAGGAAGCACCAGTTGGCGACCGTCGCGAGCGACGTCCAGACCTTCTGGCCGGTGATGACCCAGTGGTCGCCGTCGTCCACCGCCGACGTGCTCACTGACGCCAGGTCTGAGCCCGCGCCCGGCTCCGAATAGCCCTGGCACCATAGCTCGCGGACTGCGGCGATGGGGCGCAGGAACCGCTCCTTCTGCGCCTGCGTGCCGAATGCGATCAGCGTGGGGCCGAGCAATTCCTCGCCCATGTGGCCGACGCGGGCGGGCGCGTCCGCACGCGCATACTCCTCATGGAAGATGACCTGCTGGGCGAGCGTCGCGCCCTGGCCGCCGTACTCGGCCGGCCAGCCGATGCAGGTCCAGCCCGCCGCGGCCAGATGCCGGTTCCAGGCCAGGCGCTGCTCGAAATGCTCGTGCTCCCGGCCAGGGCCGCCAGCGCCGCGCAGGCCCGCGAACTCGCCCGCCAGGTTGCGCTCGAGCCAGTCCCTGATACGACCGCGGAACTCCTCGTCCTCGGCGGTCAGCTCCACTGGGGTCCCCCTTGGCCGCGCCTGGCCAGCGTCGCGTGTCACAAGTAGGCTCACCCTACCAAGCACTTGCTTGCTTAAGGAGTCTCGTGGAGCTCACCATTCCGGCCGCGCTGGCGAGCGCCGCGAGCCGGTTCGGTGACAGTCTCGCCGTGATCGAGCCGGGCGGGCCGCGTCTGACCTACCTCGAGCTGCACGCGCAGGTCGGCGCTATTGCAGCGGCACTGGGGTCAGCCGCCATCGAGGCCGGCGACCGGGTCGCTATCTGGTCTCCGAACACCCACCACTGGGTAATCGCGGCGCTCGCGGCGCAGACCGCTGGCGCCACGCTCGTCCCCGTAAACACCCGATTCACCGGGGCCGAGGCGCTGGACGTGATCGGCCGCAGCCGGGCCAGTGCCCTGTTCGTCGCCGGGCCGTTCCTTGGTGCCGACAGGCTCCTGGCGCTGCGGGACGCTGATCTAGCCGAGCCCGGCCAGCTGGACCAGCTACGGCTGATCGTCTCGATCCCGGTCGAGGCAGGCGCCACCACGGCAGTCGCAAGCTGGCCTCGCGTCACGGTGCTGGACTGGGCTGAGCTGGCCAGCCGTGCCGCCAGCGTCCCCGCAAGGCTGGCGGCCGAGCGGGCCGGCGCCATCAGCCCAGGCGACGTCAGCGACATCTTGTTCACGTCAGGTACGACGGGGCAGAGCAAGGGCGCGATGAGTTCGCACCGGCAGGCTCTGGCCGTGGCGGCGGCCTGGGCAGAGTGCGGCGAGGTGACGCGAGATGACCGCTACCTGGTGCTGAACCCGTTCTTCCATAGCTTCGGCTACAAGGCCGGGATCCTGGTCTGCCTGCTCACTGGCGCCACGATCGTGCCGCAGCTCGTCTTCGACCCAGAGCGCGCGATGCGGCTGATCGAGGCCGAGCGGATCACGATCCTGCCCGGCGCGCCGACGATCTATCAGATGATCCTCGACCATCCGGCACGCGCCGAGGTCGACCTGTCAAGCCTCCGGCTGGCGGTCACGGGCGCCGCCGTCGTGCCGGTCGCGCTGGTCGAGCGGATGCAGTCCGAGCTGAGCTTCGACACAGTGCTCACCGCGTACGGGCTGACCGAGGCGGTCGTCGTCACCATGTGCAGGCCGGGTGACCCGCCAGCCGCGGTCGCCACGACGTCGGGCCGGGCCACGGCCGGTTTTGAGATCCGGCTGGCCGGCCCGGGTGGCGGTGGCCCGGGTGGAGGTGGCGCGGACGGCACGGGCGGAGGTGGCCCTGACGGAGGTAGCACTGACGGAGATAGCGCTGACGGAGATAGCGCTGACGGCACGGGCGAGATCCTGCTCCGCGGGCCGAATGTGATGCTCGGGTACCTGGACGACCCCGCGGCAACGAAAGAAGCCATCGACGACGACGGCTGGCTGCACACCGGTGACGTCGGCCGCCTGGACGCCGATGGGTACCTGACGATCACCGACAGGCTGAAGGACATGTTCATCTGCGGCGGCTTCAACGTCTACCCGGCCGAGATCGAGCAGGTGCTCGCCCGGCTCGACGGCGTCGCCGAGTCGGCGGTGATCGGCGTCCCGGACGAGCGGCTGGGCGAAGTCGGCAAGGCGTTCATCGTCACCAGGCCCGGTCAGCAGCTAGCCGCGGCCGAGGTGCTGGCCCACTGCCGCGAGCGGCTGGCCAACTTCAAGGTGCCGCGGCAGGTCGAATTCCGGTCTGAGCTGCCACACAATCCGTCAGGCAAGCCGCTGAAGCGGCTGCTCAGGGAGGAGTCCGCATGAGCGAGCAGACGGCCGGCAACGGCCAGGCGCATCCGGCCGGGCAGCCTGAGGCGCCGGGCAAGACTGAGGCGCCGGGCAAGGCTGAGGCGCCCGCCAGCGAAGCCGACGTCGTCCGCTACGAGACCCGCGGCCATGCCGCGGTGATCACGCTGAATAGGCCCCGTTACCGCAACGCGCAGAACTCGGCGATGACGTATGCCCTGGATGCCGCGTTCACCCGCGCAGTGAACGACGATGACGTCGCCGTCATCGTCCTCGCCGGCGAGGGCGAGCATTTCAGCGCCGGCCACGACATCGGAACGCCCGGCCGGGACATGGACACGTCCTTCGAGCGCAAGGCCGTGACATGGTGGGATCACGTGGGCAGGCAGGGCGCCGACAGCAGGTACGCCAGGGAGATGGAGGTCTACCTTGGCATGTGCCGGCGCTGGCGTGAGCTGCCCAAGCCGTCGATCGCCATGGTGCAAGGTGCCTGTATCGCCGGCGGGCTCATGCTGGCCTGGGTGTGCGACCTGATCGTCGCGTCCGACGACGCATTCTTCGCCGACCCGGTGGTCCGGATGGGCATTCCCGGTGTCGAGTACTTCGCGCATCCCTGGGTGCTCGGGCCGCGATTCGCCAAGGAGATGCTGTTCACCGGGGACCGTTTCTCGGCCGCGCGCGCGTATGAGCTCGGCATGGTCAGCCGGGTCGTGCCGCGAGCGGAGCTGGCGGACGCGACGTTCGCGCTGGCGGACCGGATCGCCGCCATGCCGGCGTTCGGGCTTGCGCTCGCCAAGCGCGCGGTGAATCAGTGCGAGGACCAGATGGGCATGCGCAACGGGATGGACTCGACGTTCGGGCTGCACCACGTCGCGCACGCGCACAACGCGGAGATCGGCGCCGACTCGCTGGCCGGGATGGACGCCCGGTCGATGAAGAAGGCAGCCGGGTGAACCTGGACTTCGACGCGCAGGTCACCGAGTTCCGGGCGGAGGTGGCAGGGTGGCTGGCCGCGCACGTTCCGGCTCAGCCGCTGCCCTCCGTTGACACTGCTGAGGGCTTCGCACAGCACCGCGCCTTCGAGGCGGAGCTCGCGGAGGCGCGGCTCGCGGCGGTCGGGTGGCCAGCCGAATACGGCGGCCGCGACGCCTCGCTGCTGGAGTGGCTGGTCTTCGAAGAGGAGTATCACGCCGCCGGCGGCCCGGTCCGCGTCGGGCAGAACGGGCTCTTCGTCCTCGCGCCAACCCTGCTCGCGCACGGCACCGCCGAGCAGCGTGACCGGATCCTGCCGCCGATGGCGCGGGCGGACGTGGTCTGGGCGCAGGCCTGGTCCGAGCCAGGGGCCGGCAGCGACCTGGCCGCGCTGCGCTCGCGCGCGGTGCGGACCGACGGCGGCTGGCTGCTGTCGGGTCAGAAGACGTGGAGCTCGCGCGCTGTGTTCGCGGACCGCGCGTTCGGGCTGTTTCGCTCCAACCCCGGCGCCGAGCGCCATCGCGGCCTCACCTACTTGATGTTCGACCTGCGAGCCGACGGCGTGACGGTCCGGCCGATCGCACAGCTGGACGGGGAGGCCGGGTTCGCCGAGATCTTCCTGGACGAGGTCTTCGCGCCGGATGCCGACGTCATCGGCGAGCCGGGGAACGGCTGGCGGATCGCAATGAGCTCCGCCGGGCACGAGCGGGGCCTGTCTCTGCGCAGTCCCGGCCGGTTCATGGCCGCGGCCACGCGCCTGATCGAGCTGTGGCGGCGTGCTGGTGACCCGGCCGATAGCGCCATGGCCGGCCGGGTGGCCGACGCCTGGATCGCTGCGCGCGCCTACCAGCTGCACGGGTACCGCATTGCCAGCCAGCCGGATGGGGCCGACGCCGCAGGCGCGGAGGCGAGCCTGGGCAAGGTCTACTGGTCCGAGCTTGACGTCGCGCTGCATGAGACCGCGCTGGACCTGCTCGGGCCGCATGCGGAGGTGCGACAGCAGCAGCTGCCCGACGGGCGCTGGCTTGACGGTTATCTCTTCGCGCTCGCTGGCCCTATCTATGCGGGAACGAACGAGATTCAGCGCTCCGTCATCGCCGAGCGGCTACTCGGGCTGCCGCGGGGCGCCTGATGGACTTCGCCCTGGCAGGCGAGCAGCAGCAGTTTGCCGCGGCCCTGCATGAGATGCTGGCCGCAGCCGACGGCCCGGCCGCGGCACGCAGCTGGACCGGGGGCGACCGCGGTCCTGGCCTGAAGATCTGGCGCTCGCTGGCCGACGCGGGGGTCAGCGCGCTGGCGATCCCGGTCGAGCGCGACGGTCTTGGCGCACACCCGGCTGCCCTCGTCGTCGCCTGCGAGGAGATCGGCCACCACGCAGTCCCCGGCCCGATCGCGGAGTCGCTTGCCGCCGCGCCGCAGTTGCTCGCCGCCACAGCCGACCCGGATCTCAGTGACTGCCTCGCCCGCCTGGCGGCAGGCGACCTGATCGCCACCGTGGCGGCGCCGCCGCTAGTGCCGTACGCGGCTGACACCGAGGTGGCGGGCCTCGTGCTGCTCGCCGAGCCGCAGCAGCTCCGGCTCGGCAGGCCAGGGCCCGCGCTCCGGTCGGTCGATCCCGCCCGCTCCGTGGCCGAGGTCGCGGGCGGCCGGCCCGTCGCGGCCGGCCCGGCGGCAGCTCGCGCCGTTGCCAGGGCGCTGGACTTCGGCGCGCTGGCCGCGTCGGCTCAGCTGCTCGGAGCCGGGCGCGCGCTGCTGGAGGCGTCAGCTCGCCACGCCCGCGACCGGAGGCAGTTCGGCCAGCCCGTCGGGTCGTTCCAGGCGGTCAAGCATCAGCTCGCCGACGTCCTGATCGGGCTGGAGTTCGCCAGGCCGCTGCTGTTCGCGGCGGCGGTGGCGCTGGCCGAAGACTCGCCCACCGCGGCGCGCGACGTATCGGCGGCCAAGGTCGCCTGCGCGGACGCGGCGCACCGGGCAGCGCGCACCGGGCTCCAGGTGCACGGCGCGATCGGCTACACGGCCGAGCACAACGTCGGCATATGGCTGACCAAGATCCAGGGGCTCGAGCGGACCTGGGGGAGCCAGGCCTGGCACCGGGCCAGAGTGCTGGCGGCGCTATGCGGCTGACCAGGGAGCAGGACGACCTGCGCGCGGCGGTCCACGGCCTCCTGGACCGATACCCGGCAGAGCCGGATGCCGATGCCGACGCGGAACGTCGCCGCTGGCACCGCCTCTGCGCGGAGATCGGCGTCGGCGGTCTCGCGATCCCGGAGCGGTTCGGCGGTGCGGGCGCCGGGCCCGTCGAGGTGCACGTCGTCATGGAGGAGCTCGGGCGTTCGCTGACGCCCGCCCCGATGCTGGGCTCCGCTGTGCTGGCGACGCAGGCGCTGCTCGCGACCGGCGACGAGGCGGCATGTCAGCGGCTGCTGCCCGGGCTGGCCGATGGCAGCCAGACCGCGGCGCTGGCCTGGACGACCGCCGCCGGCCGCTGGGATCCAGCCGAGGTGGCCTGCCGGGCTTCAGTTGCCGCCCCCGGTGACTGGGCTGCCCCCGGTGACTGGGCTGCGACCGGTGATCGTGCGACCGGCAACTGGGCCGTGACCGGCGAAGCACACTACGTGCTGGACGGCGACAGTGCGTCGGTGCTCCTCGTTCCCGCCCTGATGCCGGACGGGCAAACGGGCCTGTTCGAGGTGCTCCCAGCCCAGCCTCAGGTGACGCGCGAAGCGCTCACGAGCGTGGATGAGTCACGCCGGCTGTGCGTCGTGCGCCTGGATAGGGCGGCGGGCCGGCGCGTCGGCGACCGCATCGCCCTGGACCCGGTCAGGGACGCTGCCTGCATCGCCCTCAGCGCCGAGCAGGCGGGCGCGGCAGCAGCCGCGCTGGCGCTGACCGTGGCCTACACGAAGGTCCGGGTACAGTTCGGCCGGCCGATCGGCGGCTTCCAGGCGCTCCAGCACCGGATGGCGGAGATGCACGTCCTGGTCGAGTCGGCCCGGTCGCTGTCGTACGCGGCGGCGGAGGCCGCGGACCAGGGAGCTCCCGACACCGGGCTGCGCGCGGCCGCGGCCAAGGTGTACTGCTCCGAGGCGCTTGCACAGGTCAGCGGCGAGATGATCCAGCTGCACGGGGCCATCGGGATGACCTGGGAGCACGTGGCGCACCGCTACTTCAAGCGCGCACACGGCGCGGCGTTCCTGCTCGGCGCGCCGGCGGGCCATGTCGCCAGGGTCGCCGCCGCAGTCGTCGACGGCTGACGCCACGGTCATCGACGGCTGACGCCGCGGCCGCACCGCGACCTGTCGCCAGATGTGACGCAGGTCACAGTCGGCTGAGTAACGCTCGCTTGAGGGCCGGCGCTGAAGTCGGTGTTGTCGGCGGCCTGCGACCTGATCGAGGCCTAACCTCAAGGAGAACAATGCGTCTTCCCAAGTCCCTGGCGGCCCGCATCGGCGCCGTCGCTGCCACGGCGGCGATCGCAGTCACCGGCGCGACGGCGGCGGCCAGTGCCTCGACCGCAGCTCCCGTGACCAAGATCCCGACCGCGCTGTCGATCAAGAACACGACCCCGGTCGCGTACAGGCCCCTGACCACGTCCGTCATCAATGGCCAGCTAACCGCGGGCAAGTACGACCTGCGGCACCTGCGCGTGTGGCTCCAGCGCAAGAGTGCCAGCGGGCACTGGTACGTGATTCAGACCAAGCTGACGCGCCGGCACGGCCACGTCTTCTTCCGGGTTTTCATCGGCAGGAAGGCCGTGAGCTTCCGGCTAGTCTTCCGCGGTACCAGGAACTTCGCGCGGTCGGTCAGTGCCGTCGACACGATCGCTCCAGCCACGAGCGCCTAGTTCTGATCGGAGCATCACGCTGGCGGGCATCCCGGTTGGCTGACATGCCCCGGGCATGCCCGCCTGTGTGCGACTCTTACAGGCGCAATGGCGAGCGAGACAGGTGTGCTCGACGATGCCCTGGCCAGGGCGAGCACGGGCGACGAGGCCGGTTTTCTTGAGTTGTGGCGCGCACTCCAGCCGCGACTCCTGCGCTTCCTGCGCGTGCTCGGCTGCGACGATCCCGACGACGTCGCCAGCGAGACCTGGCTGCAGGTTGTCCGGGACCTGCCCAAGTTCTCCGGCGGCGAGGAAGACTTCCGGCGCTGGCTGTTCACGATCGGGCGGCACCGGGTCATCGATGCGGCACGCGCCAAGTCCAGGCGGCCGTCCGTCCCGATGATCAGCGGCCTGGACATCCTGGCCGACCACCAGCTGGTCGAGGACCAGGTCCTGGAGGGCATGTCGGTTCAGGGTGCGGTCGCCTTGCTCACGAGCCTGTCGCCGGACCAGGCCGAGGCGGTGGCGCTGCGCGTCATCGCCGGCCTTGAGACCCCCGACGTCGCCAAGATCCTCGGCAAGTCGGCCGGCGCGGTCCGGGTGGCCCTGCATCGCGGGCTGAAATCGCTCGCCGACGATCCGGCGGTCCGCGCCCTGGCCGGGCGGGCCGCCGCTGATCTGGGCCCGCTTGCCACGGCGCCGAACGCCGTCGGGCCATCGCAGGCAAACGGCCGGTCAGCCTCTCAGCCGACCCTCTGGACGCTGGAGGAGGTGGACTAATGACCCCGGATCTGCCCGGCGAGACCGGCGCCCTCGATCCCGGCCTCGATCAGCTGTTCCGCGTGCTGACCGCCACAGCAACCCCAGCTGAGCTGGCCGGTGAGCAGGATGCGCTCGCCATGTTCCGGGCGAACGTGCGTCCGCCTGCCAGCCCGGCGCCGGCGCCCGGCCGCCCTGCCGCGTCACTGGCCGGATCCGGGCAGTCCGCGCGCAGGCTCCGGTTCCCGGTCCGCTGGAGCCTCCGGCTGGCCACTGCAGCGACGCTAGCGCTCGGCGGTGGTGCGGCGGCGGCTGCCTACGCGGCAGTCCTGCCCGCGCCGGTGCAGCACGTCGCGCACAGCGTGCTCGGCTTCGCCGGCGTCCCGGACAACCAGCAGAACACCTCGATCCCTGGCCCGGGCAAGTCTCGGCGTCACGCCGGGCTGGCCGGCAGCCACCGCGGGACGCACCCGCACGGCTCCTCGACGCCGCCGGCCTCGACGCGCGCCGGCTCGCCGTCCCCGTCCCCGTCGGGCGCCGCCTCGCCGCCCCCGCTGGCCGGCTCCCTGCTGTCCGCGACCGCCGCGAGCACGCGGATCACCGCCGGCTCGACGGCGGTCATCGACGGCATGCTGACCCGGTCCGGCTCCGGCGTGCCAGGGGTGACCGTCACGCTCGTCGAGCGGCCGGCTGGGCAGCTGACCTGGCACAAAGTCGGGACCGGACAGACAACTGCGGATGGGAACGTGGCCATATCCGTCGCCGCCCTCACCGAAAACGCGGTGTTCCGGCTCACGATCCCCGGCGCGGCGCACAGCAGCAGCGTGGCGGTGGTCGTGCGCCCGCCGATCACTGCCGTGCTCGATGTCGGCGCCACCGCACAGGACACGCTGGTCGTCAGCACGCAGTACGCCCACGTCGGCAATGTCGTGGTACTCCAGGTGCGGTCCGCGGACGGCAGCTGGCTGTACCTGCGGTCGAAGCGGCTGGACGCCAGCGGCCAGACGAGCTTCCTGCTGAGCGCCACGCGGCTCAAGAACCGCGAGGTGCGGGTCGTGCTGCACGCCACGGTCCGCCACGGCGCGGCCGTGAGCAGCCCCGTGACGGTGCCGCCGCCGGGATGACCAATCGCGGCCATTGAGGCGCTGCTCGTCCCGGATGGTTCATTCGGCCGTTAGAGCGTGGCTGCGTTGGGTAACAACACAGCTACCTTGCGTTCACGCGGCGTTTACGGACGCCGTTTTCGTTGCCACGCGAGCCGATGAGCCTTCTGGATGGATTATGCGCGGAGGGACCGCATGACCGGACCAGCGAAGCAGCAGCTTCTGGCGGCTCTGGCCGACGTGGGTGTCGAGCCTGACGACTATGCGCTCATCGAGCAAGCGAGGGCGCTTGTCGACGAGGTCAACAATCGGCTGCGGACCCGACGATCGAGAATGATCTACATGATCACGTTTTGCAACGCGGTGCCGCTCTGGCAGCCCGATCGGGCGGATGTCCTCGACGCGCCGCCACTGGATTAGGCACCCGGCTCCCGGTAGGCGGCCTGCCCGGCAAGCGAGTCGAGCAGGCCGCCTTGGCTAAAGATCGCGGTCCGCGGTGATCCGTCCGTCGGCGACTGCCTGGACGAGTGACTGATGGTCGCGCTCGTTCTGGTCGGCGTAGGCGGCGGCGAACTGGGTGATGGCCTGGTCGAACACGTCGGAGCCGCCGAGGTAGGCGGCGATCGCGATCCGGTCGCCGGACCGTGCGTGCGCGCGTGCCAGCGTCCATCCGCAGAGTGCCCCGTACATTTGCAGGCCGCTCGGCACCATGGCCTGGACGTCGATGGAGAACTTCCAGTCCCGGAGCTGGCGGATGTAGAAGTCACGCTGCAGCCCGTCGAGCCCGGCCTCGATCCGCTGCCAGCCGAGGAAGATGTCACTGGAGGCCTGCATCAGCCGCTGGCCCGCGCAGACCCGCTGGCCCTGGTTGTTGTACTTGCTCGCCCCGAGGAAGTGGCTGAGCACCGACTCCTCCGCTTCCTTGACCTGCAGGAACAGCGGGTCGTCCAGGTCGCGACCGAGCATCAGGACGATCCAGCACCGGGTACCGACGCTGCCGACCCCGACGACCTTGCGCGCCATATCGGCGAATTCGAACTGATCGAGGAGGGACTTGCGGTCGGTCTCCAGCGTCCGCCGGTACTTGCCCAGCAGATCGGTGATCTGGGCCTCGAAGGCCTTCCGATCCGTCTGGCGCGGCAGCAGCTCATCAATCGGCACGATGAGCGGCGGGTCGGAGATGATGCGAGGCCGGCCGTCCACCATGTGGGTGAGCTTGCCAATTTCCTGCATGCTGTCCCTGGTCCTGGCCTTCGCCAGCCCCTTGCTCACCAGCTTCCGCTGGCGCTTCTTCAGCTGTGAATTGAACTGGACGAGCAGCTGGTCCATGTCGGCGCGCGCGTACCAGACGCTTAGGTTGGGCATGCCCGCGAACTCACGCATGGCCTGCCGGTACCTGGCCACCGTGGCACCGACGATCTGGCGCCGCACCTTGCCGCTGAACCCTCTCTCGCGCGTCGCCACCTCCATGCTGGCGGCTAGCCGCTTGACGTCCCACTCCCACGGACCTGGCAGCGTCTCGTCGAAGTCGTTCACGTCGAAGACCAGGTTGCGTTCAGCGGAGCCGAAGATGCCGAAGTTGGACAGGTGCGCGTCGCCGCATGCCTGAACCGCCAGTCCTGATACCGGCGTGTCCGCCAGGTCGCTCGCCATGGGCAGCGCCGCGCCGCGGTAGTAGCTGAACTCAGAAGCCATCATCCGGCCCCAGCGGATGGGCACGAGCTCCGGTACCCGCGTCTCCGCCTGGGCCGTCAGCAAGCTCAGCGGATCAGGCCGGCCTGGCTGTCGCTCGAACATCGCGTGGCTCTCGCGCGGCACCTGCACACGCGCCGCCCGCCCCCGCTCGGCTCGCTCCGCTGGAGTTAGCCGCCCGAGCCCGGCGTCGAGCGTGTATCGGAGTCGCGGAGCTTCAGTCAGTACCGCAGTCATCGGTTTCTCTCCCGAATTCACGATATTTCCGTCATTACGCGAGCGACTCATCGCCGCTCAACGCTAACGATGCGCCACGAGGCCTTCGTGCGCGTCACCCGCACGGGGTGACACGCAGGGGTAACACTTACAGCGTGACACGCATGGGGGTAAGACGCACGGGGGAACACGCACGGGGGAACACGCACGGGTGACACGCGGGCACCGGGGCGCGCCGAGGTAGCTCATGGGGCACTAGCGGCAGCCTCGCGAGCCGCATCGGGCGAGCCCGGCCGAAGGGCTCGCGCCCGGGCGGTGGCGACCAGGATGCAGGCCGTGAGCACCGGCAGCACACCGAGCGCAGCAGTGAGCGAGGACGCTGACGCCAGCTCGCCGATGATCGGCGGTCCGAAGACGAAGCCAGCCCAGCCGCACGCGGACACCATGGCGATCGCGGTGCCCTGGCTCAATCCTGGCAGTCGCCCGGCCGCGCTGTTGACCGTCGGGATGACAAGGGCGAGGCCTACTCCGAGGCAGGCGAATCCGGCGACGACCGTCACACTGGCGCCGCCGAGCAGCCCAGCGGTGAACCCGGCCGTCGCGACAGCGGCGAGCACCGGCAGCAGCTTGCGGGCACGGAACCGAGTCAGGAGCCGGTTTCCCGACAGCCGCACGATCACCATCGCCAGGGAGAAGGCGGTGTACCCGAGGCCAGCTACGGCCGCGCTGACGCCGACGGAGCCGCGCAGGTAGACCGAGGCCCAGTCGGCGCTTGCGCCCTCGCACAACATGCACGCGAACGCGATCGCACCCAGCACCACCATGGGACCGGACAGCCCGACGACGGTCCGGCCGACTGCCTTCGGACTGCCCGGCGTGCTCGGGTCAGGCAGCATGCTCGGGTCAGCCCGTGCGCTCGGGTCAGCCCGTGTGCTCAGGTCGGGCAGGGTGCTCGGGTTGGGCAGCATGTGCGGGTCGGGCAGCATGCGCAGCGACAGCGGGCCGGTCACGGCGAGCACGGGCAGCGCTAGGAGCACCAGTTGCGGGGTCAGCGAGATGCCCGCGGCGACGCCGAGCGCGCCGATCCCGGCCCCCGCGAAGGCGCCGATGCTCCAGCTGGCGTGGAAGCCGGACATCAGCGGCCGCCCGTCCGCGAGCTCGACGGTGACGGCCTGCGTGTTCATCGAGACATCCATCGCGCCCTGGAACGCGCCCCACGCGAACAGCGCGGCGAAGAGCACGCCGAACGAGCCGGCCAGCCCGACGAGCGGGCCAGCCACGCAGTAGCCGAGCAGGCTGACCTGCACCATGCGCTGACTGCCGAGCCGCGGCAGCAGGCGCGCCACCACCAGCATCGACATGACCGAGCCGAGCGGGGCACCAAGGAGCGCGAAGCCGAGACCGGCGTCGGACAGCCCGAGGTGGTCCTTCACTTGCGGTATGTGCGCCGTCCACGAGGCGAAGAGCAAGCCATGGCTGACGAAAGCGGCGAAGGTGGCCGCCCGCTGGGGCCGGTCCGTGCCGCCATGATTGCCTCGTGCGCGACGGGCGACCGCCGGGCTAGACACATCGCACCTCGAGCCCGGCGGCCCGGAGCGACTCCACGGTCTCCGGTGGCGCGTCCGCGTCGGTGACGATCATATCGACGTCGGTCGCGGACCCGACTACCGCGAGCGCGGTCTGCCGGAACTTGGCGCTGTCCGCTGCCAGGATCACGCGGGCCGCGGACCGGATCATCGCCTGCTTGACCTCGGCGTCGCGGAGGTCGTGGGTCGTCACCCGATTATCGGCCAGTCCGCAGCAGGTCAGGACGGTGGTGTCGAACCGCAGCGAGCCGATGCTCGCCAGGGCCAGCGGGCCAACCATCGCGAGCTCACCAGGTCGGATCTCGCCGCCCGGCAGCAGCAGCCGGATCGACTGCTGCGCCGCCAGGACCGAGGCCGCATGCAGGGACATCGGCATCACAGTCAGCCGACGATCCGCAAGCTCGCGGCCGACCAGGACGGCCGTCGTGCCGCTGTCGAGCAGTACGGCCTCGCCGTCACGGAGCACCTCGGCCACCGCCACCGCGATCCGGCCCTTGGCCTCGGCCCGGTCCAGGAGGCGCATGCTGAACGGCAGTTCCTCGCCGCGCATGAGCAGGCTGATGGCACCGCCACGAACGCGCCGCGCCATGCCCATGGCGACGATACGGTCCAGATCGCGGCGGATCGTCATCTCGGCGGTGCCGAAGCTGGCTGCCATCTCGGCGACGTCAAGCCGGCCGTCCTGTTGCAGCACGTCGACCAGTGCGCTGAGCCGCGCGTTGGCTTCCATGCAGCCAACGTACATAACCCATGTGCGTTCGCACAACTAACATGTTCGCTTCGTTACGGTGGCGGCCAGTTCAGGCCCCGTTCCGGGTCACTCAAAGGTGACGCTAACGTCAAGGTTAGAGTTGAAGCTGAGATTGTCGGCACGGCGGTGACAGGGAGAATGCATGGCGATCGAGGAACGCAGCCTCGAAGCGAGCCCATTGTCGAGCACAGGGGCAGACAGCAGGAGCAAGAACTACAAGTGGATCGCGCTGTCGAACACGACGCTCGGCATCCTGATGGTGACCATCAACCAGTCCATTCTGCTGATCTCGCTGCCTGCGCTGTTCCGCGGCATCCAGCTCAACCCGCTCGTGCCGGCGAACACCTCGTACTTCTTGTGGGTGTTCATTGGCTTCACGCTGGTGACGGCTGTGCTGGTCGTCAGCCTGGGCCGGGTGGGCGACATCTACGGCCGCGTCCGGATGTACAACCTGGGCTTCGCTGTCTTCACGGTGTTCTCCATCCTGCTCTCGGTGACGTTCCTGACCGGCGCCGGCGGCGCTTTGTGGATCATCATCATGCGCGTGTTCCAGGGTGTCGGCGGCGCGCTGCTGTTCGCTAACTCCACCGCGATCCTGACCGACGCCTTCCCGGCCGAGGAGCGCGGCAAGGCCATGGGGATCAATGGTGTCGCGGCGGTGGGCGGCTCGTTCCTCGGCCTGATGCTCGGCGGCGTGCTCGCCCCGATCGAGTGGCGGCTTGTCTTCCTGGTCTCGGTCCCGTTCGGCCTGTTCGGGACCGTCTGGGCCTATCTCAAGCTCAAGGACAACGGGATCCGCATCCCGGCCAAGATCGACTGGCTGGGCAACACGCTCTTCGCTGTCGGCCTCGTCTCCCTGCTGACCGGCATCGTCTACTCGCTGCTGCCCTACGGCGGCAGCCCGACCGGGTGGACCAACCCGTACGTGCTGGCCGCGATCTTCGGCGGCATTGCCATCCTCGTCCTGTTCGGCTGGGTGGAGACGAAGGTGAGCCAGCCGATGTTCCGGCTCAGCCTTTTCAAGATCCGCGCCTTCACCTACGGCAACATCGCCGGCCTGCTCGGCGCCCTGGGCCGTGGCGGCATCCAGTTCATGCTCATCATCTGGCTGCAGGGCATCTGGCTCCCGCAGCACGGCTTCAGCTTCAGCCAGACACCGCTGTGGGCTGGCATCGCGATGATCCCGCTGACGGCGGGCTTCCTCATCGTCGGCCCGCTCGCGGGCTGGCTGTCTGACCGGCACGGGGCCAGGCTGTTTGCCACCTCCGGCCTGGTGGTGTCCGGCGCCGCGTTCCTGCTGCTGGAGACGCTGCCCATCAACTTCAGCTACGTCTGGTTCGCGGCGCTGATTTTCCTGTTCGCGGTCGGCATGGGGCTGTTCTTCTCCCCCAACCAGGCAAGTGTCATGAACAGCCTGCCGCCCGAGCAGCGCGGCGCAGGCGCGGGCATGCTCAACACGTTCCAGAACTCGGCGACCGTGCTGTCGATGGGCTTGTTCTTTACGATCGTCACGCTCGGGCTCGCGGCCCGGCTGCCGAGCGCCCTGTTCAGGGGCCTCGTGACCGCAGGGGTCAGCCCCGCGGCGGCGCACACGGTCGCGAACGAGCCGCCGATCGGCAGCCTGTTCTCCGCGTTCCTCGGCTACAACCCGATCAAGCAACTGCTCGGGCCCACCGGCGCGCTGCAGCACCTGCCGGCCAAGGA
Source organism: Streptosporangiaceae bacterium (assembly GCA_036496945.1). Lineage (GTDB taxonomy): Bacteria > Actinomycetota > Actinomycetes > Streptosporangiales > Streptosporangiaceae > JAJYUU01. Next base: position 1,653 of record DASXKI010000422.1, on the reverse strand, counting down.
GGTTGCTTACATCACCGGGCGCTCGTTCTTCCCGCAGCTCATCGAGCAGCCGTTCGCCAGCGGCCTGCACCTGGCCTTCACGTTCGCCGCCATCGCGACGGTCATCGCCATCATCGCCTCGGCCCTGCGCGGTAAGCGTTACGTCTACACAGCACCCGCGCATGTCGAGGCCGAGGCGCCCGTCGATGCGATCCTGGGCGAGATGGTGTCGCTGCCCATCGACGCGGAGCTGGCCGGCGCCCCGGACGCGTTCAGTGAGAGCGGCTAGTGATGAGCGCGAGGGCACCGCACGCGGGCGCGGCGGGCGCGGTGCGCAAGGAGACGGTGCTGCAGAATGATGGCCACGCGGACGACAGCCAGGAGCAGCTCGTCGGCATCGGTGCCGCCGCGCAGCAGGCCGGGGTGTCACAGCGAGCCCTGCGCTACTACCAGCAGCTAGGCCTGCTGACCCCGCAGGGCTGCACGCCAGGCGGCTTGCGCCGCTACTCCGAGGAAGATCTGGCCCGCGTCGCCAGAATCCGCCAGCTACAGACCCTTCTCGGGCTGAATCTGGACGAGATCGCCCTCGTCCTTCGGGGAGAGGACCGGATGGCGGAGATCAGGCTTGCTTACCACGATGAGGGAACGACGGGCGCGGAGCGGCAGGATCTTGTCCATGAGAGCCTAGAACTCCAGCACGCTCTGCGTGCGACCGTCGAAGCCAAGCGACAGGGGATCGAGGGCTTCCTCACCGATCTGGATGCGCGCATCAGCAAGACGCGAGCACTCCTTGATCAGATGACGGACTCATCGGCGTCGCCGGCACCGGGTCACAGGCGGAAGCGTCAGTCCTGAGATCTGTCCGATGAGCTCGAGCCTGGCTTCAGGCTGACGAGGGGAGCCATCATGTTCGTGCATCTGCGCAACATCCCGGCCAGGGCCGCTGCTGGCGGCTATGTGCTGCACACGGGCCTGGAAAAGTGGAACGGCAATGAAGAGCAGGCCAAGGGCCTGCATGCTTTTGCCAGTGGTGCGTTCCCGTTCCTGAGCAAGGTTCAGCCCGGTACGTTCCTGAAGGCGCTGTCCGTGGCGGAGATCAGTACTGGCGTCCTGCTACTCACGCCTGTCGTGCCCAACAAGATCGCCGGGGCCGTGCTGACAGCCTTCTCGAGCAGCCTGCTGACCGTCTACATGCGCACGCCGGCCCTGCATGAGGAGGGCAGCGTGTGGCCGACCCAGGCGGGCATCGCCCTCAGCAAGGACGTCTGGATGCTCGGCATCGGCCTGGGCCTGATCGCCGACGACGCGACGGACGCCTTGGGGAAGCACCGCAACGGGGCCACCGCCTGATACCCGTCGAGGGCATCGCCGTCACACCCGCTGACGGATCGGCCCACGGCGGCGGGGCCGTGGGCCGATCGCTACCGGCGCTTGTGCGCCGGGTTAGTTGTTTGCTGAGATCGGTGTCTTCACGTCGAAGAACGTATTGGTCGCCAGGCCCGTGGCTGTCACGGCCTTGCTCAGCCAGATGCCGATCGCGTTGCTGAAGATGACATTGTGAGCGACCGTAATGGCGATGGGCGTTCCGCCCGAGAACACCAGGACGCCCGTCGTCAGCGGATCCTGCGGCGGTGCGGGCGAGTCGAGCGGGTCGCCGCCAGTGTTGTTGGTACC
>DASXKI010000421.1:0-9532 GCA_036496945.1 Streptosporangiaceae bacterium | reverse complement strand
GCCTACTTCCTCACGATGGGCATCGGGCTGGCCGCCTCGATGCTCGTCATCCTCGCGTCGCTCCCGCTGCTGAGTCGTATCACCGGACCCGGCAACGTACGTTTCGAGTAGGGCAGCGACCGTGGCCGTCAGTGACCGGTCGGCGGCACCGCTGCGGAGTTCCCCTCCTCAGACAGACCTCTCCACACGCGCCTTCAAGAGCGTGGACACCCGAGAGCTACTCACCAAGCCGCAGCTCCACGAGAGGCTGGTCCTGGCAAGGGACGCCACGCAGGTTTACGAGGTACCCGGCCAGTCACACTGAGGGCCGGGCCCGCGCGGCGCGTTTCCCGGCGGTCCCTGGTCAGAACCAGGGCCTGGGTGCCGGTGCCGGCCCGGACGGCGACTCAGGCGCCGACGGTGCCGTCGACACCCTCACGCAGGAAGTCCGCGTGCCCGTTGTGGCGGCCGTACTCCAGAAGTACGTGCACCATCACCATCCGCAGCGACACGTCCTCACCCCACCTGGGCTGATGCCCGGCCAGGTCCAGGGACCCGGCCTCCCGCTCAATGCGGCGCGAGTTCTCGACCTCCGCCTCCCAGGCCGCGAACGCCTCAGCCCTGGTCGACGCGCTCGCGTCGTACGCCGCCTGGAAGTCGATCTCGTCCGACCAGACCATTGGCGCATCATTGTCTTCGAACACCCGGCGGAACCAGGCACGCTCCACCTCCGCCATGTGCCGCACCAGGCCGAGCAGCGAAAGCGTTGACGGCGGCATCGACTGCTGCCGCAGCTCCACATCGGTGAGCCCGTCGCATTTCATGGCCAGGGTCGCACGGTGGTAGTCGAGGAAGCCCCGCAGCATGTCGCGTTCGCTGCCGAAGTTGGGCGGACCTATGCGATTGTCGGTGGTCACTGGTCGTGCTCCTCGTCCATGCCCGTGTTAAAGACCAGAACCTACTCCGGCCCGTTTGTCTCGGGTCAGGGCGGCCACCGGACCGGGCTGCCGGCACCGGGCCCGGCAGTCCCAGTGCCCGCGCAGCGTCACTCTGAGATCGGCAGCTCGATCGTGAACCTGGTCTCGCCGGGCGGGCTAGTCACGCGCGCGGTCCCGCCGTGGGCGACCGTGACGGCGTGCACGATGGCGAGGCCGAGCCCGCTGCTGCCCGCGGCCCGCGACCGGGACGTGTCGCCCCTCACAAAGCGCTCGAAGACATCCGGCTGCAGCTCGGGCGGGATGCCAGGCCCGTTGTCGGTGACGCTGATCACTGCGGTACCAGGCCCGCTGCGACCTGCGGTCGGGGCCGTTCGAGCCAGCGCCACCGTCACGACCGTGCCAGCGGGGGTGTGCCTGGCAGCGTTGCTCAGCAGGTTGGCCAGCACCTGATGCAGCCGCAGGTCGTCGCCGCGGACGACGACCGGCTCCTCGGGTAGCTCGAGCTGCCACCGGTGATTAGTGGCCGCGACCCGGGCGTCACTGGTCACGTCGATGGCCAGCCGGGTCATGTCGACCGGTTCGCTCTCCAGCGGCCGTCCCGCGTCCAGCCGGGCCAGCAGCAGCAGTTCGTCGACAAGCTCGCTCATCCTGGCCGACTCCGACTCGACCCGGCTGAGGGCGTGCGCGACGTCGTCGGGGATCGGGCCAGGGTGGCGGCGGGCCAGCTCGGCGTACCCGCGGATGGCGGCCAGCGGGGTGCGAAGCTCGTGGCTGGCGTCGGCGGCGAACCTGCGCAGGCGCGACTCGCTGGCCTCCCGGCGTGCGAGCGCGGACTCGACGTGCCCGAGCATCCGGTTGAACGCGGCGCCGACCTGGCCCACCTCGGTGCCAGGGTTGGCGTCCGGGACGCGCTCGGGCAGGCTGACCTCGCCGCTGCCGAGCGGCAGCTGGGTCACTCTCGTCGCGGTCGCGGCCACCCGGCGAAGCGGCCGCAGCGAGACGCGCACCCAGGCTGTCCCGATGATTCCGGTCAGCAGCAGCGCGACGGAGAAGACTGCGATCTCGGCGAGCGCGACCTCGTTCAGCGTCGTGGTGACCGAGGTCAGCGGCATGCCGGTCACGACCACTCCGGCTGTCGTGCTGCGGGCCACGACCTGGTAGTCGCCGTAAGCAGACAGCTCTACCGACCGCGGGCCGTAGAGCTGGCCGCTGGTAAGCGTGCCGTGCGGCAGGCTGGTCAGCAGCGCCTTGTCCGCGGGAGAGAGCCGGCAGACGTCGGAGTTCGCCAGGTTCGCGGCCAGCAGGGTGCCGCCGGAGCTGTACACGGCATTAAGAGTCTTGGCGCTCTGCTGCTGAGCGCATGGCCCCGGACCCGGGCTGCGTGCCGGCTGCTCCGGGTTATGGCCGTCCTGGTCGTGGTCCGGCGACCCTGGCGGCGGCCCCTGCAGGCAGTCCACGTACCGCTGGCTGGCTGACGCAAGCTGCGCGTTGAGGCCGGTGATCAGAACCGTGTGCAGGTGCGCATAGGTGACGACGCCAACCGTGGCGCACGCGAGCGCGAGCAGTCCGAGCAGGCCAGTGATCAGCCGGCCGCGCAGCGTCCGTGCTGCCAGCCACTGCCGGGCTCGGGCTGCCCGGCTATGGGGAGCGTGCGGCGTCATGGTCAGGTCAGCGGCTTCAGCACGTATCCGACGCCGCGGACGGTGTGGATCAGGGGCTCGCGCCCGGAGTCAATCTTCTTGCGCAGGTAGCTGATGTACAACTCGACGACATGGGCTTGCCCGCCAAAGTCGTAGTTCCATACGCGGTCCAGGATCTGCGCCTTGGACAGCACGCGCCGCGGGTTGCGCATCATGAACCGCAGCAGCTCGAACTCGGTCGCCGTCAGCTCGACCAGCTCGCCGTCGCGCCGCACTTCGCGCGCGTCCTCGTCCATGGTCAGGTCCGCGACGGTGATCTCAGTGCCCGAGCTAGCGCGCGCCATCCCAGCCCGGCGCAGCAGGCCGCGCACCCGGGCAATGACCTCCTCCAGGCTGAACGGCTTCGTGACGTAGTCGTCGCCGCCGGCGGTGATGCCGACCACCCGGTCTTGCACAGAATCCCGCGCGGTCAGGAACAGGACACACACATGGGGCAGGATCGCCCGTACCCGGCGGAGTACCTCAATGCCGTCGAAGTCGGGCAGCATGATGTCGAGCAGGATCGCGTCAGGCTGGAAGTCGCGGGCGGCACGCACGGCAGAGCTGCCGTCCTCGGCCGTCCTGATCTCCCAGCCCTCGTAGCGCAGCACGCTGGCGAGGAGTTCGGCCAGGCTTGGCTCGTCGTCCACGACGAGCACGCGGACCGGGCTGCCATCCGGTCGCTGGATGCTGCCCTCAGCTGGCGTGGCCGGCCCGGCGGCGACAGGTTCCATCACTGTCATCATGCCCTCAGCTTCCCCGCGGCGCCTCGGCCGGGGATATGAGCGCCTTCTGAATACCCTCTGCATCCAAGCTCCACGGCCGGTCAGCTCCCGGTTCCGAGCCGCAGCGCGAGCGCGGGGCAGTCGGCAACTGCTCGCCTCGCGGCACGTACGAGCCGCCCTGGAACCGGTGTGTCCGTCATCACCGGGTAGCCCCAGTCGTCCAGGGCGACGAGCTCAGGCAGCAGCTCCGCGCACAGGCCATGGCCGCTGCACGCGATGCGATCGACGCGCAGCCGCGTGCTCCTGTCCTGCATGGTCATCTCCAGTCGTCCTCGGTCAGCGCCGGCGCGGTCACCGGCAGGAACGGCTCGCGCCGCGTCGCCGTGCACCGCCCGCTCGCGTGCTCGTCGATCTCGGCGGCAAACACTGTCAGCGCGCTCGCGACGAACCTGACAGTTCCGTCCGGGTGATGGCACGCGCCGCGCCCGGCCACCAGGCCCGCCCAGCGCTCCAGGTTCGCCAGGGCCGGGCCGGCCGGCCGTGGCCGCGCCAGCTCGGCAAGCGCGGTCGCGATCGCCGGCAGCCCGTTGAAGCACGGGCCGCACTGGCCAGCTGATTCCAGGGCAAGGGAACGGGCAACGCTGGCGGTCTCCGCCAGCCCGCAGTGCGCGGCCGGCAGCGCGACCAGGACGCCAGCCCCGGCGATGGCGCCAGCCGGACGCAGATCGGCGTTGCTCAGGGCGAGTCGGCGAGCGTCGGTCAGGCTTAGCCAGCCGCCGTGGTAACCGCCGGACAGCACGCCCTGCACATCGTCGCCGAGCGCCAGCAGCCAGCTCAGGGGCGTGCCAAGGGCTGCCTCTACGACGCGCACCTGGCCGTCGGACTCACGAAGGGTGCACAGCATGGACCCTGGCTCCTCGCGCGTGCCAACGCTGCGGAACCAGGCGGCCCCGTTCCGGGCTATGAGCGCCAGGTGCGCCAGCGTTTCCACGTTTTGCACCAGGGTCGGCCGCCCGCCAACGCCGCGCTGGAAAGCGCGGTACCGCTTGTCGGTCGGCCGGGCGGCGCCGCCGTTGATGCGCGACACCAGCGCGCTCTCCTCGCCGGCCAGGAACCTGGCAGGTGCCTCGATGAGCTGGACGCTCGCGCGGTCGGTCCCGGCCGCCACGCGCTGCGCGAGCGCAGCCTGCAGGTGCCATGGCAGGTCCGGCCCGCCGCGCGCGTCGGGGCTCGCGTGCACGTACAGATAGGCCGTGCGCGCGCCGACGGCCTCGGCCGCCAGCTGGAGGCCGTCCAGGACAAGGTGCGGCGCGTACCACAGCAGCGCGGCATCCTTGCTGCTGGCTGGCTCGCCCTCGGCGCCGTTAGCGACTGCTACCGGGTCGCCGCCGGCCGCCGCGACAGCGGACAGCTTCGCGGCAACCGGAAAGGCAGCGCCGCCGCGGCCCGTCAGGCCGGCTTCCTCGGCCTGCTCGACCAGGGCCGGGCCGCGGAACCGCGCGCGGCCGTGCCGGCGCAGGTGCGCGACCAGGTCGAGGCCGGGCTCGAGGACCTGGGTCCCGTTCGGTGCCCGGCCTGCGGGCGCGAGCAACCGGGGCAGGCCTGGCTCGCCCGGGACAGCCGGGTGGCCAGCGGGCCGGCCCGCCATCGCGAGCGTGGCGGCCGGCCTCACCTGGCACCTGCCCCGGTCAGCGCGCGTTCGCTGCTCTCAGTCAGTGCGAGGGCTGCCCGCTGCGCCCGGCCGGGGGCCGCTGCCGCGCTTGCGATCCGCCAGCCCGTGGCGCCGACCACGGCCGCGATGGACAGGATGGTCAGCGCCAGGAGCCAGCCGGTGCGCAGATCGGTGCCCGAGCCGAGGCCGTGGGCCAGCGCGACGGGCCAGGAGGCGTAGGCGAGCCAGTGCACCGCACGCCAGGTGCGGCGGCCGATCCTGGCCCTGGCCAGGCTGGTAACGATCAGCGCGATGATCATGTCCAGCGAGACCGCGCCCAGGCCGATCCAGAGGGCCTTGTAGGCGGAGGTGAAAGGCACGACGGCGGCAACGATGCCGATAGTCACGTACGGATCGGCGATAGCGGTGATCACGTGCACTGCGACGAAGGCAACCGCCAGCAGTGACATGCTCCGGTGCAGGCTTGTGGTCGCGAACCTCGGCAGGCCTGGCAGCCGCCCGCGGCGGTTGACCAGTATGCCGAGCACGACGACGACGGTCAGCAGCACCAGCGCCACCACGCCGGTTGCCCGGCTGGCATACCAGAGCGCGGTGCTGGAGATGATCCCCACTGTCTGCCTCCTGATGGGCGCGGGCGGCTGTGGCCGCTCTGTCCGTCCTCATACAGGATCGGCTGCCCACTGAAGCAGAGGATCTGCGCAGCCTCTGTGTTGGCTCTGAACGCTGTCCTGTCGCCTCTGAAAGCTGCCAGCTCTGAAAGCCAGGCCTGTCGGCTATTGCCAGTGATGCCCTAGGGCGCGCGACAATTGTGCGATGAGCCCGAGAAGTCGCGGCCGACCGCCAGGACGCGGCCGTCGCCAGCCGAGCCGGCGGTCGGCAGCAGGCCGCGGCAGGCCGGCCGGATTCGTCGTGCCAGCCGCCGAGGAATCGATGCTGTCGGGCGACGAGACGACGGACTGCTGGTTCGATGCGCCGAGCCGTGCCGACCGGAGGTCCTGGGCGATGCCATCGGGGCACGGCCTCTATCGGGGAATCGACGTCGAGATGCTGGATGCCGGCGACGAGGACGAACTCGCGCTCCTGATCGAGGCACAGCACCCAGAACTCGGAGATGCCCTTGAGGGAGCTGAGGAGGTGACCGTCGACGGCGAGCCGTTTAACCCGAGGCTGCACGTGGCGATGCATCAGATTGTCGCGAATCAGCTGCTGGCTGACGAACCGCGGGAAACCTGGCGTACAGTTCAGCGGCTCGCCGACCTTGGCTATGACTGGCACAACGTCATGCACATGATTGCTTCGCTGGTCAGCGAAGATGTCCATCGGGCCCTGACCGAGCACAGTGTGTTTGATCCTGGCGACTACGCCCGGCGACTCGATGGACTGCCCGGTGACTGGCCGTCACCGCAGACGCTCGGGCCCCCCTAGCGCACGCTTGGGTCGCGGAGAGCAATGAGCCGCCGCGGTACAGCGCTGACTCGGCGGTGGCACCGAGGCCCTCCAGTCCCTGCCCGGACAGGATCTCCGGCAGGCGGCGGCCGATGAAATAGTCGATGTGCTGCTTGCGCGACCAGGCCAGCCAGCCAGTCCAACAGCCGCGACATCAATGCCAGCCGCTGGCGCTCGCCTTCCTGGTGATGATCAAGGACGTATTCCGACACGCTGCTCCAGGCTGGCCAGGCATGCAATTCCCCGCAGGCCGAACATTACTCTGAGCGACCGCTGATGCACGCTCCGGCCGGACCCGCCGAAGCGGGTCGCAGGGCGCCGGAAAGTTACGGCCTGCCGCGTGCAACAGTTCGTGATGCCGGCGAGTCCAAGTGAGCGGAAGAAAGGACGGACCGTGCCGGAAACTGATCTTGGCGGTGAGAGCTTCGGCGACTTTGTCGCCGGGTCATTGCCGGCGCTGCTGAGGTTCGGGCATGTGCTGACGGGCAGCCCGCAGGAGGCCGAGGATCTGGTACAGGAGGCGCTGGCCAGGTCGCTGCGTCGGTGGCGCCGCGCTAGCGTCGACAATCCGGTCGCCTACGTGCGCCGGGTCATGGTCAACACGCACCTGACCCGGTGGCGGCGATGGGGCTCGCATGTCCGCCTTGGAGACGTACCGGAGTCAGCTGCCGATGACGCTGGACTGCAGCGCACGCAGGACTGGGACGCGCTAAGGCGTGCACTGGCTCAGCTTCCATCGCGCCAGCGGGCAGTGCTGGTGCTCCGCTACTACGAGGACCTCCCCGATCTCACAATCGCGGCGTTGCTGGGCTGCCAGCCCAGCACGGTACGCAGTCAGGCCGCACGCGGGCTGGCAGCGCTGCGGCCGCTACTGATGGCAGTAACAACGGAAAATGCGACAGCAGGTGAGATGCATGTCCGATGACAGTACGGCGGAGAACAGACTCCGCGAGGCGCTGCGCGACCCGAGGTGGGCACTGCCGACCTGGCCGGACCCCCAAGATCGCGTGCGGCGGCTCGCGCGGCGGCAGCGCATCATCGCCGCTAGCCTCGGCGCGGGCGCGAGCGCGGTCGTGGCCGCCGCGATTGTCGTGCCCCTCGCTCTGCTCGGCGGAGGACAAGGCACGTCAGTGCCGACCATGAGATCAGTGCCGACCATCCGGCCAGCCGCACCGGCTGCACCGGCCGCGCGGCATAACTCGCCCGCGGTCGTTGTGATGCCCTCGACCGTCGGCATGAGCGCGAATACCGCCCTGGCGGTACTCCACTCCGCGCTGACCGTTGCGCGGATCACGATCACCGTCCAGGATGTCCAGGCGAATCAGCCGCAGGGAACGGTGGTGTCCCAGAACCCGCCCGCTGGGAGTCGCGTCGCGCCGGGCAGCCAGATCAACCTGACCGTATCCGCCGCAACCTCTAGCCCCTGACGACTGCTGGCCTACAGGCAGGCTGGGGCCGGGCGGTGACTCAGCCGCGGTGCTTGATCTGGCTGAACGGGATGTCCTTGTCCACCCGCACCTCGCCGGGCAGCCCTAGCACCTTCTCCGCCAGGATGTTCTTCTGGATCTCGTCCGTACCCCCCGCGATCGACTGGCCAGGTACCGACATCAGCACTTCGGCGATCACGCCGCCGAGCGCTGAGTCCGGCCCCGTCAGCATCCCCTTCGCGCCCGCGATCATCGCGTGCACCTTGGCAGACTCGCGCGCGATGTTGCTGGCCGCCAGCTTGCCGATAGAACCCTCAGCGCCGGGACGTGCCCCGAGCGCACGGGCGGCCCGCGCGCGCTCGGCGGTCCAGGTGCTGGCCCGGTGCAGCGTCAGCAGCCGCGCGATGGCCTGGCGGATGACCGGATCGCCGGCCACGCCCGCGGCGCGCGCATGCTCGATGACCAGGTCCGGCCGGCCCGCCCGCTGCGGATACCAGGAATAGGTAGCGAAGTGATCGTCGGCCTCGGCGCGTGCCTCGTCGAGCGCCCGGCCGGGCGCGGGGGAGTAGCCGGGCCGGTGGAGCGCCGAGAACCGGCGCTCGTAGGCGAGCGTGGTCAGCGCCGTTATCCAGCCCTGGCCGACCGAGCCGATCACGTTGTCCTTCGGGATGCGGGCGTCGGTGAGGAAGACCTCGTTGAAGGAGGCGTGGAAGTTCATCTGCCGCAGTTGCCGGACCTCGACGCCCGGCTGCTTCATCGGCAGCGCGAAGTAGGTGATCCCCTGGTGCTTGGGCACGTCGCGGTCGGTGCGGGCCAGCAGCATGCCCAGGTCTGCGTGGTGCGCGCTGGTGTTCCAGACCTTCTGCCCGTTGATGACCCAGGTGTCGCCATCCAGCACGGCAGAGGTGGACAGGCCGGCCAGGTCCGAGCCGGCACCCGGCTCGCTGAAAAGCTGGCACCACGTCTGCTCGCCCGTCAGCGTGGGCCGCAGCAGCCGGTCGCGCAGGTCGTCGCTGCCGTGGGCCAGGATGGTCGGCGCGGCCAGCCAGGTGCCGCTGCCGACCGGGATGCCGACGGCGCCAAGCCGCAGCAGCTCGCTGCCGACCAGCTCGTCCGCCCAGGCGGGCAGCCCGCGGCCGTGCCAGCGCCGCGGCCAGCTCGGGACCGCCCAGCCCGATTCCAGCAGCAGCTCGCGCCAGTCGCGCAGCGCCAGCGCCGGATCCCAGTGCTCGCTGACCCACTCGGCCAGCTCGGCGCGGACCTGATCAGCAGTGACGTCGGCTGGAGCCTGCTCGGTCATGCCCGTCCTTCCGCCGCGGTGATTTCTTCGAGGAAACCGCGCAGCGCAGCGTCGAAGAGCTCGGGTTTGTCGACGTTCGGCGCGTGTCCCGCACCGGGAATGACCACCTTGCGGGCCTGCGGGATCTTGGCCGTCATGTAGTCGGCGGCAGCTAGGAATGGCGCGTCGTCAGATCCGACGATGACGAGCGTGGGCACGGCTATGCGTGGCAGACCCTCTAGCACGTGCGAGTCGCGCTGCGTCAGCGTGTACCTGGCCGCCTGGATCAGCCCGCTGGCGTCGCGATGCTCGTGCCCGTGCAACTCGGCGCTCGAGTCCAGGGCCCCGAGGCCGCGCTCGGTCAGCCGCGCGGCGGTGCCTTCGGCT